>JBAXQC010000013.1:0-51029 GCA_037131955.1 Bacteroidota bacterium
TAAACAACGAATTGATGATAGCCGAAGAAGACATTATTTCTTTGGATATTTTTTTGAAGTAATTAATTCAAATTTTTTTAAGTGTTGTAATTATGAGCTATTCTAAACGATAACAAAACAAAAAACCCCAATTTGACAAGCAAATTGGGGTTTTTAGTACAAACCAATTATCAATCTAAACTATTCTTTTTTCTTGTATCTACTGTTAAACTTATCAATTCTACCTGCAGTATCTACCAACTTCATTTTTCCAGTGTAGTAAGGATGAGAAGTATTTGAGATCTCTAATTTTACCAATGGGTATTCGTTTCCATCTTCCCAAACTATGCTGTCTTTTGTATCAACCGCAGAACGTGTTAAAAAAGAATGTTCGTTTGACATGTCTTTAAAAACAACAAATCTATAATTTTCAGGGTGTATGTTCTTTTTCATAAATTTTAATTAAGGGCTGCAAAAATAGTATTTTTGAAGTAAACAGCAAAAAAAAATTCAAATTACTTTTATATTGCTAATATTCTTGCCTATCTAATTGATTTTAAATTGAATATAGCAAATCTTAAAACCTTTGGAGGCAAATAAATTTTCGTAGTGGGTTTGAATTGTTTTTAATGATGGCTCATTAATACTGCTTGGAACAGTTGAGTTATACAAATCGCTTGTCTCGTAAATAAGTTCAGCTCCCATTTCTTTAATCACCTCCAAGGTATAAGTATACAAAGAAAAACTATCTGTTTTTAAATGAATTTTTCCATTTGGTTTAAGTATGTTTTTATACCTGTTCAAAAATCCTGGTGCTGTAAGTCTTTTTCTCTCCCTTGTTTTTTGTGGTTGAGGGTCAGGAAAAGTAATCCAAATCTCATCTACTTCGTTTGCAGCGAATGCTTTTTCTATGTTCTCTATTCTGCATCTCAAAAAAGCAGCGTTGTTAATGTTCTCATCCAATGCAGTTTTTGCACCACGCCAAATTCTATTTCCTTTTAGGTCTAGGCCCAAAAAGTTTTTGTTTTTCTCCGCTCTAGACATTCCCACAGTGTATTCGCCTTTTCCGCAACCCAGCTCTAGCACTAAAGGATGTTCGTTTTTAAAAACAGTAGCTTTCCATGTTCCTTTTTGCTCTAAGTCGTTAATTTGCTGAGAGGTTTGCACATGCTGAAAAACATTTGAAAAAGTTTCTATTGCTGCAAATCTTTCTAATTTTCTTTTTGCCATTTTTACACAAAAAAAATAGTTTATGAATTTTGTACCTGCTCAAATTGAAAATTACTGCAATTTATTTTCTAATCCCGAAACAGACCTCTTGAAAAATATTAACGAACAAACAAATTTAAATGTTCATTCGCCACACATGCTTTCTGGTCAGTTGCAGGGAAATTTACTGCAATTTATCTCCCTTATTAAACAGCCCGCAAATATATTAGAAATAGGAACCTATACCGGTTATTCTGCAATTTGTTTGGCAAAAGGATTGCCGCCCAATGGTAAACTTATAACCATAGAGCAGAACAAGGAACTAGAAAACAGAATTTTAGAGTCTTTTGCTGCCCATCCTCAAAAAGATCAATTAAATTTAGTTGTAGGCAACGCACTAGAAATTATTCCAACAATAAATATAAAATTTGATTTGGTTTTTATTGATGCCGATAAAAGAAATTATACCAATTACTACAACTTAGTTTTTCCTATGTTAACTAAAGGTGGAATAATAATAGCTGATAATGTGTTGTGGAAAGGAAAGGTTTTAGATAATACAGAAAGTATGGACAAACAAACTTTGGCATTGCACCAGTTTAATAGGATGGTATTTGAGGATGAAAGAGTTTTTAATTTTATACTTCCAATTAGAGATGGAATTTCAATTGCGATAAAAAAATAATAAGACAAGCAATTAGTTGAAATTAAACTTTAAAGAAAACATTAAAATGGAGTTTTAAACTAAACGAAGCAATGTTACCAAATTGTTAACAATTTAGAAACCTCCAAAATAAAATTTCTAAAACATAATTTTGTTCAAATTTTAAATAAAAATCTATGAAAAAATTTATACTTGCTAAAATTTGTGTTCTATTTTTTTTAAAAACCGCTTTCTCTCAAGACACACTTTTTTTTGAAAATTTTGACAGTGTAGCAGTTAATACTTTACCACCAAATTGGACTGCTACTGCCGCAGGATTTAGCGTTGACAGCACAAACTTCTCTTCTGGGTATGCAGGTGCATCGGGTTTAAAAAATTTGTTTATAAAGAATCTCGCTGCAACAGGTGTCTATTATGTAGAAACACCATCCTTTTCTACCATCAATATAAATAATATTACATTAAGTTATGGAGTAAGACATACAACAAATTTTCCATTATCAGGTAGTACTGCAAATATTTTAGACTACTCCGTAGACAATGGACTTACTTGGACTCCTATAACATTTGTTCAAAATCCTAGCAATAGCATTTGGGCATTGATAAATAATTCACTTGTTATTCAACTTCCGGTTGAGGCTTCAAATCAAGCAAGTCTAAAAATAAGATGGGGTGCAAATATCGTAAATAATCCTAATGGCTCATACAGGATTGACGATGTTGTTGTAAAAGGAAACGATACCCTTACCTATACAAGCAATGGTTTCTTAAGTGAAATAAATTTATATCCAAATCCTTTTGAAAATTTTTTAAAAATAGATGGTTTTGAAAGCAACCAAAGTTTAAACATTTCACTAAGCAACAATATTGGTGCAACTGTTTTTAAGAAATACGGAGTTCTAAGTAATTCAACGCTTCTTTTACCTGACCACCTTGCCAAGGGAATTTATTTCATCACAGTAAATTCTAACAACCAAACATTCACAAAAAAATTAATTAAATAGTCACTTTTTTCTTTTCGAGAAAAGGATTCCTCACACAAATTAATAATGAACAACAATAACAAAATTAAAAGCATTTTTCTTGCACTTTCATTATTATTTGTCCTGGCTTGCACTAAAGATAGAGTGCTCCCAGCAGATCCTATTTCTCCCGGCAATCCTAATAATCCTAATGTTCCTGTGGCTGGCGATACAATTCTTAAAATAAACGAGTTTATGGCATCTAATGGTGCTACTATTCAAAGCCCAGATACAGCAGACTTTCCCGATTGGATAGAAATTTATAACCCTACAGATTTTGCTATAGATGTTGGTGGATATTTTGTTACTGACGATTCTTTAAATCTTACCAAACGCAAAATTCCAACTGGTAGTTCAGCTACTGTCATCCCTTCTAAATCTTTCAAACTAATTTGGTGCATTAATGCCGCATATTTAGGCCCTCTTTACGTTAATTTAGGACTAAGTTCAGGTGGTGAGTTTATTGGTTTAGTAAAGCCCGATACCACCCTTATGGATTTTTACAGGTTTAAAGCACAAATAACAGATGTTTCTGAAGGTAAAATCCCTAATGGCTCTGGTCCATGGGCAGTTTTGCCAACACCAACACCCGGTTCATCAAACAATTAAAACTATACCATGAGTTTATTTTTTAATTGGCTTGTTGCATTTTCATTGTTAATGAATGGTGCAATAAAAATAAAGCCACAAAGTAAAATGCGATTAAAAGTAAAAGAACCCAGTGATATTGCGTATACCAAAGATAAAAACTATTTAGTGGTAAGCGATGGTGGAACGTTATTGAAACTTGATAACTTGGGTAAAATAATTCTAAAAGCAAAACAAACAGGAATTGATTTTGAAGGAGTAATTGAACTGGAAAATCTAATCTATGTTTCTGATGAAACCACAAGAAAAATTATGATTTACGATGCCACTACTTTAGAGTATGTAAAAAGTTATCAATTGCATTTGCAAAGGGCTTCCAACAGTGGGTTTGAGTCTATTGCCTACAACTCAAAAAAGGAAAGATTTATTTTGGTTACCGAAAAAAATCCTATTACAATTCAAGAATATTCAAAAGAATTTGTGTTGCAAGGAGAGATTACCTTTACCAGTGTTAGAGATATATCTGCTGCAAGTTTCTATAATGGAAGTTTATTTTTACTAAGTGATGAAGACCATCTTTTAATGAAACTTTCCGAAAATTATGAAATAGAAAAAACGTGGGATTTGAACTTGCTGAACCCCGAAGGTTTTTGTTTTGACGAAAACAACAACCTAATAGTAATATCCGATGATTTAGAAATGTTATATAATTTTGGTAAAATAGAATGAAAAAATTAATCCTGATTATTATAGTATTCTCAACGCTTCAAGTGTTTTCTCAAACTCAAATTGGAACAGGAAACAGCAGGATGCAAATTACTTATCGTTTTTCATCGTTTGCAAATTATCGTGCTGGCTGGGACAGCGCTTATTTAGATAGAAAGCAAAATAAATTCTTCTTGAGAAATGCTCAAATATTATTGAAAGGCACATTTGGAAAAAATACCGAATTTGACTTTGGATTAGATGGCGCTCAATTAATTTCTAAAGCAAACGACCCTCAAAATCCTGCTCTAGTTGATGCAAATTTAACTTACAAAGGTCTTGGATTTGTTGACCTTATTTTGGGATACGGAAAAGTGCCCTACTCCAGAAATAATTTTGTTTCGTTTTTTGAATCTCCTTTTTGGCAGAGACCCGAAATTGTGGGAGGTGCTTTCTTTAGCAGAAGAGATGTGGGTGTATCTTTTCACAAAAGTTTGTTGCGAAATACTATTAATTTATTTGGTGGTGTTTACAATGGACTTGGAGAATCTTCTTTGCTGGGATTAAACGATCCTTCTGGAAAATTCGAGTACATTTCAAGGGTAGAATATTCTTATCCATCAAGATATAGGTACAAAGAAATAGACGAAAGAATAAGTGTAATTCCCATGTTTTCTATTGGCGTAAACGGCAGATACACCAACAAAGTATTGCCGGTTGGCGAAAATTTTGCTGCACTCACACAAGGCGAATTTCTTACCAAAGTAATTTCTGGCGAAAAATATACTTATGGTGCAGATGCTGCTTTTCAGTACAGAGGAATTTCGGCACAATTCGAAATTCACCAAATGAGAATGCAACCCTCAGACTCATCAAGTTTTTTGTACAATAAAATTTCAAAATCCAAAGCCGGCGGTAAAATTTTAAGTGGTGGATTTTTTGGACAGTTAAACTACTACAACCTAAAAGCCAGAAGCACTGTTAGCGTTCGCTACGAAGAACTAAACATGAACGATTTGGTTCCCGGTTACTTTGCACGATGGGG
Source organism: Bacteroidota bacterium (assembly GCA_037131955.1). GTDB lineage: Bacteria > Bacteroidota > Bacteroidia > UBA4408 > UBA4408 > CAIMMJ01. Next base: position 5,213 of record JBAXQC010000013.1, read on the forward strand.
CTTTGCCTATTCTTACCAAATAAAAGGCTTTAATTCCCTATTAAAAGCTCAATATTTTTACAATCAAAAAGAGGAAAGCTTAATTGATAACCTCAATCATAAACACCAATTTAGACTAGGTATTCAAATAATAATATAAAGTTCAAAATTCCTTAACATAGCCTGCATAGATTTGTTTCATAAATTTTAATTTTATGAAAACAATTCAAAACTTAAGTCCAAAAACACAGTTTATACTTCTTCTGATCACTGTTTTAGTTTATTCGGTTGTTTTTATTTTGATGTAATAAGTAGTTTTATTTTAAACCAAAAAAGATTTAAAAAATGAATTACTTTTTTTCTCACCAAAAGCAAAGAATTTTCTTGAAAAACAAGAACAATTTCTACCTTTTAAAAATTAAAAGCACTATTCTTAACTTTATTAAATCTCTTTTTTATAACCTAAGAATATTTTGAACCCAACTATTGTAGTTATTGACGACGAGTTGGATGTATTAGAATTAGTTAGTTTTAATCTCACTCGCCAAGGCTATTCCGTTATTACATTTGAGGAGCCAGAATTGGCATTGGATTTTATTTTAAACAATAAAACCGATTTAATTTTATCAGATTGGATGATGCCTGAAATTTCGGGTATTGATTTATTAAAAAAGATAAGAAACAACCAAAAACTTACTTCTATTCCTTTTGTAATGATGACATGCAGAAACCAAGAAGATGATGTTGTTTTTGCACTTCAGGCCGGAGCAGATGATTACATAAAAAAACCATTCAATTTAAAAGAATTGTTTTTAAGAATAAACAAAATTTTGAAGTGGGACAGCAATTCAAAATTTTTTCAAAATGAAAATGAATTATTTAGAGCACAAAATAAACACTACCAAGAAATTATTCAAAGCATATCTTACGCCAAAAAGTTACAAGTAGCAATTTTACCCAGCAAGCAAGATTTTTTAAAAAAATTTCCACACAGCTTTATTTTTTATCAACCCAAAGATTTGGTGAGTGGCGATTTTTTTTGGTACAGCCTAAAAGGAAACTCATTAATTTTGGTGGTGGCAGATTGCACAGGCCATGGTGTTCCTGCCTCTTTAATGACCATTTTAGGCAATGCCATGTTGCAAAAAATTGTAAACGAACAAGGCGAAAGAAATCCAGGTAACATTCTAGAGGAATTAGATCTAGCAATTATTAATGCACTAAAACAAACCAACGGCTCTGATGAACCAAAAGATGGAATGGATGTAAGTTTGGTAGAGTTTAACTTAGAAAGTAGAAAAGGAATTTTTTCTGGAGCTTTTGGAAAACTATTTTTAGCAAAAAACTCCGATGTAATTGAAATTTCTGGTAACCGCTATCCTATTGGTGGTTTGCAATTAGAGAAAAATAGAAAATACCAAAACCATCCTTTTGAATTAGAAAGTAAGCAAGAATTATTTCTTACAACCGATGGATTTTATGACCAGTTTGGAGGCAGCAAAGGAAAAAAATTTAAAAAAACACCATTCAAAAATTTATTAGAAGTATTATCTACAATTTCTAGCTACCAACAAGAAACCGAATTGCACAAAATTTTTACAGAGTGGAAAGGAATTAACGAACAAACGGATGATGTTTTAGTAGTGGGTTTTAACATCTAGTTTTTGTTGAAATCTTTTTGAGATGTTAATAATAACTTAACATTAAACTTGCCCTTAGTTTATCTTTAATCTTGTTCTTTGTATTCTTTTTAAACCATTTAATCCATGATAAAAAAATTACTTTTTTCTATTCAAATTTTCATCTTTTTTATAATTGGTAACACTTTTGCCCAATTAATTACTATTGATGCCGCTAGGCAATTGCCTGATAGTTCCATAGTTACAATTAGAGGAATTGTTACCAACGGGCCAGAATTAGGGGCAATACGTTATTTGCAGGATCCTACTGCTGGTATAGGTCTATATTCACCCTCTGTTGCAGCTTTTGTTCCAGGAGATAGCATCGAGGTTACTGGTAAAACTGTACAGTTTAATGGGCTCTTGGAATTAAATCCAATTTATTCGGCCACATTAATTTCTAGTTCAAACCCATTACCTCCACTTCAAATTTTTACCCCAAATCAGTTGGACGAAACAAACGAAGGCGAATTAGTTCAAATAAACGGAGTAGTTTTTGCCAATGGTGGATCTTCAATTGCACCAGGTGCAAGCTATAATTTTAGTTTTGGCAGCGAAACCAGTAGTATGTATGTAAGAGCTACTTCACCGTTGGTAGGTGAAATTTTACCAACAGGTGCATGCAATTTAATTGGAATAGCTTCTCAATACCTAGCAAATTATCAACTATTAGTTAGATATGCTGCAGATATAATTTCCCTTGGTACCATTAACATTATAACGCCCCTCACAACCAGCAACATTTCTACAACAGGATTTTCTTTGCATTGGAAAACAGACCAATTAGGTTCAAGCTACGTAAAATATGGTTTAACCCCAAGTTTAGGGTCAATAACAAGTGTTAATTCAACGTTAGATACGGTTCATACTTTTGCATTTTCAAATTTATTACCAGGTAAAATATATTATTGCAAGGCTTTTTCTGTTGATGCTTTAGGTGATACCGCTTATTCTCCAATTAGGGCATTTGGTACAAAGTCACTATCCACTGGCAACGTAAAGGTTTATTTTAATAGATCTGTAAACAACAATGTAAGTAATGGAACACCAGCGCAACAGCTTTTTCAGGCAATTGATGATACATTAATTGCATACATTGATAGAGCACAGCATACTTTGGACCTTACCATTTATGATTTTGACAATACAAATATTAGCAACATTTCCGCCGCTATAAATGCAGCAAAGATTAGAGGAGTAAAAGTAAGATTCATTTCGGATGGAAGTCAAGGACCAACCAATTTTGGAATTGGACAATTAGCAGCAAACATTCCTCACATTGCTAGCCCTACCACTGGGCAATACAACATCATGCACAACAAATTTGTAGTAATAGATGCATTTGATAGCAACCCAAATAAACCAATCGTTTGGACTGGTTCAACCAATTGGACAGACAGGCAAATAAACAGAGATCCTAATAATGTTGTTATTATTCAAGATCAAACCTTGGCCAAAACCTACACTTTAGAGTTTGAAGAAATGTGGGGAGATACAAGCGATATTCCAAATTTAACCAATTCTAGATTTGGTGCTTTTAAAACTGATAACACTCCTCATGAATTTGTTCTTGGCCCAAATAATAAAAGATTAGAATGTTATTTTAGCCCAAGCGATGGAACTAACTCTTACTTAGTAAAAAGCATGAGGTCTGCCAATACAGAGGTTGATTTTGCAACCATGATTAATACACGTGCAGATATAACAACAGCAATTTCTGATTTAATAAATTATACTGTGCCACCTGTTACTGTAAAAGGCTTAGTTAACAATCAAACTACTACCACTCAATGGTCAACCATGTCCACCATTATGGGAAGTAATTTAATGTACAATTTAGATACAAATGTAATAATGCACCATAAGTATTGTATAATAGACCAAGCAGATTCCAATTCCGACCCAATCTTATGGACAGGATCTCACAATTGGAGTACCCTTGCCAATACCAAAAACGACGAAAACAGTTTGGCCTTTCACGATGCCACTATTGCCAATATTTTTTACCAAGAATGGCACGAAAGATTTATCCAAAATGGAGGTTCTTTAATTACAAGTATTTCAGAAAATAATAATAACGAACTACTAATCTATCCAAATCCAAATGCAACAAATGAATTGAGCTTGGTTTTAAATGAGGAAAACATCACAAATGAATTTGGAGTAATTTCTATTATTGATTTAGCAGGTAAAGAATTAGTAAACGAAAGGTATAATTCAACAAATGGTATTCAAAAAATAAATATTTCATCTCTTTCTAGTGGACTTTATTTTGTTAAAGTCCAAACTAGAATCGCCATATACTCCAAAAAATTAATTAAAAAATAAAAACCAAACCAACAAAAATGGAAAATCAATCCAAAACAAAAACAAATGCTTGGTATGCAAGCAAAATGAATTTGGGTATACCCAAGTTTTTTAATTTTACCACAGCCGAAACTTCTAAGAATTCTAAAACAAACCTATTCACAAAAAACTGGCTCATTTTGCTTGTTTTGATGTTTGGATTGTTTGCAAACAATCACACTTCACAAGCCCAGCAAGTGATTGGATCATTTCCTTATTTTGATGGAGGTTTCGAAGGTCAAACAGTTGGAGCATTAGGTACCACTCTTAGCGCAACTGCTTGGAGTCGTCAAAGTCAGACTGGAGCCTCAACAACAATTTCAACTACGACGCCCAGAACCGGAACAAAATATGCAACTATTGTAAATGTTGCCACGGCTTCAAGAGGATTGCAAAGTCCTCAGACCGCAACACCTGCCAATGGACCTGCTGCAAGTACGAGTTATACAATTCAATATTTTATAAAAAATCCTTCCATTGCATCGTATACGGAAAGTATTAATACAAATGGAACCACAAATACTGCATATGGAACTGCCGTAACCGTTGCTGCAAATGCTTCCTGGACTTTGAGAACAGTCACTCAAACATCTGCTACAACAGCTGTAACAACTGCGGGAATTCTGGTTACAGGTAGGAGTGCTTCTGCTGTTACTTTTGATATTGATGATGTTGTTTTGTATGCAGGTGCAGCAGATGCATCGGCTCCAAATTCTCCAGGTTCAGTCACGGTAGGTAATCCATCAGCATCGACATTGGATGTAAGTTGGGGTGCAGCCAGTGGAGGTGTAGATGGAGGTGGATATGTGGTTGTTAGATATGCCACTAGCCCGAATGCAGACAATGACCCGAATCAAAATGGTATTTATGCTGTTGGTAATACTACCACAAATGGAACAGGTTCTTTAACAGGAACCGTAAGGTACATAGGTACAGGTACTTCTTTTACAGACAATGTTGGGCTTTCTGCTTCAACTACCTATTACTACAAAGTTTATACGGTAGATAAAGCGTTTAATTATTCAGCTGAAACACAAAGCAGCGGAACAACAACTGCTTCAGTTTGTTCAACAGCTGATAATGTAACCAGCTTAACAGCATCAGTAGCAAACTTACAGTCTGTTCTTTCATGGACAAACGGATCTTGTTTTGATGAAATGATGGTTGTTGCTTCTTCTTCATCCTTTACAGCTGCTACACCTACAGGAAATGGATCGGCATACACAGCAAACTCAGCAAGCTTTACGGATGGATTGAATACTACATTTGATGGTGGTAAAGTAGTTTATAAAGGTGCTGGTACAACAGTTACTGTAACTTCGCTAACCAACGGAACACTCTACAACATCAAAGTTTTTACAAGAAGAGGAACAACCTGGAACAGCGGGGTATCAACAACAGTCACCCCTGCATTGAATGCATATTACTGGAATGGTGCTTCTATAGCTGCTTCACCTGCCGCCGGTGGAACCGGGTCTTGGGGAACCGCAAATTCGTGGAGACAACCAACTAGTACAGGATCCCAGGCTACCTGGACTGATAATAATCCAGCTATCGTTGCCGGAACTGCCGGTATCTTAACCATTGAAGCCAACAGAATTGTTACTTCCCTTGATTTTCAGACTTCCGGATATACCTTAACACCAGATGCAACTACAGCTAGAACCATTACAGGACCTACAACAGTAGTTGCGAGCGGTGTTTTGAACCTTAATGATATAACTTCAACTGCCAACAGAACTATCTCTTTCCTGGGAAATGTATCTGGTGGAGCAGGTGCATCTCTTAACTTTAATGTAAACCAGCTAACAGGTAGCACTTCTCGTATTAACCTTGCCTCAGCTGGTGCTACTTTATCTTTACCAAGCACCGTTACTGCAGGTGCCAATGCTGTTACTTTTGGTAACATGGCCATAGTTGGTACCAGTACAGGTACCGTTATGACTGCTGCGGCAACCATTACCAACAATACCTCTTATTCAACATCTGTTGGAGCAACCAGTGGAAATGACCTAACCGTTAACGGTGTGATTTCTGGATCGGCTCCTCTTATGTTTGCTGCAGGTTCTTCGGGTGGTGCTGGAACAGTTACAATCAATTCTACAAATACTTATACAGGAGGTACAATTTTTAACATGGCCAACAGCGGAATTATCAGATTGGGAACTGCAACTGCATTTCCAAGTTCAACCGCTGTTTCAATGGGATTTTCTGCCAGCAATGGTGGTATCTGGGATCTGAATAGCTTCAGCCCAACGATTGCTTCACTTACCAGTGGTGTTGGTGGTGGTTCAATTACCAATAACAATGCAGGTACAGGAACTTCCACATTAACGATCAACGGATCTTCTTCCACAACATTTGGTCTTCCAGTTACAAATGGTGCGACTGCTTTCGTTGCGTTAACCAAACAAGGAACAAGTACATTGACTTTATCAGCCATTAATACCTATACAGGTGCTACCAGCGTTACAGGAGGAACTCTTCTTGTAAATGGAGTAAGCACAGGCGCTAGTGCTACTACAGTTGGTGCGAGCGGAACATTTGGCGGAAGTGGAACATCTCCAGGTACATTATCTGTTACCGGAACTCTTGCTCCAGGCTCGACCGGAACAACCAATGCTGGGACTTTAACCACAGGTGCTCAAACCTGGAACACGGGTGCAACCTATAACCTTACCATCACCAACGTAACCGGAACAGCCGGTACGAACTGGGATTATGTTACAACAACAGGAACCAGCAACTTCGGAACCAACACAACCAATATTGTTGTGGGTGGAACGGTTACTGGTTTTTCAGATATCACCAGCTATACCTGGAAAATACTAACAGCAACTGGTGGAATTTCCGGATTTAATGCTGCGAATTTTACATTGAACACCACTGCATTTGGTGCATTTACTGGAGCATTCTCTGTTGCTCAAAGTGGTAATGATGTAAACCTTATTTATACGCCTCTTGCAGTATCCATTTCTGTTGGTGCTTTAACACCGGGAGGTGCATTTTCAACCAGCTTGGGTTCAGCATCTGCTGTGCAAACCTTTACAATATCAGGTGCAAATGTATTAACTGTATCCGTAGCTGCATTAGCTGGTTACGAATATTCAGACGATGGTTTTACAACAGCAGGTCAGTCTTCTCTTTCATATGGCGCTGCCGTTTCTTTTTCAAAAACAATCTCAGTTAGATTGACTGGCGCTTCTGGAGGAACTTTTAACGGAAATATTGTTGTCTCTGCAACAGGTGCTTCTACTCCAACAGGTTCTCCCTCCAATGTGGCAGTATTGGGTACGGTTGCTGCACCTAGTATTACATTGTCTTCTCCTTCACAGATTGCTGCAGGAAATCTTCAGCAAGGTAGCCTTGATCAACCGGTTTCAAACTTTCAGGTTGCCGTAGCCACGGTTACCTCTACTTTGAATTCAGTTCAATTTCTGATGCAACCCGGAGGAGGGACATTTGCCAGTTCAAATATTACCAACTTCAAACTTTGGTACAATCCAGCAGGCAATTTCTTTAGCTCCGCCTTACAGATAGGTTCAAGCATTACCTCTATCCCTGCTTCTGGAGCAACAGCTACTTTTAGTGGCTTAACCACTGCAATTACTGCAGGCAATACAGGATACTTCTGGATTACAGCAAGCTTACCAGCAGGTGCTGTGGTAGGAAATACACTGAACATCGGCAATCATACTTTAACTTTCGCCGCTGGTTCACCAACAGGTTCAATAGCTGTTGGTGGAAACCAGGTCATTATTGCACAGGCTTCTACCTTTACAACGGGAAATATTCTTGTTGAAGTAGTTGGTGATGGCACTGTTCCTTCTGGAAATGCACTTCCGGTTAACATTGCTGAGTATTTTCCAACCACAAACCAGACCACTGCTTTCTCAACTACCCCAATGCTTGCATTGGCTACTGCACCAACTAGTCCTAACTACAATGTAGTAGAATCAGGAACAGGAACCTCTCAGGGTTATTTGAACCGAAGTGCCGATGGAACTATGCTTAATGTTCCAGGTTTCAATTCAAATCTTGGTGTTGCGGTTGCTTCTTCGGTTTCAACTTCTTTGCCAACAAATGGTAGAACTATAGGTCTAGTATCGCCAAGTAGAGTTGCTACTTCTCCAACAACATTGAATGTTTTTTCAGGAAGCAATTACCGTTCACTGGTATCCAATGGGTTTTCTTATTGGATGGGAGGAAACGGTGGTATCAACTATGTGTTTGATGCTGCTTCTACTACATCAACAGCACTAATCACTGGTAACCAAAGGGTTGTAAATATCTTCAACAATAATTTGTATTATTCTACTGGTTCTGCTCCAGCCGGAGTCTACCAGTTAAATGCAAGTACAGGAGGTTTACCAACTGCAGCAACAAGCGGTACAGCATTGGTTGCAGCATCTAATCCTTATGCTTTTTCTATCAATCCTGCCTCAACCATCATGTATGTAGCCAATGATGCTGTTTATATTTCTACAACTCCTGGTCCACAAACAACTTCGGGCGGTGGTATTTTAAAATATACTTGGAGCGGTTCTGCATGGGTTTTTCAATATGCATTGCAAATGCGTTCTACCACAGCTGGTGCTCGTGGAGTAACAGTTGATTGGTCAGGATCTGTTCCAGTGCTTTATGTAACCACTAACGAGACCACTCCAAATACTGTAATTAGGATTGTGGACAATGGGCAAACATCAGGTAACTCAGGAACATTGCTTGCAACAGCAGGTTCCAACAGAATTTTCAGAGGTGTTGCTTTTGCTCCAATAGCTACAGCTGCTCCAAAACTTTTTTCAACAGCAAATACATTTGTATTTCCAACCACTGAAGTTGGTCAGGTTTCAACCGTACAAACATTTAATGCTTCTGGTTATAATTTAGGAGCAGCAACAAACCTTACTGTTTCGGTTCCATCGGGTTATTTTGTTTCTACAAATTCAACTGGACCATTCAGTTCAACATCTGCAACTTCCAATGTAACAGCTGGTGTTGTCAATGCTCCTTTTTACATTCAATTTGCCCCAGGTTCGGTAGCAACTTTTGCAGGAAACGTTACTGTTTCTTCTGCTGGTTCAAGTGCTACCAATGTTTTGGTTCCTATCACAGGAAGTGGAATTAATCCAACTCTTTTCTACCTAAGAAATGGTGGAACACTTTCAAACACTGCTGACTGGAGTACAAACACCAATGGCTTGGGAGGAACTCAGCCTCTAGATTTTGTGACTTCCAACCAAGGCTTTGTAATTGCTAATAATGCCACAGTAACACTTTCTGGTACCTGGACAGTTTCTGGTTTAAACACTTCTGTTAGAGTAGGAGATGGTTCTTCATCAACCAACTTCACCGTTGCAGCAGCTGCTACCTATTCTGCAGTTCAAACAAGAGTGAACAATTTAGGAACATTGACATTGCAAAATGCCACAGTTCCAACACTTGGCCAATTGGCATCAGGAAGTACTGTTGTCTACAATCAGACTGGTGCTGCCAACGTTGCAAATGTGGCATACCATAACCTTACTTTGTTAGGGTCTGCAGGTGCACCAACATTTACACTTCCTTCTACCGGCACTTCTTTGCCTTTGGTAGTTGCAGGCGACCTTGTAGTAAATGGAGCAAATGCTATAGGCACCAATACAGCTCCTTTTACTTATGTGCAATTGACAGGTAATCTATCAGGATTAAATGGTGCCACTTTTGGTGTTGCATCTCCACAAAATTCTGGAAATATATTCAGTCTAATTACCTCTGGAAATGGAAATCAAACGCTTTCTTATCCATCTGGAACTATGCGTTTTTTCAGCATTACTTCAACCAAATCAGCCGGTATTTTTAATATTGCTGCAAACACTACTGTAGAGACGTTTAACCAGTCTGGTTTCTTTACCACATTTACTTATTCAGGTACTTCTTCAATCACCACAGGAACAGGATCATTATTAAGAGGAAATGTTAATGGAAACATGAACTTTGTTATTACTGGTTCTGCAAATATGACTTTAGGTGGTAATTTAAGTACTACTGGAACAGGAGGTTCAACCCTTGCCACTCCGGTTGGAACTTCAGGTTCTATTTTCTTTGATGTAACAGGTTCTGCAGTATTTTCAGATGGTGGAAATACAATTGCTGTTTCCAATAACCTTGGAATGAAAGGTGCTTCATCTAACTATAACCTAACAGGTACAGTTTCAATGGAAGGTACAGCTTTATCTGTTTCCCCTAAAATTGAAGATGACAATAGCAATCAAGGCGTAATTAATGCCCAATTAAACAATTTGGTAATTGCCCCTAACGGTTGTACCAATATTGATTTCCAACCAGGGACAGGTTCAGCAAATATTACTATCAAAGGAAACTTAACAGTAAATACAGGAACAATGACTGGTTCAATAAGAATGTTTGGCAATACTTTAAAAGTTGGTGGAAATATTACTAACAATAGAACTGCTGCCATTTTTTCTGCTGCCAATGCAACTCTTGAATTTAATGGAACTGCTCCTCAAAGCTATAGCACTTCTAATACGGCTGGAGACAATTTCAATATTGTGAAATTAAGCAATGCATCTGGTCTTACTTTATCTTCAGGAAATATTAATATTACAGGAACTGCTTCGCCTAACTTAAATGTTTCATCTGGAGTCATTACAACTACAGGTACAAACAAATTTATTTTAAGCAATACTGCTACAATTACAGAAACTGCTGCAGCTTATGTAAACGGTTTAGTTCAAACAACAAGAGTTCTTGCCTCTGCAACCAATGAAACATTTGGTGGTCTTGGCCTTGAAATAAATGCAGCAGGTGCTGCACCAGGTTCTACTGTTGTTTTAAGAGAAACAGGTGTAAGTAAAGTTATTGGTTGCTATGGTGCGAGTGTTAAAAGAAACTTTACTGTTACTCCAACCACAAATGCTGGTTTAAATGCTACTGTTGTTTACAGATATGTTCCAACGCTTGCTGGTGAATTAAATGGAATAACGGAATCTACTTTAGGTTTGTACACAACAACTGGAACTGCAGTTTTACCTGCTACGTTAAATACAGGAGCCAACACAATTACAACAACTTTAAATGTGTTGCCTTCTTCTTTTGTTGCTGCTACTTTAGATCCTACACTTTCTGGAGTAACCGTTTCTTCTGCTTGTGAAGGCAGTACTTCCACAGTTACGCTTAATGGTTTAATACCAGGGGCCACATTTACAGTAGCCTACTCCATTGGTTCAACACAAGGTTCAGCAACTGCTCAAACACCTGCTACTGGTGTAGTTTCTACTGGAGGAATCGGAACTTTTTTATCTGGACCATTGAGTAATTTTTTAAATGGTCAAAACTTGTATGTAACGAGTCTCTCAAGAACAGACATTTCGCCAAACTGTACCAAAACATTCAACTCTAGCAATAGTGCTACTTTATCTGTAAGTTCATTACCTACTGCAGTTGCAGGTGGCAGCCAAACAATTTGTGAAAATGGAACTGCAACAGTACCTTCTGCTACTGCAACAAATGGAACAATTTTATGGACACACAATGGTTCAGGACAATTTGCAGATGATGGAACAGGAAATCCAGGTGCTACTTCAACTTTATTAACACCTACCTATGTTGCAGCCGCAAGCGATGCAGGTTTAACAAGAACCTTAACCATGACAGTTTCAAATGCACCTTGTGCCAATGCAACTGCAACTCATACAGTAGTTGTAAAAGCTATTCCTACTGCTTCTGCAGGCAGCAATGGCTCTATTTGTCAGAATGGAACTTTTACAGTAACAGGTTCAAGTGCAAGCAATGGCACAATATTATGGACACGCAGTGGAGCAGGGCTGTTTGCAAACAATGGTTTTGGTGTACCAGGTGCAACATCTACTCTGCTTGCACCAACCTATACCGCAGCAGCAGGTGATGCAGGAAATACTGTTGTATTAACCTTAACAGTGTCTAATTCACCGTGTTCAAACGCAGTATCCACCGCCAATGTTAGCGTTGGAACAGCACCAACAGCTTCTGTAACAGGTTCTGCTCCACATGCAGTAAGTTGCGAAAATGGCATTGTTACTGTTTCAGGAGTATCTGCAACCAATGTAAATTCAGTTTCTTGGTCAATTGTTTCTGGTGCTGGCAGCATAAATTCAGGGGGGTCTTCTTTTGCTCCAACTTATCAATGTAATTCAGGAGACGCAGGACAAAATGTTATTCTTCGTATGACAGCAACTGGCAATGCTCCTTGTAACTTAGTGCAGACAACAGTTGATTATGTTATTAATGTTAAACCAAGACCAACAGTAGCGTTAACTTTAGGGCCAAATGCTATCTGTAACGATGGCAACGGTGTTGCAAGAAAACTTACGGTATCTAATAGTGAGGCCAATACTACTTATTTATGGTCGCCTGCTACAGATTTATATGTTGATGCAGCATTTACCACGCCCTATACCAACCAAAACGTTACGGAGGTTTGGGCAGTTCCGTTTGTAACATCTTCTTATTCTGTTACTGCAACCAACAATACCAGTTTGTGCACTACACCCGCAAGTATTCCAACAACACTTACCGTTTGCACCAATCTTACTGACCTTATTTGTGGTGCTACAGATATTGCCGTAAACTCAACAGGAGCATGGACAACAATATCTTTAATAGGTTCTACTGCCAGTGCCGGTATACCTTGCGCAGTAGTAGAAAGAGATGTGTACAGAAGAGTTCAAGTGCCTGCCAGTGGCGAATTACATGTTACAACCGCCGCAGGAACTAATAGTACTTCCAGCTTAAATATCCAAAGAACTTTAGTTTCTATACATTATGCACCGGGCGGTTCTTGCACCAACTCTCCTTCTATTGCGTGCAACAGCACCGGAGCAGCAGGCAACCACTCTTATGTGTATGCAACAGGATTAACTCCGGGAGAGTATGCATGGATTAGAATTGCAAAATCTAAAGCAAATGTTTCAGACCCAAATACAGTAGCGCAAGAATTAAGAATTAACGTTGCCCCTGGTTTAACTTGGACCGGCTCTTCAAGCACAGCATTTGCCAATCCAAGCAATTGGTTAAACGGTGATGCCACAGCAGTAACAGTGCCTGATTTAAATAAATCTGTATTAATTCGTCAGGTTACCAATGCACCAGTGGTGAGCAGCAATGAACAAATTAGAGGTCTAATAATGTCAAGCGGAGCAGGTTTAAGCATTAATACTTCCAATACTTTGTCTATAAGCAGGTATTTACAAACAGCAAACAATACAGTGGGAGGTTTGGGTTGGACAGTTCTAAACGGTTCCTCCGCACAAGCAATAAATACTACTGTTAGATTTAACAACCTAAGGGTAAACAACACTGCAGGAGTAAATATTACAGCTGCCACAAGAGTTGGAGGATTAGACTTGCAACAAGGAGTAGTAACTACAAACAACAACCTGACCTTATTTTCTGAAGCCGGTCTTACAGGTTATGTAAACAACTTTAGCGGTGGTTATACCGGATCACTATCAGGAAATGTTAATGTAGAGAGAAGAGTGGTTCTTGCCAGCGCAACTGCAGGTGTAGACCACTATTTGGCTAGCCCAGTAGACATGGTGGGTACAGTTTCTAGTAACTACAACGACGACTTACCAGTTGTAGGAAATCCTTCAAATTATGTGTACAACAGCAGTCCCAACGTTACTCAACCATCTACATTCCCTAGCACCTGGACATGGAACGAAGCCTTAACCGGTATTTATACGCCAGGTTGGACAGGTGCAGGAGGAACAACATTAGCAAAAGGACAAGGTTTCTCTGCAAAAGTTACGTCAACCCGAATAATTGACATTAATGGGGTAGCAAACAATGGATCAATTGACAGAACAATAACATATACTGACGACGGATTGAATTTGATTGGTAACCCTTATCCATCATCTATTAATTTTAACTCTTTTGCTAATGCCAACTCAGCCACTATTCTTCCTGTGTTGTACATTTGGAATCCTGCCAGCAGCACATACGCTTCTTACAATGGAACTGCCTGGACAAACAATCCTGCGGGTGCTTTATCTAGTGACGTAATTGCACATTCACAATCTTTCTTTGTATTTGCTAAGCCAGCTGTAGCTCCATCTGGTACCGTAAACTTTAACAATACAATGAGAACCACTTCTCAGGCAGCAAATTTCTTTTCAGCGCCGGAAGGTTTAATAAGATTGGAAGTGAGCAGCAATGGCTACACAGACGAAGCAGTAGTGATGACAAATGCAGAAGCAACAGAAAACTACGATGAACAAGTGGATGCCAAAAAATTGCTAAACGCGATGAATCCAAACATCTTAGCCTTTACCTTAAGTGCAGACAACACACCACTTGCCATAAATGCACTAGATAAATTTAACACAGAGCAAGTTATTCCTGTTCAAATAGTTGCACCAAATGCAGGAGAAGTAAACATCAAACTTAATTTGTCAGATTTACAAGAGAGATATGAAAACATCTACCTAGAAGATGCTACCTTAGGAACGTTTACTGACCTAAAAGCTAGAGGCTCATACACTGCAACAGTTAGCGCTGGAAACAGTGGAAGTAGATTCTTCTTGCATTTTGAGAAACCAAGCGTAGCAAAAGCAGCTAATGAATTGGGAGTATACGCAGCTAATAGCACTGTATTTGTTAATATAACAAGCGAAAGCAATGGAACAATAGAAGTAATAGATTTAGTAGGAAAAACTATTTATACTTCTAATTTCTCCGGCAAATCTGGCAGAGTAGCATTTGAGGTGCCAAACGCTGTTTACGGTACATATTTGGTGAAACTTACTAGCAATGGAAAAGTAGTAAACCAAAAAGTAGTACTAAACCAATAATTATTTTTTTAAAGGAGTCGGATTTTTTCGGCTCCTTTAAATTAAATTAATTAAAAATCAATTAGTTAAATAAAACTCCTTAAAATATCCTATCAATTACCTTTTAAAAACAGAAATAAATTAAAAAAATATTTGTTAATTTAATTTATTAATTTTATATTTGCAAAGTAGAAATGAAATTTAAACAACAAAACAACATGAAAAATCTAATTACACTTGCTGTTCTATTAGTTTTGGTTTGTGCAGCTTATACAGGTTTTGCACAATCTCTTCCACCACCACCACCACCACCACCTTCACCCGTTCCAATTGACGGAGGTTTAAGTTTGGTTATTGCTGGTTGCGTAGGTTACGGAGCAAAAAAACTAAACGATAGACGTAAAGCAAACAAAGTAGAATAATTTTTCTACTCACGGAATTCTAAAGTCAGACTAAAAAGTCTGACTTTTTTTTTGCCCATTCATTTGTTTTAATTGTAATTTTGCGTCCTATTTTATTTTAATGTCATCACATCACAATCATTTTTCTAAAATTACTGCAGCAAGTCTGTTGGTTACATTAGGGATAATTTATGGCGATATTGGAACTTCGCCACTCTATGTTTTAAAAGAAATTGTAGGAGAAAATCCAATAGAAAAAAACTATGTATTAGGAGCAATTTCTTGCATTTTTTGGACTTTAACATTGCAAACTACTATAAAGTATGTAATTCTTACGCTTAGGGCAGATAATAAGGGAGAAGGAGGTATATTTTCTCTGTATGCACTTGTTAGAAGAACAAAAAATAAATGGTTAATATTTCCGGCAATAATTGGTGGCAGCACCTTGTTGGCCGATGGAATGATTACTCCACCAATTTCTGTTGCATCAGCTATTGAAGGACTCAGGATTTTTAATTCAGAAATACCAACAATACCAATAACGATCGCAATAATTTTTGTTCTGTTTTTTATACAACAGTTTGGAACGAAAATAATTGGCAAATTATTTGGTCCAATGATGTTAATTTGGTTTACAATGATTGCTGTTCTTGGTGTTGCTCAGTTAAGTTCTGATATCTCTGTTTTAAAAGCACTAAACCCTTATTATGCATATTTAGTTATAGCAAACAATCCAAATGCATTGCTACTTTTAGGTGCAGTTTTTTTGTGTACTACAGGAGCAGAAGCTTTATACTCGGATTTAGGGCATTGCGGAAAAAAAAATATACGTGTAACATGGATATATGTTAAAACAACATTAGTGTTAAATTATTTTGGACAAGGAGCTTGGTTGATTGCTCACGAAGGTCAGAAAATGACTGATTTTAAAGGAGGAAATCCCTTTTTTAGCATTATGCCAGAATGGTTTACAATTATTGGAATTGTAATAGCAACTAGTGCTGCAATTATTGCATCCCAAGCATTAATAAGTGGATCATTTACTTTAATAAATGAGGCAATAAGACTTAACTTTTGGCCCAAAGTAAAAGTAGTGTACCCAACTGAAACCAAGGGACAACTCTACATTCCATCAATAAATTGGTTATTGATGTTTGGTTGTTTAGTTATTGTGCTCATATTCAAGGAATCTTCAAACATGGGAGCTGCCTATGGTTTGGCTATTGTTATAACTATGATGATGACCACCTCTTTGCTAAACTATTACATGATTTTAAAACGATACAACAGGATTTTTATAACAGTTAGTATTGCTGTTTATGCATTTATTGAAATAGGCTTTTTGGTTGCAAACATGGGCAAATTTTCTCATGGAGGGTATGTAACACTTATTGTGGGTTTTATTTTGTTTGCTACAATGTGGGTGTGGTACGAAGCAAGAAAAATAAAAAACAGGTACGTAGAGTTTGTACCAATAACTGATTATTTAACTTTATTAAAAGATTTAAGCAATGATTCTTCCATCCCTAAATATGCTACTCATTTAGTTTATTTAACCAGTGCCGACAGAAAAGATGAAATTGAATCGAAGATTATTTATTCTATTTTGCAAAGACAGCCCAAAAGGGCGGATATTTATTGGTTTTTGCATGTTGATGTGGTAGATGAACCCTATTTATGTGAGTATAAAGTGAACCACATGGTGCAAGACGATGTTATAAGAATAGATTTTAAATTGGGTTTTAGAATTGCACCAAGAATTAATTTGATGTTTAGAAAAGTAGTTCAAGACATGGTTCAAAATAAGGAAGTAGATATTAGAAGCAGATACGAATCTTTAAATAAGAACAATGTAATTGGAGATTTTAGATTTGTGGTAATTGAGAAATTTTTGTCCAACGAAAACGAATTGCCTTTTTATGAAAAAGTGGTAATGAAAATTTATTTCCTTTTAAAATATTTGAGCTTGTCCGAAGAAAAGGCTTTTGGCTTAGATACAAGCAACGTACTAATTGAGAAGTTTCCAATGGTAATAGCACCTGCAAAAGAACTCAACATGAAACGAGTTAAATAACATAAATGAATAAAAGGATTAAAATTTTTTCTCGTTTAATTTTTTTTTCCATCATCGTAACTTACCTAGTAATTCTTGCTGGCTCAATAGTAAGAGCAACTGGCAGTGGAATGGGTTGCCCCGATTGGCCAAAATGTTTTGGGCAATACATTCCTCCAACAGATATATCTCAGCTTCCAGAAAATTACAAAGAAGTTTTTAAGGTGCAAGGAAAAGAAATTGCAGATTTTAATGCCTTGCATACTTGGGTAGAATACATCAACAGACTCTTGGGTGTAGTAATGGGTTTTTTAGTGTTGGGTGTTTTAATTTTCTCCTTTTTAGTAAGGAAAGAATTTTCAAAAATGTATATCTTTTCTATTGTAGTTTTTTTAGCAACACTTTTTCAAGCGTGGCTTGGCGCTAAAGTAGTTTCTAGTAATTTGGCACCTGTAAAAATTACCGTTCACATGGTTTTTGCACTTATTATTTTAGCGGCATTAATTTACCAGTATCATAGTGTAAATTCCACTACTCATAAAGAAAAATTAAAAACTAACACTTTAAAAAAAGCTACTTTCTTATTGCTTTTTTTATGCATTGTACAAATACTTTTAGGAACACAAGTAAGGCAACAAATTGATGAAATAGCTTTGCAGTTTGGAAACTCGTTTAGAGACAAATGGAGTCTAAATTTAAATTGGATTTTTGATGTCCATAAAACTTTAGCTGCAATTTTAATTGGATTGTGTTTTTATGTTTATTACGAATCAAAAAAAATAAAAGAAAACAACACAAAGTATTCTATCCTCCCAAATTTGTTATTGATTGCTGTTGGAGCAGAATTTTTTGTGGGTTTAATTTTAAATTATGCCGCTATACCTGCCTTTTTTCAGCCCGTACATTTAATTTTTTCGAGTATAATTTTTGGCATTTCGCTCAAAATTTACTTAAACAATCAGATTCAATTTTTGTAATTCTATAACATTAAGTTAACGGAAAACGAAAATAGATAGAAATAAGAAGTTTAGTTTCGCAAAAAATATGAAACAAATTTTTACTTCTACTACATTACTTATATTTTCTCTTTCATTTGCTCAAAATGGTTTAGAAAACATAATCACAGAAAAATGTTATAAATATTCTACACAAGATACAAACGCAAATACCGATTGTAGTATTTTAGCAGTTGACTTGGTTGCAGATGAGATAGATATATGAATTACATAAGAAATAATAATAAACCGGCAGAAAAAAATTACGGATATTTATTTTTGCTAACTGGGATTTTTTGTGTGGTAAGTTCATTGTTTGCATGGGGAAGTGGGTGGTTGTTCTCTATAGATAGCCTCGATTTATTTTTATTGCCAATGTCTGATTTAGTTGTCACCGCACCACTCTCTTTAATAACATCGTCTGGAATATTAAATGGAAGAAGATGGGGTATTAAGGTGGGTTTAATTACAGCTGGAGTTTACATTTTTGGCTCTATTCAGGTATTTATCACACTTTATTGGCAAAGTACACCTTATTCTTATTTATGGATACTCCCAGCCTCTTTTGGATTAGTGTTTGCTATCTCATTTATTTCATATACACTCTTTAAAAAATAATTTTTCAACAAATCAATTTGTTAAGTTTATTAAAATAAAAGTCTTTCTTAATCAAAGCTTAAAATTAGTATTCTAGTAAAGCGAATAAATAGAATAGTTAATTTCAAAATGAAATTTCCCAAAAACACCAAGTTTAATTTGTTTTATCAGGTAACGCTTTATTAAGAATTTTTTGGAACTAAGGAATAGTCAAAGCAAATACTAATACACCAGCAACATTAAAAATCATGTAAAAAATTATACTTGTTGTTGGTATAATTTTTTAGGAGAAACTTATTAACAACTTGATATACAATAACCTCACTTAAATAGATTAATGTTTTCTTTACAGTTTGATAACCTACAACAAGATATATCTTCATTGTTTTGTAAAACTAATTTATATGCTACAAAAAATTAAGAAGACTCAGCACAATTTTATTATTTGGACAGTGGATTTGTTTCTTTTTTCATTTTCATCCTTTTTCTCTCCATTTAGATTTTTTAAATCAAACCATCTTTCTTAAAAAAATGGGAAAATCAAACAAAAGGAAATTAGAAGTAGCAGTAATTTCCGATGTACACTTAGGTACTTATGGTTGCCATGCCAATGAACTGTTGCGGTACTTAAAATCCATTAAACCAGAAACATTAATTTTAAATGGCGATATTATTGATATCTGGCAATTCAGCAAACGCTATTGGCCCAAGAATCACATGAAAGTGATCAAACAACTTTCGGCGATGATGGCTAAAGGGGTAAAAATTTACTACGTTACTGGTAACCACGACGAAATGATGCGGAAGTTTGTAGGGTTTAAATTGGGGAGTTTCAAAATTGTAAACAAACTAGTTTTAAATTTGGATGGCAAAAAAGCCTGGGTTTTTCATGGTGATGTTTTTGACGTGAGTATGCAACATTCCAAATGGCTTACCAAACTTGGTTCTGTAGGCTATGATTTATTAATTTTATTGAACCGATTTATTAACTTTTTCTCTGAGAAAATGGGAAAAGGAAAAATTTCACTTTCAAAAACTATTAAGGACAGTGTAAAATCTGCAGTGAAGTTTATCAATAACTTCGAAAAAACGTGTACTGATATTGCTATTTCAGGAAACTATGACTATGTTGTTTGTGGGCATATCCATAAACCAGAAATAAAAACAATTACCAATGAAGAAGGCTCAGTTTTATACCTAAACAGTGGAGATTGGGTAGAGAATTTAACTGCTCTAGAATACAACCAAGGTGCTTGGAGTTTGTATAAATACCAGGAAGATATTTTTGCTCAAAATCTAAAAATGAAGGGCGTAAATAAAGCAGAGTTAACATACAACGAACTGTTTCAGGAGTTGATGATTGAACTGAAAGTTGCCAAGATAGATTAAATGCCAAAAATTTTATACGGAATTCAGGCTACCGGAAATGGCCACATTACAAGAGCACTAGAAATTATTCCCGAATTAAAAAAATATGGTAGTGTAGATTTGTTGTTGAGTGGAAGCCACAGCGAAATAAAAATTCCTTACGATATAAAGTATAAATTTAAAGGACTTGGATTTGTTTTTGGAAAAAATGGTGGTATAGATTATTGGAGAACTTTTTTGCAGTTTAAAGTAAAAAATTTGAGAGAAGAAATTTCAAATTTCCCTATAGAAAAATACGATTTAGTTGTAAGCGATTTTGAACCTGTTTCTGCTTGGGCAGCACGAATAAAAAAGATAGATTGTATCGGTTTAAGCAACCAATGTGTTACACTTCACCCTAAATCTCCAAAACCAAAAAACGTTGACTGGCTGGGGAAATTTGTTCTAGAGAATTATGCACCAACATCGCATAATTATGGTTTGCATTTTAAATCATTTGATAAAAATATTTTTACTCCTATTATTCCAAAAGAAATAAGAAAAACTAGTGTGGAAAACAAAAACCACATCACGGTTTATTTACCTGCTTATTCTGATAAAAAAATACTAAAAGTTTTGAAAAATATTACCGAAACGGAATTTCATATTTTTAGCAAACATTCCAATAAAGTTTATCAAGAAAAAAATTTAAACTTTTTCCCAATTGATAAAACCTCCTTTCAAAAAAGTATGGCAGAATCAAATGGTGTTGTTTGCAATGCAGGATTTGGTGCTACTTCCGAAGCTCTCTTTTTAAATAAAAAATTATTGGTAGTGCCCATGAAAGGTCAAATAGAGCAAAAATATAATGCGGCTATGCTGCAAAGTATGGGAGTTAAAAAAATAAAAAAATTTAAAGAAAACAAAGTGGATGAAATAACAGATTGGATAGAAAATGGAAAAAATAGTAAAGTAAATTTCCCTGATAATGCTCAATCAATTATCTCCGTTATTGTAAATAATCACTTGTAAAATCACATGAATTTTGAAGACAAAGAATTTAATGATTTATTAAAAACAACTGGTGCAAATTTCAATTGGGGAGTTTCCTCTTCGGCCTTGCAAACAGAAGGCTCGCATGATTCCGAAGGGAAAGGGTTATCTATTTGGGATGTTTTTTCTAAACAAAAAAAGAAAATAAATAATGGTCATCACCCTTTTATTGCTGCCGATTTTTACAACAACTACAAAACCGATATTGATTTAATTGCTGATTTAAAAATTCCAAACTTTAGAACATCTATTAGTTGGCCAAGAATTTTTCCAACAGGAAGTGGTAAAATTAATCAAGAAGGAGTAGATTTTTACAACAGGATGTTTGATTATTGTTTAGCTAAAAATATTACTCCGTGGATTACTTTATACCATTGGGACTTACCTTATAAACTGGAACAAAATGGAGGTTGGAAAAACAGAGAAATAGTAAACCATTTTGTAGATTATGTTGCAACCTGTGCAGATTTGTTTGGTGACAGAATTGTAAATTGGATGGTATTAAATGAACCAATTGTTTTTACAGGGGCGGGTTATTTTTTGGGGGTTCATGCTCCCGGTAAAAAGGGATTAAAAAATTTTCTTCCTGCATTGCATCATGCAGCTATATGCCAGGCACAAGGGATACGAGTACTTAAAAGTCAACTAAAAAATTCCAATGTTGGAACTACATTTTCATTTTCGCACATAGAATCACATAGCGAAAAGGAAAGGGATAGAAAAGCTGCATTAAAGGCAGATGCCCTAGTAAACAGATTGTTTATTGAACCTTTATTAGGTTATGGATATCCAGTGAAAGAAATTCCGTTTTTGCGAAGTATAGATAATTACATGATGGCTGGCGATGAAAAATTATTGTTTCAAATCCCGGATTTTGTAGGAGTTCAAAATTACACCAAAGAGGTAGTGCAACATTCTTTTTTTACTCCCTATTTAAACGCCAAAATTATACCTGCAAATAAAAGAAACGTTCCAATAACCACCATGCAATGGGAAATTTATCCAGAGTCAATTTATAGGATTTTAAAAAAAGTGGCCGATTATAAATTAATAAAATCTATTGTTGTTACAGAAAATGGTGCCTCCTTTGCAGACGAAATAGTTAATGGAAAAATTAAGGATCATCAAAGAATACACTTTTTAAAAAATTATTTGAGCATGTGCCTTAAAGCAAAAGCAGAAGGTGTTCCTTTAGACGGTTATTTTGTTTGGTCGGCAACAGATAATTTTGAGTGGGCAGAAGGTTATTATCCAACATTTGGATTAATACATGTTGACTTTGAAACTCAAAATAGAATAGTTAAGGAATCTGGATTTTGGTACAAAAATGTTATCACAAAATCTTCATAAAATAGTCGTGAAATTTTATTGTTATGCATATAATTTTTCTTATTCACCTTTAATTTTTCCTGGTTGATTTTTGGAAAGAGTTTTAGGTTTTTTCACCCACTCAAATAATTGATATTAATAATTAATTAACATTTACTTAACCTAAAGAGAAGATTCTAAAAATTTAGAAATATAGTTTCGCAAAAAAAAATTATGAAACAAATTTTTACTTCAATAGTACTCTTAATATCTTCTCTTTCCTTTGCTCAAAACGGGCTTGAGAACATTATTGTAGAAAAATATTACAAGTCTTCTGCTCTTGATACTGTTGCCAATGCAGATGGAGGAGTATTGCCTGTTGGTTCGGTAACCTATAGAATTTATGCCGACCTATTGCCAGGGTACACGTTTCAGGCAGGTTATGGGATAGACAGAAAACCCGCAGGAATTATTAGCGCTGGTGACCACGAACTAAGAATTTCAACTTCAACAAAATTTTTTAACCATGAAGTTAGAGGAAATACTTCACCCACTTACACAAAAAATCACGCTAAAACAAACACGGTAATGCTTGATTCTTGGTTGTCTGGAGGTGCTGCTTGTGCGGGTAATTTTGGAATTCTAAAAAGTGAAGACGACAGTATTATGACTGTTGTCAATATTGATAATATCTTAATGAACGCCGATACAAGTTGCGGCATCCCATTAAACCAACAAGATGGATTAATTGCTGGTTCGCCTCAGAGCGTAACTTTTCTTGGATTAGATTCAGAAATTGCAATTCTTGGTAGTGAAAATGTAGGACCAAACGGACAACTTATTTCAACGTACAATGGCTCTTGGGCTGTTTTAGGTGGAGCAGTTGGACCAGACAGTCTCAGCAATAAAGTAATAATTGGACAATTTACAACAGATGGTATTTTTTCTTTTGAATTAAACATTCAAATAGGAACTCCAAATGGAGATGTTCAGAACTACGTAGCTAAAAATCCAATGCCTGACGAAATTTTATTGGAGAGTTTAACTTATACTGCCATTCCAGATTCTACTTCGTCTGCATTTACAAAATACAGTAATTCTGCTACTAGCAGTATTTTGTTGTACCCTAACCCAGTGAAAGATTTTTTCTATATTCAGTTGCTAGAAAATAAAAAATTAAGCAATGCAGTTGCTACATTGTTCTCATCAGAGGGGAGAGTAGTAAAAACAATTAAATACGAAACCTTTAATAACGCTGAATTATATAAAATAGATTCTTCAGAATTGTCTGATGGCATCTATTTTTTAGAAATAAAAGCAGATAACTTTATCTCTAGATCAAAAATTATTAAATAACATAAATCCAAAATTAAACCTAACAAAGCCATTCTTTAATAATAATTTCTTAACGTGTGCTTTGATTTAAACAATTGTTAAAAAAATACTTTTACAAAAAAATAAAATTCTATAAAATGAAAAAAATATTCTTGTTCATCAGCTCTTGTCTTCTAATCTCTTCTTCATTTGCCCAAAATGGATTAGAAAATATTATTGTAGAAAAATATTACATATCTAATGCAAACGATGCAAATGCAGATGCTATTGGCGGTGTCTTGCCTGTTGGTTCTGTAACGTATAGAATTTATGTTGACATGCTGCCAGGTTATACGTTTCAAGCAGCTTATGGTCTTACAGGACACGAATTAAGAATGGAAACTACCACTTTGTTTTTTAATAACATGGATTTTGGAAATACAACTCCTACATTTAGCAAAAGTCAAGCAGCAAACAATACGGTAATGTTAGACTCTTGGTTATCTGTGGGTGCTGCGTGCAGCGGCAACTTTGGCGTATTAAAAACCGAAGACAATGGTCTTTTAACCAATATAAATGATTGCAGTGGTTGTGGACCAGTTTCACAGGTTCTGTTGGGCAACGACCCAGAGGCTGGAATTCCATTAACAGCTCAAGACGGACTTATTGCAGGAACACCATTATCAGTTACTCTTGTGGGCTTTGGAACAGCAGTTAATGTTTTTGGAATTGAATCTGTAGGAAATTTACTCAGTACAGACAACGCTTCTTGGGCAGCACTGGGCGGTGCACAAGGACCAGATGCAGCAAGCAATAAAGTATTAATTGCACAAATTACCACTGATGGTGTATTTAGTTTTAAATTAAACATACAATTAGGAACACCAAGCGGAGGAGTAGAAAAGTATGTGGCAGAAAATCCAACTGGCGACCTAATTCAACTAAGTTCTTTAATCTATAATTCTTCAGTTCTAACCAATCTTAATTTAGAGAAAAAAATTAACCCATCTACCATATTTAAAATTTATCCAAATCCTATACAAAATGATTTTTCTGTTGAAATAGAATCAAAAGAAAAGTTTTCAAAAAACAATACCATAACTATTTCTACAATAGAGGGGGCAACAATTTACTCAAAAGAGTTTGAAGTAAATTCTGAAATACAAACTGAGCAAATAGATTTTAATAAATTCTCTAAAGGTGTTTATGTAATAAAACTAAATCTTGGGGGAGTAATAAGCACAAAAAAATTAATTAAAATTTAAGTTTAATTTAATTTACTCTCTAGTAAAGTGCTACTTTTCAATTATAAGAAATTTGTTTTTCTTACCTGTTTCTTTTTATTTATAGCCCAATTTTCTTTTTCTCAAGGAATAATTAGAGGAAAAGTAACCGACGAAAATGGTGAATCGGTAATTGGTGGTATTGTTAGCCTAAAATCTAATAAATTAAAGGCTGCCTCCACAGATTTAGACGGTAATTTCTCTTTAAAAATTGAAGACACAACAAATGTTGTAATTGTAATTTCGGTTTTAGGTCACCAAACAATTGAAGAAAAAATAACACTAAAAAAAGGCGAAGTTTTAATTAAAAATTTTGATGTAAAACCCATATCAAAAGAAATAAAAGAAGTGGTAATTGAAGCTAAAGTTAACAAAGCAAGGGATTTTTACATGGAAAAGATGAAAATTAATTCTTCTACCACCATCGATTTTATTTCTTCCGAAACCATTAAAAAGACGGGTGATGCAAATGTTTCAGCAGCTGTAGCCAGAGTTTCAGGTGTTTCTACAAATGGTTCGTTTATTACCGTTAGGGGAATTGGCGACAGGTATGTAAAAACCTTAATAAATGGTTCACTTATTCCAACTTTAGATCCTCTGACCAACAATATTAAACTAGATTTATTTCCTGCTAGCTTAATAGACAATCTTTTTATCACAAAAACTGCCAGTGCCGATTTGCCATCTGATTTTAGCGGTGCTTTAATTTCTATCGAAACTAAGGATTTCCCGGATAAGTTAACCGTAAACATAGAAACTACTTTTGGTTACAATGCTCAATCTACATTTAAAAACTATGTTTCTAGCCAACACAGTTCTACAGAATGGTTGGGCTTTGATAGCGATTTAAGAGACATAAATCACAATGGATATAAAAAATTCCAAAACGATCCATCCGTCTATCAACAAATGCAGGTGCTTGGTTTAGGCGATTATTATGCCTCAATAGGTGTAGATAAAAATGTAAATTTTACGGATGATTACTATAAGTTGGGCCTGATTCAATTGGGCTTAATGAAATCGGGCGAAATTAACGACCCAGTTGCTTATGAAAGGGCAAAAGCTGAGTTTAATAAAGACAACATAAACAGAAACAATGCTTTTAAAGCAATCAACCAGCAAGTAGCAGATTTTGGTCAATCTTTACCCAACAATTGGAATTTAGTAAACAGAAAAGCACCCTTAAATTTCTCTCAAAGTTTTACCATAGGAAACCAAATTAATTTATTTAACAGACCATTGGGCGTTATTGCAGGATTCAGGTATTCAAGTTCAGTATTGTATGATCCACTTTCTAAGTTAAATAGAGTTCAACAATTAGATTCTACAGGTATAATTGGATACGATATACAAGCAGATCAAAAAACAACTAGAGAAACTAATGGTTGGAATGCATTGGTTCAACTCTCTTATAAAATTAAATCTAACCACAGTGTATCGTTTATATTTATGCCAAATATTATAGGCACAAACAATATTAGGCAAAGTTTTGATACGGTAAACGGAGTATTCAACTTGGTAAGCAAAGACCAATTTTATGAGCAAAGAAGGCAATTTGTTTACCAAGCTAAATCGCAACATTTTTTTCCTAGAATAAATTCAAAATTAGATTTTAATGTTTCCTATACCAACGGTAAAAGTGTTGCACCAGATTTTAAAAATTTGCAGTATGGTTTGGGGGCAAACGGTTCAATTGCTATTGGAGGAACTTTGCCTGTAAAAAGATTCTACAGATACCTAACTGATGATTTGCTAGATACAAGGTTAAAATTTGAAATACCACTTTTTGAAAAAGAAAATTTAAGTAGAAAATTAAAACTTGGTGGCTCTTACATGCAAAGTATAAAAGAAAGTCGTCAATACGAATATTTCTTGGCTGGTGGTGGTGGCTATAGCTCTCCTATTCCCTTAATTGAAGACAATTTAGATAAACTTTTTGCTGCTCAGGAATTTGGATTTCAAACCTACACCAATTCAAGTGGGCAAGAAGAACTTACCATTAATACCACTTATTCTAGAGTTAATCTAGACAGTTACCATACAGTTGGACATAATAAAGTATTTTCTGGGTTTGCATTGTATGATTTTACAATAATTCCAAAGCTAAAACTATCCTCAGGAATTAGAGCAGAAAGAACAGATATTTTTGTGGATGTTTTCAAATTCGATTCATTAGGTTATGCGGCTTTTGATGAGAGAAGATTTCAACCTGGAGAACCATTTATGGTTAATCCTGGAATTGTTAAACAATGGAATTTTTTGCCCAGTGCAAACCTCATTTATAAATTAAAAACGGATGAATCTGCCCCTACAAATATAAGACTTGGATACAGCAAAACTATTGCTCGGCCAAGCGTTAGAGAGCTAACAGAAACTTTTATTTACGATTACGAATTTAGAAATTATATTTTTGGAAATTCCAGTTTAAAAACGGTAGATATTCATAATTTCGATGTTAGATTTGAATCCTACTTTAAATCTGGAGATAATGTTTCGGTTAGTTTGTTTTACAAAAAGTTTTTCAATCACATAGAGCTGGTTCAAACAACACAAGGGTTTAGTTGGCAAAATGCGGACGAATCAGAAGTGAAAGGAATTGAGATTGACGCACGAAAAAAAATAGTTAAAGGCTTAGATTTTAGAGCAAATTTAACATTCACAAATTCTGTAACGTCTATTATTCAAAAAAATTTAGAGGTTAAAAGTGGAGTAAAAAAAGAAGTTTTAATAGATACAATTTCAAGAACAATGTCGGGGCAAGCACCTTATGTGCTCAATGGAATTTTAAGCTATAATTTTGATTCCTTAGGATTGGTTTTAACAGCTTCTTACAATGTTCAAGGACCAAGATTGGCAATTGCAACATCGCAACCAGATCTAATTCCTGATGTGTATGAAATGCCTCGTCACCTTTTTGATTTTAAAGTTTCAAAAACCTTAGGCAAGTATTTTGTGGTAAGTGCAACCGTAAAAGATATTTTTAATGCTCCAATACGCAGATCTTATAAATACAAAGAAGGATATTTAGTAGATTTTGATTCCTACAGATTTGGTACTAATTATTATGTTTCTCTTGCATATAGATTTTAAAATAATTTGAACCAATGAAACAAAGAAAAATTAAATACATCGTTTTATTCTTACTGGTTTTATTTTCTAAACTTGGTTTCTCACAAATAGAAAATTTAATTATTGAAACGTATTATGTTTCAGATGCAAATGACGCAACAGATACAACCGGCGGCGGAGTTGAAGTAGGAACAAAAACATATAGAATTTTTGTTGATTTAAAACCCAATTGCAAATTAAAAAGAGTATTTGGAAACGAATTTCATCCCCTTGTTTTTAAAAGCACAGAAAATTTTTTCAACAACAAAGTGGATGGGCAAACCTTAGCAAAAAATTTTAATAGACTTTTGCTCAAAGAAAATACGGTAGCACTGGATACTTGGATTACTATTGGGCAAATTACCACAAGAGATACATTGTTTGGTGTTCAAAAAATTTACGATACCAACGGTAGTTTTATTGGGGGAAACAATAACGATGGAGGAAGCAGCCAAATTGCGGCTGGATTATTAATTAATAACACCAACCAAATAGGAATTCCATTAACAACATCCGATGGCATTGATTACAAAGTTTCAGATTCTACGAGTTGGTTTGTGTATGGAAAAATTAATGAAGTAACTGCGTTAGATTCTACCATTTTTGGTTATGCATTACCACCAGCTAAAGAATTTATTTCTAATAACAGTGGTTGGCTTAGTTCTCGCGGATCATCAGGTGTGAATGCTCAAAAGAATGAAGTGCTCATTGCTCAGTTATCTACAAAGGGAGAACTTACTTTAAAATTAAATTTGGAGGTTGAAATTCCAGACGGCGATAATTTTAGAACTGTAACTTACGTTGCAAATGGAGATACACTTTTAGAGGGTGAACAAATTAGTCCATTCCTCAGCTATCCTTTTGTATGCGGTTGCAGAGATGCTGATTACCTGGAATATAAAAATATTTATGCTTGCGATAATTTAGATTCCTGCAAAACAAAAATAGTATTGGGCTGCATGGATACTTCTGCCTGCAACTACAATTCAAAAGCAAATTATAATTTATCTTCTTTGTGTTGCTATCCTGGATTTTGTAACGACAGGAATTTGAGTAGTGTTTGCCCTCAATTTGAAGACGATGCCAACAAGTTTTATTTGTTTCCCAACCCAACTAGCCAAAACATAAATTTTAACATGTGGCTTACAAAGCAAGAAGAATTAAAATATTCTATACTAAATTTATACGGAGTAGAAGTGCAAGTAGAAACTTCTATGGGTGCTGCTTATGGTGACTTCTATAAGGAGATAGACTTATTAAATTTGCAAGCTGGAGTATACTTGTTCAAGCTAAACAGAAATGGAAATTTCTACAAAAAAGTATTTATTAAAAGATAGATATTAAACTCATGAAAAAAACCTCTCTAGCTATAGTACAAAAAATTCTACTCTCCAGTTTTGGTTTTTTTGCTTTGCTTGCTTCAAGTTGTAAAAAAGAAACTCCAATTGAAATAAGTTCTCCTCAATTTGATTCCATTGCCGACATCCAGAACAATTACTACAAAACAGTAAAAATTGGCAATCAATGGTGGATGGCAGAAGACTTAAAAGTGAAACTTTTTAACGACAGTTCCATTGTTTTTGATGGACAAAACGATACTAATTGGGTAAAAAACAGAGCGTCTTACTGTTTGTATCAAAGTAACAATTTTGCTCCAGGATTATTGTACAATGGTTTTGCAGTATTAGATTCAAGAAAATTAGCTCCAAAAGGATGGCATATCCCAACAGATGCAGAATGGAAAGAATTAGAAAAACACATAGGGCTAAGTCAGGAATCAGCAGATGCCTTTGGCTGGAGGGGAAAAAATGAAGGAAATAAATTAAAAACGTATGGTAGAAAATCTTGGCTAATTATAAATGATGAAATATGGCCGAGCAACGAAAGTGGATTTTCTGCAGATGCTGGTTCAAATAGGTTATTCAATGGTGTTTGGGGCGACCCAGGTTTCGGGTACACAGGTTTTTGGTGGAGCGCTACAGAATTTGATTCCCAAAAATTGTTTTACAGGCACCTCGATTATAAAAACACCGCTATCTTTAGACATTACGAAAATAAATTCTACGGATTTAGTGTGAGGTGCATAAAAGACAATTGAGTTTTGGGTAACAATTTTTTTAAATTGGTAACATTAAATTCCCAATTTAATAACACACCTTAATTTTTTAATAACATTCTTTTCTTCTTCAAATTATTCTTCTGTTAGATATTTGTGGGCACATAATAAAAACCAAACACACCCAATTAAAAACAAAAAAACAAAAAAAAATGAAAAAATCTATTCTAAAAATGTTCGCAGTTGCGTCATTAGTGGCGGTAGGAGTTCAAAACTCCGAAGCACAAAACCAAAACAATTTAGGAGCAGCCTGTGGTTGCCCTCCGGTAAACACAAGAACTCTTAAAGACCTTTCTGCGGCAGAATTTTCAACTGGTGGGGGTGTATTAGATGTAAACACAAACACTGTTTTAACTTGCCAATTCAATTACCTTATCAAACAAAAAATTTATGTTCCAACTGGTAAAACCATTACAATAGAACCGGGAACAGTTATCCTAGGGCGCGATTTAGGT
This sequence comes from Bacteroidota bacterium, assembly GCA_037131955.1. Taxonomy (GTDB): domain Bacteria; phylum Bacteroidota; class Bacteroidia; order UBA4408; family UBA4408; genus CAIMMJ01. The sequence goes on from JBAXQC010000013.1 coordinate 36,061, forward strand.
GCACCAGGTGCTGGAGCAGCTTCTGCATTAATCATTGAAAGAGGTGGAAAAATAATTGCTCCAGGACTAGAAGAATGTCCTATCGTTTTTACTGCTGCAAAAGATATTCTTACTGCTGCTCCAGATAATGCAGCTAATAATATTTTAGGAGATTTATCTACAGACGGAAACAATACCAACACCAGTACAGGAACCACAGGAGGATTGTGGGGTGGAGTTGCAATTTGCGGTAAAGCAACCAATAATTTGTTAACTTCTCCTTCTAGTCCAAACAACGATGCTGGTTTGCAAATTGCTGGTCAGCCTGCTGGAACAGGTGCTGTAGAAGGTATTTCTAATGCTGAAGCTGATAGCAGAACATGGTTTGGTGGTACAGACGATAACGACAACTCTGGTATCATGAGATATTGTTCTATCCGTCATGCTGGTGATATTATTTCAGCAGGAAATGAGTTAAATTCATTGACTCTTGCTTCTGTAGGAAGAGGAACAACAATTGATCACATTGAGATCATTTCTGCCGGTGACGATGGAATTGAAGTGTTTGGAGGTACAGTAAACCTAAAATATATTTCTATGCTTTGGGGCGATGACGACGGTTTAGATTGGGATTTAGGATGGAAAGGAAATGTTCAGTTTTTGTTTGTATTGAACAGACAGAATAACAATGGCGCAAATCCATTAAATAACATTGTAGACAATGGTATTGAGGCGGATGCAGATGACAATGTAACAAATACAACCTTCAGGTCACATCCAAAAATTTACAATGGTACGTTTATAGGAAGCAACCAAACTGCTGTAGCCGCAGACAATACAGGTGATGCAGGCTTTAATTTTAAAGAAAGAACAGAAGGCGAAGTTTATAATTGCATAGTTGCAAACTACAACAGAGGAGTTGTTATTGACAAAGTTAAAACATCAAGAACAGGTGGACCAAACAACGAAGCATACCACAACTGGCAAGCAGGTTTCACAGGAACAAGCGGATCGTTAATTGTAAAGTGCAATACTTTTGTAAATTGTTCTATTCCTCTAGCAATTGAAGACAATGCAAATTACACAAACATAATAACTACAGGTTTGGATGATACAAAATTTGCAGCAGACGGAAATGTAGTTGTTTTAGCAGGAGGTACTCCTGGATCAGGATTAGCTGGATTTGATTACATCTATAATATGAACTTCTCTACAAACACAATAGTAAGCAACGATAAATTTGATGCAGTTCCTTCTACCCCAGCTGATGTTTCAACTTCTTGCGCAGTTCCTCTTAGCGATCCTTTTTTTAATTTAGCTCCCTACAGAGGTGCTTTTAGACCAGGCCAAAAATCTTGGTTATCAGAATGGGCCATATTAAACATCATTAATGCTACAACTGGTGTTATTCCATGCCCAACCGATATAAATTTAGATGGAACAACAAACAACGCAGATTTCTTGCAATTATTAGGTGAATTTAACCAAGCTTGCGATTAATTTATTAATAAATTAAATCAATTAAAATGAAAAAAATAATAATAGCAATGGCACTTGTGGTCCTAGGAAAAATTTCCTTTGCACAAGGCCTAGAGAATATCATAGTAGAAAAATACTATGTTACTAACTCTTCAGATGCTGCAAATACTACGGGAGGTACTTTGCCTAACGGAGCAGTAACGTATAGATTCTTTGCTAATTTAGCAACAGGATATAAGTTGCAAGCGGTTTATGGTGGTTCTGGTCACCAATTAAAAATGGTAAGTACCGCACCTTACTTCAATCATACAGTTAGAGGAGCCTCAAAACCAAATTGGACAAAAGCACAACTTGCCCAAAACTCTTTGATGCTAGATTCTTACTTTACCGTTGGAGCTGCAACAAATAATTTAAGCCCTGGTACTTCTCAAGTAGGTATTTTAAAAACAGAAGACAATACAACTGGAACTGTGGTTAACAATGCCAGTATTTTGCAAAATGCAGATCCTTCCGCAGGAATTGCAATTAGCATTAGAGACGGTTTTACCGATGGAACTCTACAAGATGTTACAGTTGCCGCAGATCCTGCAACACAAACATATTTAGACAGTTATTTTGGGAATGCAAATTCTGCTAATGGAAATTTTGTATTAAACGAAGGCTCTATTTTTGTTCAGGCTTCTTCAGGTGTAGTTGGTATGTCGGGCTCTGCTGCAACAAACTCAGTTTTTCTTGGACAAATTACAACAACTGGAACTGTGCACTACGAGTTAAATTTACAAATAACTAACAACGCAGGTACAGTTGTTCAAAATTATGTGGCTTCAAACCCGGTTAATGGAGAACTTTCTGTTCCATCTTTGCAAGGAGATTTAGGGGTAACTGTTGTAGGTGAACCATCTTCAAATGGAAGCATCACGTTTGGTTCTACTACTTCAAATTCTATTGGTTTAACTTTGAATCCAGGAAATGGTGCTAGAAGATTGTTAATAGCAAGAGCTGGTTCTGCAGTTTCTGTTAACCCAACAGACGGACTTACCTATAATGCCAACTCAGCTTTTGGAACAGGAGTTAATTTAGGTTCAGGTAATTTTGTGGTTGCCGATGTAGTAGGAAGTACTCCGCAAGCAGTAACTGTTACTGGCCTAAATGCTAGCACAACTTATCACTTTAGATTAGTAGAATACAATGGTACCTCAGGTGCACAAAACTACTTAACTTCTAGTTCTGCTAATGCAAGCAACACAACATCTGCCTTGGGAACAACATACAATTGGAATAAAACAGGAGCTGGTCCGTTTAACTTTAACACAGCTGCAAACTGGACTCCAGCTAGAACAACACCAGCAAACGATGATATTTTAGTTTTTGGAAATGGAACAACAAATACAATTGTTTCAAACGTAGATCCTCAAACTATTGCTAGATTGTTGGTTAATAATAATACTTCTATTGTTTTACAATCTGTAGGAGCAAGTACCTTAACAATCGCAGGTAATGTTACGGGTGTTGATGATTTTAGAGTAGATGCCGGTTCAAGTATATCACTTTTTTCGTCGCTTAATTTATTTGTTGCAAGTTCAGCTACAGGAAATGTGTACGGTAATGTTACCCTAAACTTAGGTAGCTCAATAACTGCAGGTTTAGCCAATGGTTTAACATTTAGATCTGGTTCTGCTTGTACCACTGGTTCTTCATTTACAGGTGCCGCTTTTGGAGGATTTAGTGCTATTGATAATTCTGTTGTTTTTGCCAGTGGCTCTTCATACACACACAATGCAGGTAACAATCCATTTCAAAAAACAGCTCCTGCATCAAACGTAATTTTCCAAACTGGTAGTAACCAAGTATGGAACACTGTTTCTGGTTTTGATGCAAGCGGAAGAACGTATGGAAATTTAACTATCAATGTAGTTATGGCTTCTTCTTTTTCTAGTTCATTAACAGTGCAAAACTTAGTACAAGGCAGTGCTGGACAAATTACGTTCAGTGGAACTGGTTCAAGTGCAATAAACATCTCTGGCGATGTGTTAAATAATTCTGCTGTTGCAATGAGTTTAACTTCTGGTACAGGAAATGTAAATCTTACTAAAGCAGGTGCACAAGTTATTGGTGGTTCTGGTATTGGAGCTATTACTTTTTTACCAACTTTATCTATAGCTTCAGGAGCAACAGGTGGTTCAATTAGAAGTTTAGCACTAAACAATTTAGCAGGTGCAGGAACATTAAAGTTTAATGCTGCCGGTTTAAATGTTAGTTTCACAGGTACAATTTCTGGTACTCCTACAATTTCTGCATTTGGTGTGTATGAATTAAATGTTAGCTTTACTGGAACTGGTGCAATTGGAAATTTAAAAACTAATGGAATTAACGACCTTACTATAAATAGACTTGGTTCTTCATCTACATTATCTAGCCCAGTGGCAGTATTTGGTAAAGTAATTTTAACCGCAGGAGATTTAAACAGTAATGGACAATTAACTTTGCGTTCAATTGCTAATCGTCAAGGAATTATCCCTGGAGACAACAATGGACTTTTAACCGGTAACGTAAATGTTGAAAGATACATTGCTGGTACTCCTTATTCTCAAAGATTTTTATCTTGCCCAGTTTCTGGTCTTACAACCAACTCAGCTTGGGGTGATGATTTTACAGTGCAAGGTTCATATCCGTTTACTTACAATCCAAGTGTTACATATGGTTACGTCTATCCTACTGTGTGGACTTACGATGCAACAAATGTATCTCCAGAAACTGGTTGGGAAAGTGCAAACACACTTCCTTTAACTCCTCTTACAGGAGTATCAGCAACATGTGGATCAACTACTGCAAAAACAATTGATGCTTTTGGCCCTGTAAATAATGGACCAATTACAAAATCAATTACTGCTGGTTTCAATATATTAGGAAATCCTTATCCGTCTCCAATAAGATGGAGTTTATTTCAATCATTGAACTCTTCTACAATAGAACCGTATTATTACGCTTATAATGGTACTACTGGTGCATATGGATCATGGAATGGCACAGTTGGTACAAACGGTGTTAACGACACAATTTATACTTCTCAAGGTATATATGTTATTGGATTAAGTGCGGGAGTTGTTTCTATTAACAATACTGTAAGATTTGGTTCAAATGCGGGATTTTTTAATAGAACAAGCAACAGTTCTCCTAAAAATGTATTAAAATTAAACGTTAAAAATCAGGAAGGAAATGTTGATCAATTGGCTGTTTATTCTTCAGAAAATGGTTTGGATACATACAATGCTGAAACTGATGTTGTAAAACTACCTTTTACACCTGAAAGCGTAACTCCAGAGTTATCATTGGTATTAGAAAACAACAAATTAGCAATAAAAGAATTTAGCTCAATGGGTATTGAAAGAATGATTCCGCTTGATTTAGTTGTTAAAACAAACGGTAACTATAATTTTAACATTGGAGAATATTCCAATATTGAAAATAACAATTCAATCTATTTAGTAGACGCCTTAACAAACCAAAGAACTAAATTAACTACTACAAATTCTTACAATGTAGAATTGGCTGCTGCAGTTTATTCTAACAGATTCTTTTTGAATTTAGTGCCAGAAAATACTACTGGAGTTAATGAAGTTGCAAACAACGGTTTGGATTGCTATTCTACTAACAATGTTTTATCTATTGCAAACTCAGTTCAAGGACAAAATATGAATGTTCAAATTTTAGACTTAAACGGTAAGCAAGTATTTGCAGAAACAGTTTATTCCAACATTGGTATTACAAACATCAATTTACCTGTTGTTGCTCAAGGTGTTTACGTTGTAAGAATGGTATCAAATACAAGTAACTTAACTAAGAAAGTTTTAATCAAATAATCTAAATTATTTTTATGAAAAATTCATTTTTATTATTTATTGTTGTTTTTGCTTCTATTGCAGCATTAAAAGTTTCTGCTCAATCTTTGCCACCACCACCACCGCCACCACCATCTCCAGTTCCAATTGATGGAGGGTTAAGCTTGGTTATTGCTGGTTGTGTTGGGTACGGAATGAAAAAGATTAACGACAACAGAAAAGCAAAACAATAGATTTATTCCATTACTATAGTTTAAAAAGGGTTCTCTAAATGCAGAGAACCCTTTTTAAATTATAATTACAGCTGATTTTGCCAATAGTACTGCTATATTTTAACCTAATTGTTTAAATATTATAAAATAGTTTGCAATTAAAATTCATGTATCTAATGGCAAAATACAATTAAAAATTCATCAAATTTATTTTATTATAGTGTCGTCACATTTAAAAAAATACCTTTTTGCAAAATTAAATTTTGAAGAGAAAAATATTGAGCAAATAGTATCTTATTTTACAGAAAAAAAAGTAAAAAGAAATGAATTAGTGCTAAAACAAGGAGATGTATGCGATAGTGTATATTTTGTATCAAAAGGCTGTCTGCAAATGTTTACATTAAATTCACAAAAAAAAGAAATAGTAAGAGATTTTGTTACAGAAAACTGCTGGTGTTTAGAATTAATTAGTTTTAAAAATAACACTCCCTCAACAGAAAATATAAGAGCTTTAGAAAATTCTACCCTCTATGCTATCAATAAATCAAACTACAATAATCTAATTAATGAAGTAAAGGTTTTTGATAGAATTTACAAAGAAATTTTAGAAACTTCTTATGAAAACTCAGTTTATAGAGTTAACATTTTTAATACACTTTCTCCTCTCGAAAAAATGAAATGGATGAAAGAATACAGACCTAAATTATTTAAACGATTATCAAAAAAAATAATTTGCCAATTCTTAGGAATTGAACTTGAAATATACTCTAAACTTATTGGCTTAATTTAATAGGTAGCTATAAAAAAATCCCCATCAAAATTTGATGAGGATTTATTGTGGGCCCACTTGGAATCGAACCAAGCACCTACTGATTATGAGTCAGTTGCTCTAACCGAATGAGCTATAGGCCCTTCGTGCTTTGTTTAATGTGAATGTACAAAAAACTAAACTCAAATTTTTTAATGGACGGCGAAATTATACATTTGTGCTTAAATTACAAAGAAATTGAATCAATTAAACAAAAAATCTTTATCCAAAGAACTACTGATGGCCGGAATGGTATTGGCAATTGATAAACCAAAAACTTGGACTAGCTTTGATGTAGTGAACTACTTTAAAAAAATGACCAAAGTAAAAGTTGGGCATGCTGGCACTTTGGATCCCTTGGCTACAGGCTTATTAATTTTATGCACCGGACCATACACAAAAAAAATAGATAAGTATCAAGGAATGGACAAAGAATACATTGGCGAGTTTGTAATTGGTGCCAGTACTCCTTCTTTTGATTTAGAAAAAGAGATTTCAGAAGTTCAAAAATTAGAAACTTTAAGTGCTGAGAGAGTAATGGAAGTATTTAAGGATTTTATTGGTGAACAAGAACAAACTCCTCCAATTTTTTCGGCAAAAAAACTAAACGGCGAACGTGCCTACCTATTAGCAAGGGATGGTAAAGAACCTGAAATGAGAAAAGTAAATATTGTTATTAATAAACTAGAACTTACTAATTTTGAATTTAACAACGGATTGTGGAGAGCGGGTTTTATTTTAAATTGCAGCAAAGGAACTTACGTTAGATCTTTGGCAAGAGACGTGGCTAAAAAATTAAATAGTGTGGGCTATTTAGATAATCTAAGAAGAACAAAAATTGGAAATATAGATTTAAACCAGGCTTATTCTTTAGAAGAGTTAAGAGAAATTATTCCTTCGATAATTTAAATTTGTTTTACCTTTAGTTAAAAATATTTATGGATAAAAATTCAAAGCACTTATTTTTTACATTACTTGCAGTAATGACAATTGTTTTTTATTCCTGTAAAAAGAAAAAAAACGAAACAAGCGAAGGAATTTTTGCCGGTGAAACAAACAGCGAAATAATGTTGGTAACCGAAGGTGTAAACAAAACATTAAATCCCAGCGAAGGCCAGCAAAGTGAATTTGTAATTGATATTAATAATGACAGCGATAACGATTTTAATTTTATTGCAAAAAATAAATACAAATCAGGAAAATTTATAGAAACAGAAGTTGTGGTAAATTGTCTAAATCAAGCACAAATAGTTAAGGTAGATAGTTTAGGTGATGATAGAATTTTTACCGCAAAATTTAAAAAATCTGCACTCATAGCTACTTTTTTTCAGTTTGAAAGTAAAACTGCAATTTTTGCCAGTGCAAATACAGATACATCAACAAATACAACAAATATTTATTGTGATTGGTGTAATGTGTCGGAAAATTATATGGCATACAGAGTAAAAAGAAAAAATTCCAATTCATATCAGTTGGGTTGGATATTAATATCAGTGCCTGATTCTAATTGCAACAAAATATTAATTAAGTCATGGGCTTGCAGAAAATAAATTTTTTTAGCTCCACGAATTTTTTTAGAATTGAAAAATATTTTCCCCTCTATCATCAACTTTTTTTTTAGAAATGCAAAATCAGAAAAATATATTTTCTATTTTGTTGTAATAATCAATCTAATCCCTGTTTTAGCATCCAAATTTTTCCCATCGATGGATGGTGCTGCTCATCTTTACAATTCTAATTTAATCAATCATTTAATAAGTAACTCAAATTCACCACTGCAACAGTATTTTGTTTTTAATTCCGAAATTCTTCCCAATTGGTCAGGACATTTTTTGTTGAGTCTACTAATTTTTATTTTTAATGCAATTATTGCAGAAAAACTTCTACTTATTTCATTGCTAGTTTTTCTACCAATCACTTTTAGAGCAATAATTCAAAGGATAAATAGTAAAAATAGTTTAGTAAGTTATTTCATTTTTCCTTTCACATATTCTTTGCCTTTTTGGTTTGGATTTTATAATTTTTCTATTGGTTTATTGCTATTGTTTGTTACAGTTTATTTTTGGCTTAGTAAAGAAAATAGTGCCTACAAAATCAAAGATAAATTTATCTTGTTTGTATTAATTTGTTCAACTTATTTTTCTCATTTATTAGTCTTTTGTTTGTTATTAATAATTCTAGTAGTTAGAATTTTATTTGTGGAATTCGAAAAAATACGAACTGAAAACACTTCACTGAAAACTGTTACAATAAAAATTTTAAACCAAACAATCTTACTTTTATTTAGTGCAATAGTGCCACTCTATTTTACATATAATTACTTCCTTGCAAGAGAACAAATCTCACCTCAAACAAAGTTACCTGTCCAAGATTTAATTAATTGGCTCTATAAAATTCAACCTATCATTGCACTCAATGAATCGGTTGAACAACCTTTTACAAAAAATATTTTTTTTGTTTTTTGTACAATGCTACTACTGGCAGCAATAGAAAAATTTAGATTTTCAATTCATCTTAAAAATAAATTGGTAACAGTTAAAAAATTTATTCACAATAGTTTTAGCTCCCTCAACTTTTGGTTGCTGTGTTGTATTATCTTATTGATTTTGTATTTCTATTTGCCCGATGAGCATGCCAATGCAAGTTTTATTTCCATAAGAATATTTCTATTATTCTTTTTATTTTTTATTCTTTTTTTAGCAAGTTTAAATCACAAAAAAATAATACTTTTTATGGCAGTTTTTATTATGCTTTACAATCATTTTAGGTTAAACTATTACTATACAAAAGAAGCAGTTGTTTTGGGCGATGTGGCCACTAGAATAAATAAGTTTGCCCCGCAAATTGAAGTCAATAGTATTGTGCTGCCAATAAACTTTTCATCACATTGGTTCATGGGTCATTATTCTAATTATTTAGGAGTTGATAAGCCTATGGTTATACTAGAAAATTACGAAGCAGTTCAAGGCTATTTTCCATTGGATTGGAACAGAAACAAAATGCCAAACTTAACCTTAGCAAGCAATAATTCTGGGCAGGTAGCATGTTTAAATTGGGAGACAAATCTCACTAATAAAAGAAAAAAAATAGATTATGTTTTTATAATGGGAGATCCACCTGACTCAATTGATTTGTGTGAACGCAAAATCTTTGCGGTACTAAAAAAATCGTATAAGTTAGTTAAAGCAGACAGAGATTTAAAACTGTATAAATCTATAAATTAACTTCTTTATTTTTTAACTCTTCATTGGCATCAGCTAATCTGTATTTTATAAATTCATAAATTTTAGAAACTATTACAAAGGCTTTTTCAATAGATTTTACGTGCTCAAAAACATAGGTTAGTTTGCCATTCTTTTGCTGAAATTTTCCATAAGCTGGATTCTGTTTTACAAACTCTAACACTGTTTGAAACAAATTAGATTCAAAGTATGGAGAGTCTGCTTTTGTTAGAAAATAACAAAGCATTTTTGAGCTTTTAAGTATAATTTTTTCAAAGCCAATTTTTTTTGCTTCTCTTCTTAATTTTACTGTATCTATTAATTCTGCTGCTTGTTTGGGAACCGGTCCAAATCTGTCCTCTAAATTTTTGTAAAAATTATCTAAAGCAGTATCACTTTCTAAGTCGTCAAGATCTTTATATAAAAATAATCTTTCGGCATTGTTGGTTATATAACTACTAGGTATCAACAACTCCAAATCAGTATCAATTTGGCAATCTTTCACAAACAAAGAATAATCAATTTTTCGTAATCGGCTATCAACGGTTATTGCATTGGCGGCAGTTTCTCTAAAATCTAAATCATCTTCACGCAATTCTTCTATGGCTTCATCTAAAATTTTCATGTACATTTCAAAGCCAATCTCTGTAATAAATCCACTTTGTTCTCCGCCCAATAAATTTCCTGCACCCCTAATGTCTAAATCTCTTAATGCAATATTAAATCCACTTCCTAAATCAGAAAATTCTTCAAGTGTTTTCAATCTCTTTCTTGCATCGCTAGTAAGAACAGAAAAGGGTGGAGACAACAAATAACAAAATGCCTTTTTATTGCTTCGCCCAACTCTTCCTCTCATTTGATGCAAATCGCTCATTCCAAAATTTTGTGCTTGATTGATAATAATGGTATTGGCATTGCTTATATCTAAGCCAGATTCTATAATTGTAGTTGCCACCAACACATCAAACGCTCCTTCAATAAATCCAAGCATAATTTCTTCTAGCTTATCGCCATCTAATTGACCATGCCCAATTGCTATTTTTGCATCTGGCACTAATCGCTGAATCATTCCAGCAATTTCTGCAATATTTTGTACTCTGTTGTGTATAAAAAATACTTGACCGCCTCTATTTATTTCAAAGCTAATGGCATCTCTAATTATCTCTTCGTTAAAAACATGGATTTCTGTTTGCACAGGAAATCTGTTGGATGGGGGAGTAGCAATAACTGATAAATCTCTTGCACCCATCATACTAAATTGTAAGGTTCTTGGAATTGGTGTTGCAGTTAACGTAAGGGTGTCAACGTTACTTTTTATTGCCTTTAATTTGTCTTTAGAGCCTACTCCAAATTTTTGCTCTTCGTCAATTACCAATAAACCCAAATCTTTAAATTTAATGTCTTTGCTTAAAATCCTATGAGTTCCAATTAAAATGTCAACTTTTCCGGCTTCAACGTCCAACATCGTTTGCTTTTGTTCCTTTGCAGTTCTAAATCTGTTAATGTAATCTACTTTGCACGGAAACTGCGCAAGCCTTTCTGAAAATGTTTTATAATGCTGTAATGCAAGTATGGTGGTGGGTACCAATATAGCCACTTGTTTGCTGTCTGTAACTGCCTTAAATGCCGCCCTAATCGCTACTTCTGTTTTCCCAAATCCAACATCGCCACAAACCAATCTATCCATTGGAAAAGATTCTTCCATGTCTTTTTTTATGGCTGCAGTTGCTTTTTCTTGGTCGGGTGTGTCTTCATAAATAAAAGATGCCTCTAATTCATTTTGCAAATAGGTATCCGGCATAAACTCAAACCCTTTTTGTGTTTTTCTTTTGGCATAAAGTTTAATTAAATCATATGCCAGTTCTTTTACTTTTTTCTTTGCCTTTTGCTTAAGTTGAGCCCAAGCATTACTTCCTAATTTATTTATCTTTGGAACTGAACTTTCGCTGCCACTAAACTTTGCAATTTTATGCAAGGAATGTATGCTCACATACAAAATGTCGTTGTCTTTATAGATGAGCCTTATAGCCTCTTGCTGTTTTCCATTTACATCTATTTTTTCTAATCCAGCAAACTTTCCTACTCCATGGTCTATGTGCGAAACATAATCGCCCGGGCTTAATCCGTGTAGCTCTTTTAAAGTTAAAGCTTCCTTGTTTTTTTTAAATGAATTTTTTAATTTGTATTTGTAGTAACGGTTAAATATTTGATGATCTGTATAAAAAGCAAGTTTTAAATCTTTATCAATAAATCCTTCTTTTAAAGAAAGCAAAACTGAAGCATTTAAATATTCATGAAAATTATTTGACTTTGAAACATCTTTTAAAATACTTTCTATTCTTTCTATTTGTTTAGAAGTATCAGCAAACAAAATAGTTTTAAAGTTTTTTAAATTGTTTGCTTTTAAGTCTGCTATAAGCAATTCAAAATTTTTATTAAAACTTGGTTGTGGTTCAGTATTAAATAGTATTTCTTGCTCCACAGGAATTACATTTTTAGGTGCAAAATCAAATACCTTTCTTGCTTGCATTTGTCCAGCCAGTTCCACATTGCTCATGTACAAATCTTGTGGAGGCAAATGTTTAACACCAGAATTTATAGATTCAAATTCTTTTGTACACAATTCAAAAAAGTTTTCTAACTGTTCCAACGCAAAGCCAAAATTCGTGAAGAAATAAACCGTATTCTCAGATAAAAATTGAGGCAAGGACTCGTAAGATTCTACTATCGTGGAATCTTGTAAATTTGGAATGATGTTTATGTTGTTGTAGTTTCTAACGCTAAGCTGTGTAGTTATGTCAAAGGAACGAATAGATTCTACTTCCTCGCCAAAAAATTCTATTCTAAACGGTAAATCATTAGAGAATGAAAAGATATCTACTATGCCTCCTCTTACAGAATATTGCCCCGGTTCATACACATAATCTACTCGTTCAAAATTGTATTCAAATAATAAGTCAGTTATAAATTCTATGCTTATTTTTTCTTGCAGTGTTAATTGAAGAGTATTCTTTATCAGTTGTGTTTTTGTAATCACTTTTTCCTGAAGAGCCTGTGGATAAGTAATTACAAGCGTTGTTAAGTTCTCTTTGTTCAAACGGTTAAGCAGTTCCGCTCTGCTTAATACATTGGCATTGTCAATATCTGTTAGGGCATAAGGTTTTTTGTAAGATGCTGGAAAAAAAAATATCGAGGATGAATTTTCTTCAATTAATTTTTCTGCAAAATTTTGAATGTCGTTAAAAAAATAGGCTGCTTGTTCGTGAGAATCGCAAACAAAAACCAAGTTTTTTTCAGATTTAGTTTGTCGCAAATAATAATATGCACCAGAAATTATTAATGCCGGATGTGATGCTTTTGAACCTTTTATGGAATGATAAAAATTTGACTCACTATGTATGTTCTCTACTATCTTTTGTTGTGACAGTGATTGATTAAATAAATTGAAAATTTCGATAATAGTCATTGCAGAAATAATTTCTAAACTTACAAAATTGCAATTAGTTTTTAGATTTATTAGTTGAAATTACACTCTGGCAAATTATGCAATGGAACACAGATATCACGGATTAAATCGAACTAAACGAATTTTATTTTCTTTTTATCATTCGTAAATAATTTTCTTTTAAATGCTCAATTAGTCGTACCTCATTTTCACTAGAACCCTTATGAGTAAAATAATTTGGAGCGTAAGCATATTTTTATTTCTGCCATAAATTTATGGAAATGAATTAAAATCTAGTGCTTTTGCGGAGTATCCTACGGCCTCATTTTTTCTGGTTATTTTTATGCAGCAAATTGCGGGGTACCCAAAGGGAAGTTCACGACTTTAGGAGGGAAATCACCCTTTGGGTCGCAAATTTGTTAGTAAAAATAATTCCGACCATAGGAGGAAAAGACAAAATGAAGCCTTGAATTTTCTTGTTTACTTCTTTGTTTCAAGACAAAGAAGTAAATGGGTTTGGGCAAAGCCCAATAAGAACAATCCCAAAACCACTTTTTGTATAAAAAATTACTTACCTATCTTATTGGAATGAAGTAAATTTTCTGGCACTTCCCTAATATTCCATACCAAACCTAGCCATGAAAAAATTTTTATTATGTAATAGGTGGGGTCAAATTCCCACCAAAAAAAACCTTGGCGCGTAGAGCTTTGAAAATAATGGTGATTGTTGTGCCAGCCTTCTCCCATAGTAATTACTGCAAAAAAAAAGTTGTTTCTAGATTTATCTGTGGTGTTGTATCTTCTTCCTCCAAACAGATGCATCAATGAGTTGATGGTAAATGTTCCGTGAAACAAAATCACTGTACTAAAACAAAATCCGGCCAGTAATGTAGATAAACCGGCTGTCCAATCTGTAATACCTGTTCCGTTTACCATGTTTCCTGTAAAATAGACACCTATGGCTAAAATAATAGAAGGCAGCAAATGGTATTTGTTTAAAAAAACCAATTCTTTGTATTTAGAAAAGTCTTTGATCAGTTCGTACTTGGTTTCTTTGTAGTCTGGGCCAACAATCCAACCTACATGAGCATACCAAAATCCGTAAATGTTAGCAGAATGCGGATCGTCTGGTGTGTCGCTGTGTTTGTGGTGCACTCTATGATTGGCTGCCCACCAAAGTGCTCCCTTTTGCATACTTGTTTGAGCAAAAAAAGCCAGTAAAAACTGAAAAACTCTAGAAGTTGCAAATGTTCTGTGAGAAAAATAGCGGTGATAGCCGGCTGTGATAAAAAACATTCGTATAAAATACAATGCCACCAAAAGCCACCAATCAAATTTGGTTGCACCAGTAAAGAACAGTAAAAATGGGGTAAGATGAAAAAGAAAAAATCCAATTTCGTCTTTTATTACGGGTTTATTTCTTGTTTGTTTTTCCATAAAATTTCGCGGTGCAAAGCTAAACTATTATTTGGCTCATTTTTAAGTTTAATCTTTAAAAAACACACTTGGGCTGTAAATGTTTAATTATTTTATTTTTCTTGGCTATTACGCTACTTCCAAACCCTAAACAAAATTCTTTTGCAGCGATTTTCGCCTGAGTCAATCAACAAAACTTGTTATATTATTTGTTTCCTTAAGTTTTGAAAAATCTCAGCTACAAAAAAACTAATCAGCAAAAGTTGAAAGATTTATTTCACCAACATAACTATATATAGGCTTACCAGATTTTGTGAACAATCAAATTTCTTTACAGATAAACGCTTGGTTGGTATGTCACCAACTAAATTTCCTTTTAGGTTCCACTCTTTTCAATTATTGTTACCTAACAACATTCTTTCAATCAAAAATCTGCCCTCCATAATTGCAGAGATTAGTTTCAAGTTATATTTTGCATCAACTAATCTCCACAGCCATAAAACAGATTGCTTTTTAAAAAAATATGTAAAAATCAATTTTATCCCATGATTTAATTCAAACTTTCGACAA
>JBAXQC010000014.1:0-46879 GCA_037131955.1 Bacteroidota bacterium
GTACCCGGGACGAGAATCGAACTCGTACGACTGTTAAGGTCACAGGATTTTAAGTCCTGCGTGTCTACCAATTCCACCACCCGGGCAGCTTGTAATGAACGGAAGCCTGAGCTTCGGTAAAAAAAACCCGCCGCAGCGGGTTTTGGAGCGAAAGACCGGGTTCGAACCGGCGACCCCGACCTTGGCAAGGTCGTGCTCTACCAACTGAGCTACTTTCGCTTGTTTTAGGGATTGCAAAATTAGATAGATTTTTAATTTATCAAAAAAAAATATCAATAAATGTGTTAAGTGCTTATAAATCTTATGCTTATTGCTTTAGCTACCTGAGGATTTCTAGTCGGTATGAGTCTAATTTTATCAAAATGAACAATAATATTGTAAAAGCCCAAAGCGATGAACCGCCATAACTAAAAAATGGAAGTGGGATTCCAATTACGGGAACCAAACCAATTGTCATTCCAATATTTACCAAAAAGTGAAAGAAAATTACGGAAGCTACACCGTATCCATAAATTCTGCTGAACGGTGATCTTTGCCTTTCGGCAACTTGAACAATTCTAATAAGTAGAAACAAAAACAATGAAACTACCACTGCCGAACCAACAAATCCAAATTCTTCGCCCACCGTACAAAAAATAAAATCGGTAGATTGCTCTGGCACAAAATCATATTTTGTTTGTGTGCCCTGCAAATATCCTTTGCCAATAACACCGCCCGAACCAATTGCAATGAGTGATTGGTTTACGTTGTAACCTGCTTTTTTCTTATCGGATTCTTTTCCTAAAAATACATTAATTCTCTTTTTTTGGTGAGGTTCTAATTTTTCAAAAGCAAACTGAACAGAATATACAGAGACGGATGAAAGAATAAAAATTACAACAACAACAATTGCATTTTGAATTGTTTTACGGATTACCATAAAGAGCAAAAAACATAAAAAGCACAATACACCAATCAATACAAAAACGTTTATTAAAAGCGCTAGCAAAAATAAAAATCCCATCGTTACTCCCAGTAACAAGATGTTACCAGAAAGCCCTTCTCTATACATAACTAAGATAAAACAAGAATACACCAATGCAACACCAGTTTCGTGCTCAAAAAATATTAAAATCATGGGAAGCACAATAATTGCTGCACAAATAACTTTGGTTTTTACATCGTCCATTTTTATGTTGATGTTGCCAAGGAATTTTGCCAGAGCCATCAGCGTTGCAAACTTTGCAAATTCGGCAGGTTGAATACCAAATTCTCCAACACCAATCCAGGATTTACTTCCAGAAACCTCTTTTCCTATAAACAATACCAATACCAACATCACCATTGATATAATGTAAATAGGGTAGGAAAATGCTGCAAAAAAATTACCTTCCACCACCAATATTAGCAATGCAATAAAAAGTGATGATAGAATCCAAACCAATTGTTTGCCGTATTTCTGACTAAAATCGGTTATGTCTTTGTGCTCCTCGTTGTAAACAGAAGCATAAACACTTAACCAACCCATAAAAATTAATAGCAAATAAAGACCAACTAAAGTCCAGTCTAAATTTTTAAATATGCCTTCTTGCTTTCTCAACGAGTATTTTACTTTTCAAAATTACAACCAATTTTTGTGAAGAATTTAGTTATTTCAAAAAATGAAGGATATTTTTCAATATCCAGTTGTGAATATAGAAATGCAGCATAAAAATATTTAATTTTACACAATGGGTTCCTTTGTTTTTAAAGCTCTTTCGTATTTAAACTATCTTGCCAAAAGAAAAGATGAACATTCTATTCACTCGCCATTTGTGTTTAATTTATACAATCATGTTATAAAAGACAATCGTCAGTTTTATTCTTTTGGCGCCATAGAAAAAGCAAGAAAAGAATTGTTAGACGATGAACATGAAATAGAGAAAATTGATTTTGGAGCTTCGGGAAAAAATGGAAAAAGAAAGATTTCAACACTTGCAAAAAACAGCAAATCCCCAGAATACTGCCGGATACTCTTTAGATTAACCGATTATTTTGGCTGCAAGAAAATTATAGAAATTGGAACTTCTTTAGGAATAAGTGGTAGCTACTTATACATGGCAAATAAAAAAAGCCAATTTTTTACTTTAGAAGGTTGCCCAAATACAGCTAAAGTTGCCAAAGAAACGTTTGGGAAATTAAAATTAGATAAAGCAACAATTTTAATAGGAGAGTTTGACCTTAATTTTGAAAATAGCTTAAAAACATTAGGCAATATTGACTTAATTTTTTTTGATGGAAACCATACTTTAGAGGCTACAATTAAATATTTTAACATTGCATTAAATTATATTCACAACGATTCTGTTTTTGTTTTCGACGATATATATTGGTCAGAGGAAATGTCTTTGGCCTGGAATGAAATTAAAAATCATTCAAAAGTAAAAATTACCATAGATTTGTTTGAAATTGGACTTGTTTTTTTTAGAGAAGAGCAAAAGGAAAAACAACATTACGTATTAAAAATATAATATGAACGATATTATAATATTGCTAGAAGGAATTGAACGTCATTTTAAAATTGGTGCCGAAACCATTAAAGCATTAAGAGGTGTAGATTTAAAAATTTACAAGAATGAATATGTGGCCTTAATGGGGCCATCGGGTTCAGGCAAATCAACACTAATGAATATTTTAGGATGTTTGGATACACCTAGTGGCGGAAAATATGTGTTGAATGGAATTGATGTATCAAAAATGGACGACAACGAACTTGCAGAAATTAGAAACAAACAAATTGGTTTTGTGTTTCAAACGTTTAATTTATTGCCAAGATCTACTTCTTTAGACAATGTGATTTTACCATTAATTTATTCTGGAATAAAAAAAGAAGAAAGGATAAAAAAAGCAACAAAAGTTTTAGATGATGTTGGTTTGCTAAATAGAATTACTCATAAGCCAAATGAACTTTCGGGCGGTCAAAGACAAAGGGTTGCCATTGCCAGAGCTTTGGTAAATAATCCTTCAATAATTTTAGCAGATGAACCAACAGGAAATTTAGATTCAAAAACATCTGTAGAAATTATGGGATTGTTTGATGCCATACATCAAAAAGGGAACACAGTAATTATTGTAACTCACGAAGAAGATATTGCAAAGTATGCACACAGAATTATTAGGCTAAGGGATGGTGTGGTAGAAAGTGACGAATTAAATAAAGAACCAAGAACTGTTTAAATAAAATATGAAATTATGAATTTAAATACCCGAAGAAATTTTATTAGAACCACTGCATTAGGCGTGTTTGCTTTATCAACAGGAAGCTTTGCCATGGAGAACAATACCAAGAATTTAAATCTTGCAAAATTATTTAAGGGGGGTGTTAGATTTGTAGATATTAAAAGAATTATGGAGAGTTGTTTTCCAGAATTATTAAACCAAACAGTTTTAGTTAAAGTAAGATGTAATGTAAATAACCATCTTCATTCCATTGCTAGTGCAGAATTTTTAAAAAATGTAGAAAATTTAAAATCAAAACACAGCGGTATAAAAATAGATGCAATGATTTCTGACAGTTTTGACATTGCTCATTACAATTATCAAGCATACATGCAATTATTAAAAATTGAGTTAAATAATATGTATGAGCTTGTTTTAAAAAGTAAGAGTAAAAATGCTAAAGAAGTAAATTTATTTATTACCTCAGATGTAGGAAGAAACCACAGTTTTAATGATTTAAACGAAGTAGAGGAATTGTCAGGATTAGATCACGATGGAGATGGTGCAAACGAAACTTTTGCTTTGTTTTATAGCAGCACAAAAAAAATAGAAAAAGCAAGTTTCTCTAAGGAAATTATTTTGCAAGAAAATCTCTTTAATTACTTTGAGCAAATGATTGAAAATACAAAATATACACTTTAAATTGCACTAAAAGTTTTTTTGATCGTATGGCATGATACTTTTTGCAAGAAGTTATTACAGTTTAAAATTTGGTGTTTTGTCGCCAGAAAAAATAATTTCTATTGCACAAAAAAATAATTACTCAACCATAGTTTTAACCGATATTAATAATACCTCCGGCTTTTTTGAACTCTATAAATTAGGTGTTGAATGTAATGTAAAAATAATACCGGGGTGCGAAATTAGAACTGAAAACATTTGGCTTTATACTTATGTTGCCAAAAATGAAAATGGTTTAAAGCACATGCATGACTTCTTATCATCCTATAATTTACAAAAGCAAACTTATCCTCAACAGCCAAAAAAATTAATGGATTGTTTAGTGTTATTTCCTTCCCAAAAAAAAGTAGAAATAGATTCCAATTCATTTTATATGTTATCTCCAAAGAATTTAGGAAAAATTATTTCTTCAGATGCAGAAAAAAAATACTTTTATATTCCATTGTTAACGTTTGAGCAAGAAGAAGATTTGGAGCTTCATAAAAATTTAAGAGCAATTGCAGAAAACAAACTTTTATCAAAATTAGGAGAAGAAAATCTTGCAGATAAATCAGAAAATATACTCTCCATACAACAGTATTTTTACAATAATTCCAGAAATAGTTTAGCTGTTCAAAATAATTTAGATTTAGAAAAACAACTTCATTTTTCTATAGAGCTAAAGAAAAATAAAAATAAAATTACTTTTTTTGAATCAAGAGAAAAGGACATAGAAATGCTAAACTCTTTGTGTTTACAGGGGTTAATAAAAAGATACGGAACCCAAAACACTCCAGCTAAAAATAGATTAGAATATGAAATAGGAGTAATAATAAAGCTAGACTTTGTAGCTTATTTTTTAATTGCTTGGGATATTGTAATGTTCGCTAAGTCAAAGGGGTTTTATCATGTAGGAAGAGGAAGTGGCGCAAATAGTTTGGCGGCCT
This sequence comes from Bacteroidota bacterium, assembly GCA_037131955.1. Taxonomy (GTDB): domain Bacteria; phylum Bacteroidota; class Bacteroidia; order UBA4408; family UBA4408; genus CAIMMJ01. The sequence goes on from JBAXQC010000014.1 coordinate 4,845, forward strand.
ATTGTTTGCAAATTACAGATGTAGATCCAATAGAATTGGACTTGTATTTTGAACGTTTTTTAAACCCAAAGCGTTCTTCTCCTCCAGATTTTGATTTAGATTTTTCATGGAAAGAAAGAGACGAAGTATTAGAATATATTTTTAAAAAACACGGCCAAAAATATACTGCTCTGCTTGGAACCTTTTCTACATTTAAAGATTCTTCCATCATCAGAGAATTAGGTAAAGTTTACGGATTACCTAAAGCTGAGATTGATGAAATTTCTGCAGGTCGAAAAACATCTAAAGTAGGAAATGAACTAATTGAGAAAATATTTTCAATTGGAAAAAAACTAGAAAATTTTCCTTCTCATAGAAGTATTCATGCCGGGGGAGTATTGATTTCGCAACAAGAAATAACAAATTATTCTGCAATAGATTTGCCTCCTAAAGGTTTTCCTACTGTGCAATGGGACATGTATAGTGCCGAGGACATTGGATTTGAAAAATTTGATATTCTAAGTCAGCGTGGAATTGGACACATTAAAGAGGCCGCAGAAATAATAAAAAAAAATAGAGGTTTAGATATTGACGTTCATCAAGTAGAAAAATTTAAAAAGGATTCAATAGTAAAACAGAATTTATACGATGGAAATACCATAGGATGTTTTTATATTGAGAGTCCTGCCATGCGGGGTTTATTAAAAAAATTAAAGTGTAATGATTATTTAACCCTTGTAGCAGCAAGCAGCATTATAAGGCCAGGCGTAGCAAAGTCTGGGATGATGAAACAATACATCAAGAATTTTCATCAGCAAGAAAATATAAATTATTTGCATCCTGTTATGGAAAATTTGTTGAAAGAAACGTATGGAGTAATGGTATATCAAGAAGATGTTTTAAAAGTTTGTCATCACTTTGCTGGTTTAGATTTAGCAGATGCAGATGTTCTAAGAAGAGCCATGAGTGGTAAATTTCGCTCAAAAAAAGAATTTGAAAAAATTGTAGAAAAGTTCTTTTCAAATTGCAAAGAAAAAGGTTATCCTCAATCTATAACAAATGAAGTATGGCGTCAGGTTGAATCCTTTGCCGGGTATAGTTTTTCTAAAGCACACTCAGCTAGTTTTGCAGTAGAAAGTTTTCAAAGTTTATACTTAAAATCTTATTTCCCTTTGGAGTTTATGGTGGCGGTTATAAATAATTTTGGCGGATTTTACTCTACTTGGGTTTATGTGAACGAAGCTAAAAAACAAGGAGCAAAAATAGAATTGCCTTGTGTTGTAAACAGTAATTTAGAAACAAAAATTGTTGAGAAAGATATTTATTTAGGCTTCGCACATGTGGCATCGTTAGAAAAAAGTACTGTTGATATTTTACTGAATGAAAGAAATGTAAAAAAGTTTAATAGTTTTGATGATTTTATAAATAGAACTTGCTTAAGCAAAGAGCAATTGTCTATTTTAATTAAGGTTGGTGCATTAAGAGCCTTTAATACAGGTAAAAAAGAACTTCTTTGGAAAATTCATTACACCAAAGACAATGCAACAAAAGTTTCCAATGAGGAATTATTTAAATTAAAAAGAAAAAAAATGGAACTGCCACATCTCGAGCACACAGTTTTAGAGGATGCTTACGATGAAATGGATTTATTAGGTTTTTTTGTAACACTATCTTCTTTTGATGCCTTAAAAACAAAATACAGAGGCGATGTTTTAGCCAAGGAACTGTTAAACTACTTTGGAAAAAAAGTTAAAATGTTAGGTCAATTGGTTACAATAAAACCCGTTAGAACCGTTAATGGAGACTACATGAACTTTGGAACTTTTATAGATGTAAACGGAGATTTTTTTGACACTGTTCATTTTGCTCAAAGTTTAAAAGCATATCCTTTTAATGGCAAAGGAGTTTATTTGTTGTCCGGAAAAGTTGTTCAAGAATTTGGATATCCATCTGTAGAAATAGAAAAAATGGCAAAAATGCCTTATCAACCTGATCCCAGATATTCTTAAATTGAGCACAATAAACAAAACTAAATTATTTAATTTGTGTTTATCTTAAAATTGTTTTGACGTACAAAGAAAATATAAAATCTATTGTTTCTAATTTGCCGGATTCTCCGGGAGTTTATCAGTATTTTGATGAGTCTTCCAAAATTATTTATGTTGGAAAAGCAAAGAACTTAAAAAAAAGAGTTAGCTCCTATTTCAACAGAGAAGTACATGAAAATAATAAAACAAGAGTACTTGTTAGCAATATTAGAGACATCCAATTTATTGTTGTTGATACAGAATACGATGCTTTGCTTCTTGAAAGTAATTTAATAAAAAAATATCAACCTCGCTACAACATTAATTTAAAAGACGATAAAACATATCCTTGGATTTGTATTACCAACGAGCCATTCCCAAGAATTATAACTACCAGAAAAGTTATTAAAAACGGTTCAACTTATTTTGGGCCTTATGCAGTGGTTCCAATGATGTATAACCTTTTAAATTTACTAAAAGATTTATTTCCAATTAGAACATGTCAGTTAAATTTGTCACAAGCCAACATCAGTGCAAATAAGTTTAAAGTTTGTTTAGAATATCATATAAAAAATTGCAAAGGCCCCTGCGAAGCATTGCAAACGGCCGAAGATTACAATAGAAATATTGTGCAAGCAAAAGAAATTATCAAAGGAAATAATTTTAGTGTTATAAAAATGCTAAAAGAAAACATGCAAAGTTGTGCCGATAAATATGAATTTGAAAAGGCTCAATGGTACAAATCAAAAATAGAAAAATTAGAACGTTATTCGGTTAAATCATCTGTTGTAAGTTCCATAATTAGCAATTTAGATGTAGTTACAATTGTTGAAGATGCTCAAGCATGCTATGTAAATTTTATGAGAATTATTAACGGTGCTGTAAATCTTTCAGATTCATTTGAGATAAAAAAAAAGCTAGATGAAAATCTGCAGGAAATAGTAAGTTATGCGTTGGTATATATACAGGAGAAATTTAGTTTTTTATATCCCGAAGTTATTTCAAATGTTTTGCCAGAACTAGATTTTCCGGGTTGCGAATTTTTAGTTCCTCAGCGTGGAGACAAAAAAAAATTGCTTGACCTCTCGCAAAAAAATGCCTTGCAATTTTGCAAAGACAAGCAAAAGCAATTAGAAGCCACCGACCCCGAAAATCACGTGAAAAGAATAATGCAGCAAATGCAAAAAGATTTGAGACTAACCGAAGAGCCAAGGCACATAGAGTGTTTTGATAATTCTAATTTTCAAGGTGATTTTGCTGTTTCGGCCATGACGGTATTTAAAGACGGAAAACCTAGCAAAAAAGATTACAGACATTTTAATGTTAAAACGGTAGTTGGGCCTGATGATTTTGCAACTATGGAGGAAGTTATTTTTAGAAGGTATAAAAGAGTTTTAGAGGAGAATGAATCATTGCCGCAGTTAATTGTTATTGACGGAGGAAAAGGACAATTGAGTGCTGCTTGCAAAAGTTTAGAACAACTTAATTTGCTCGGTAAGGTTGGAATTATAGGAATTGCAAAGCGCCTAGAAGAAATTTATTACCCGGGAGATTCTATCCCTATGTATCTCGATAAAAGAAGTGAGTCCTTAAAAATTATTCAACAAATAAGAGACGAAGCTCACAGATTTGGAATTACTCACCATAGAAATAGAAGAGATAAAGGAACATTAAAAACAGAATTGTCCTCCATTAAAGGAATAAGCGAAAAGACCTCAGAAAAATTACTAACTGAATTTAAATCAGTAAAAAGAATAAAAGAGTTGAGTTTAGAAGAATTAACGCAAAGCATTGGCGCTGCAAAAGCAAAGTTAATTTTTGAATATTTTACATTAAAAGAAACTTAAAATTCTGATAACCAAAAAACTATTTAACAAAAAAAATTTTCTTTTGTATCAAAGAATTGTTACAATTGTATTAAATATTAACACCGTTTTATGACACAATTAGTTACAAATGGAATATGTATTTTGGTTGAAACCCACTACAGGCCTGAATATTCGAGACCTTCTAATTTTCATTTTTTATTTTCTTACAGAATAACCATCGAAAATCAAACCGGTCAGTATGTTCAATTGCTCAGGAGGCATTGGAATATTTTTGATTCCATTGGACAGCATTCAAAAGTAGACGGTGCTGGTGTTATAGGCGAGCAACCAGTTTTAGCTCCTGAGGATAAATATACCTACGAATCGGCTTGCAATTTAACCTCAGACTGGGGAAAGATGAATGGATTTTATGAATTTGAAAATAAGTTAGACGGTTCTATTTTTGAAGTCTCTATTCCGGAATTTACCCTTATTGCCCCTTTCAAATTAAATTAATTGCATTTATTCCTGTCAAAGAGTTTTGTAGTTTTTTATATTTTACTCACTGTAGTTTTTTGTTCCTTTAAATTTTCCAACGAAATTAATTCTCCGGAAAAACTTGGCGAAAAACTTTTTTTTGACAAAATACTTTCTTCCGATTTTTCCGTTAGCTGTACTTCTTGCCACAAGCCAGAATTCGGTTTTGCAGACAATGTTGCGTTTAGTAGAGGTGTAAACGGAATGCTTACAAAGCGTAATGTTCCATCGGTAATGAATGTGGCTTTACGTAGTGTTTTTTTCTTAGATGGAAGGGCTTTAACATTGGAGGAACAAGCAAGAGGCCCAATAGAGAACCCTGATGAAATGAATTTAAAAATTGATGTGGCAGTAAAAAGACTAAATTTAGATGAAGAGTACAACAGGTTGTTCAATAAAATATACAAAGAAAATCCCAACGAAAATAATTTACTTTATGCAATTTCTGCCTACGAGAAAACGCTTGAAACACAGGACTCAGAATTTGATTTATCTGTAAAAAATAATAACACAAGCGACATAGTAGAAAAGGGAAGAAAAATATTTGTGGGCAAAGGAAATTGTTTTGATTGCCACAATGGGATAGATTTTACAGACGATGATTTTCATAACATTGGTTTGTTTAATGGTAAAGATTTAAACGATAGTGGAAGAGCTGTCATTTCCAAAAACAAAGTTGATAGGGGTAAATTTAAAACTCCCGGACTCAGAAATGTAGCAGTAACCGCACCGTATATGCACAATGGTAAGTTTGCTACCTTAGAGCAAGTAGTAGATTATTACAATGAGCCTAACAAGTTGATGCCAAATGCTGTAAATAGAGATACATTAATAAAATCATTGGGTTTAAATTCCGAAGAAAAGTCGGATTTAGTGGCCTTTTTAAAAGCACTAACAGACAAAAGATTTTTAAAATAGAAAAGCTACCGTTGTTTTTTCTTACACGCTTAACTATTTTCGCCCCATTGGTATTCTGGAGATTTTAAATTTGCAAGTGATAATACTCTATCTACAACAGTTTTAGCTGCTTCATAAATAGTTTGTGGTTTGCTATAAAAAGAAGGACTTGCAGGACATATAATTCCACCTGCCAAAGTAACTGTTTCCATATTTTTAATGTGAATTAAATTTATTGGAGTATCTCTGGTTACTAAAATTAGTTTTCTTCTTTCTTTAAGTATCACATCAGCAGCCCTGCTCATTAAGTCGTTAGAAATTCCGCTGGTTATTCTACCTAATGTGCCCATAGAGCAGGGGCAAACAATCATGGTATCGTATTGTGCAGAGCCTGAAGCAAAGGGTGCAAAAAAATCATTTTTTTCATAAAAGTTGAAATCATAATTTAGGTAGCTTTCGTCGTCTAATTCAAATTTCCAAACATCTTTTGCATTGTCGCTCATTACTACTCCAACAACAATATTTTTAGTTAATTTTTGAAGTTCATCAAAAAGTACTTTGGTATAAATTGATCCGCTTGCTCCACTTACTGCTACAACAATTTTTCTTTTTTCCATTTTAGTTTAACATCAAATAATGTAAGATGTTTATCTTGAAAGTTGATCTTTAAAACTATCGAATTAATTCTCTGGTTTAAATTTATACCTGATAGAAACACAAAGCGATTCATTGTACTGTCCTCTGTTAAAAAACCAAACCGCTTGGCTCACATGATTTCTAACGGGCAGTATAGAGTAACTCATGTTTGCACATAAATTTATACCCTCAGAAATTTTATAAGAAAGTCCAAAATTATATGATAGTTCGTAGCGCTTAAATGGTCTTTTTTCATCACTTGCTTCCGGAAACTCCCCAATTTCATTGTAAACGTTCCAGTGCAATAATCCTCCTACTGATAATCCTGCAAGCATAGTAAATTTTTTGTATTGATAATTCAATATAAATGGCATTTCTACGTAGTGCAATCGCAATAAATACCTAGAGTAATCGCCAATTTCAAAGTTGGGAATTTTTCTACTTCCCTTTAAAATATATTGCATCCCAATTTCATAAGACCAATTTTTTTTAAATTCTCTGTAAATAAATCCACCCAGCAATGGGCCGTTTTTATTAAATCCTCCTAAGTTATCGCCAGAAATTTGAGTAGCTGCAATTCCTAAATTTACTCCTGTTTTAAAACTCTGCGTAAATCCATTTACGTTACAAAGAAGCAATAAAACAAAAAGCGATTTTCTCATCTAGGTTTTAATTTTTCGGTATTCTGCCTGAATAACTTCATAGGTTTGACTGTTGTATACAAACGCTACAACATACAAATGGTTTTTGTTCCAAGCTTGATTGTAATTTAAAATATATTCTTTTTTAAATTGAACAGGATTACTAGCTGTTCCATTTGGATTAGAGGCTATAACATCGCCATATGTTCCATTAAAAGAAGCTCTGAGCACATGCATGTGGTTGTAATTAACAACATGCGAAGGCGAGGGCAAAGAATAATCTTTTTGGTCGGCAATAATGCTATCTTCAATCAAAAAAACACTTAGTTTATATTCTCCACTTAGAGTATTTACAATATTGGTTTTTATTTGACATTTAATTTTGTTTGAAACACTAAAAAAACTGTTTTTAATTGAAATAAATAATGGAGGAGGTATTGATACTCTGCTCTCTACTTTAGATTGCCAGTCGGAATGGTAAATAATATGCTGGGTGTTAGGATATCCAAATCTATCTATCATCCCATTAGGATTACCAACTGCAGAAATCCCAAATTTTGCATCCAGTTCATTACCCACAGGAGTTCTAAAATCCATAGTGAAATCCGGATTTTGCGGCAAGGCAAAAGAACCAGCATGAATGGCCATAGGAACAATGTTATTTTTAATTGGCGATTCTAATAAACCGTGCAAAATAATGGCAGCTTCCGGACAATTTCCGCATGTATGACCGGTATAATCTTCCACCAATACTTTTTTTATGGTGGAGAATCCTGAATCTGGATTTACAATTGGTTTTTCTGTTGTATCTATATCCACTACAACAGGTTCCAATTTGTTTCCTTCAATTTTGTCGCAGGAGTAAAAAAACAAAAGGAAAGAAAAAAATAGTGCAGTTAAAAGATTGTATTTCATTTTTGATGCAAATTAAGAAGTATAAAGTTACAAAAAATTAAAAACTACTGGTTATAGAAACGCTTAACCCATTTGAGGCAGGCACCTGACGACAAACACCACCTACACAAAAGATACCTGCTCTTTGCCTTCCATAGCCTATGCTAATTCTATGTGCTTCTTTGGTATAGCCAATGTTACCAATAGGATATAGCAAGCGTTTATCTGGATTGGGATTGCCATAATTGTATTGCAATAAAACAGAATAGAACCAATGTGGAGAGAATGTGTATTCGCTTAAAAATGTTGCCCAATTTCCTTTGTCTTGTTTAGTGGTCAAGGATTGCATTTCTGTTCTTATTGCGTTTCTACTGTTTATTTTATACGTTACATCAATAACGCCAATATTGGCATATACAACTTCTGTTTTATCGGTAACTCCTGTTATTACTTTGCCATTAAACACGAAATTGGCATACATCAAATTTACTTTCCAACTTTTATTTATCTTTTTATTTATCTCTATGTTCACATCTTGAAAATACATGTCATTATTAAATGTAAAATAATCAGATTTGTATCCCATTTCATCACCTGTAGGTTTAACGTCAATGTTGTAAGCGTTAGAAAAATTAAACAGAACAGTAGTGCCGTAATTTCCTCCCAATAAACTTCCTTTTTTAATGGTGTAAATTACATCTGCTTGCATTCCCAATTCTCCGTTAGGCTGCGTGGCATAAGGGTAAATGGTTGCTGCTAGGTTATACGTGTGTTGCCTGGTTAAGGCCGGAAGAAAGTTAATTAATAAATTATTAATCGTTGCATCTCTATCGCTTCTAAAGTTCATGTTATCAATTCTTTTTACACTTAAATTTATTCCTAAACCTTTTTGAGAATAAGCAGCCGACAATAAGAGTGCTTCGCCTGGTTTATAAATATATTTATTAACTGCCGATGGGTCATTAATTTTATAAACGTACTCTGCAGCAAAATTAAAGTTGCCAGAAACCAATCTTGCTCTTCCTTCCCAAGCGCCAACATTTTCAGGTAAAATAAAAATATTGTTTTGGTCGGATTGATATTTACTTACAAAACTTCCACCTAAAAATAAGTTTTGTTTTTTATCTTTTCTAGATTCAATTAACTCATTTAAACTAAGTTCTCCATCAAATCCTCTAACAATTCCATTGCCTAAACCAAAGAAAACCCTCTGTTTTCCCACAAGTCCTTTTAGCATTAATCCTTTAATTCCTGAAAATTTTATTCGAACGCCTTCAAATACGTTATCGTATCCTAAACCTCTTTCTTCGTAAGCTCTTAATATTAATCCTGAGCCAAATTGTTCGTAGTAGTTACCTGCAGTAATGTCCCAGCCGTCGTTTGCGTAATTTGCATATTTAAACGGAATGCCACTACCGTTATACCTTTGATCAAACCCTAACAAGGCATTTTGGTAATTTTCGTATCTAATTCCTGCGGTAAATTTCCCTTTGGTGTAGATTAAATTTGTAAAGCCATTTAACCTAAATTTTTCAGGCACTTTAGGAGCGCCAATGACTGAATCGTTGTTGTATATTTGAAAATCTACTTGTACGTTTCCATGAATCTCACCTAAATTATTTTCTTGATTTTGTTTGTTTTGTGCAATAGATTTGTAACAGCCGTTGATAATTATGACTGAAAGCAAGAAGAAAATTTTTTGCATTTTTATTTTATGGGTTCGTTATTTGCAACTTTTTTTACTAATTCAAACAATTTTTCATCATCGCCTGGAGCTGCTGAATTTTGCTGATAAACAATAACTTTATCTTTATCTAAAATAAACAAATGGGGCACATTATTTACATTCATGGCTCTTTTAAAATCACCGTTTGGGTCAAGCAGAACTTCGTATTCCCAATTTTTTCCTTGTACGTAAGGTTTCACTTTTTCCATATTTCTGGCGTCGTCAATAGAAACCGCAATGATTTTTACACCTGTTTCTTTCTGCCAATCGGCATAATTTTCTGCAATTGCATTTAATTCTGCTTTGCAGGGGCTACACCAAGTTGCCCAAAAATCAATGACAATGGGTTTTCCACCATTATCAATATCTTTGGTATTGAAAGTCTTTCCATCCAGAGTTTTTATCTCAACTGCAGGAATAGTTTTTTCGTTGTTTTGAGCAAATAAACTATTCGCAAAAAAAAGGGAAATGATAATCAGTGTTTTTTTCATTAAAATTAGGATTAGATTGTAGCTGTAATCAAATTTGGTGCAAAGTAAATTTTTGTAAGCAGATATCAAAAAAAAACTCGCCCCGTAATTTACGAGGCGAGTTTCCATAAGGTAAAAAAAACTCTTAGTGTTTAACAATTAATTTTTGAACACTAACAGAGTTTCCAGAATTTACTCTTACAAAGTAAACACCGTTAGAAATATTAGTTAAATCAACATTTGTAAATACTTTTCCTTTTCCTTCAATTGAAGTAGAATAAACGTATTTTCCGATTGCGTCAACTATGCTAATGTTCCCATTTGATTGAACATTTTCAATAACTATGTTTAAGTTGTTTTGTGCAGGATTTGGATACAAAGAAATGTTTTCATTTTTAGAAACTTCATTTAAACCTACAAATCCTGATGTAATGTTAATATTATCAACGTAAGCATTGTTACCATAATCACTTCTTCCCCTGAACATTACCAATACTTTTGCTTTGTTTGCAGCACCAGCTAAGTTTACAGAGTCTTTTCTAAACTGAGAAGCAATTGTTGCAGTGTATGCAGCAGTTTGTCCAGTTGCTGTAGCCAATACATCACCAGATTTGCGGTAATCCAAAGTCCAAGTAGCACCACAATCTGAAGAATGCCAAACTTCTAAAGTATCATTTGTTGTTGAGCCATCAGTATTTAAATAAGGGGCATTTGCTACTTCAAATGTTAACTTTGGATCTGCCAAGCCTGTAAGGTCAAATGGAGGTAAAATTAAGTCATCAACTTTACCAGCGGGGCTGTTATAGAAGTCCATTTTTGCTGACCCTTTTATTGTTCCGTTTCCAGCAGTTGTACTTCTTGACCAACCTATAGCGTCATCGCTAATTTTTAACATTAATGTATTGAAGTTTGTTGCAGCTGCAAAATCCTCGGTATAGTTGTTAAGTGCTGTTGCTGATCCAACCACGTTAATTGTAGCACTTGTTAAAGGAGATTGAATTGCAGAACCATTTAAGTTTAATAATCTAAATGCAACGTTGTTTGAACCACTTGTAAGACCAGTAATATTGGTAATGCTTACAGATTGAGAGCCGCCAGGGGCAATGTTTCCTGTAAATGGTTGATTTAAAAGAACACCACCATTTAAGCTGTAAGATATTGTACAAGCTGTTAATGGGGATGTTCCGCTGTTTTGAATAGTAATCGTTGGGTTAACATCATTTGAGCAAGTAATTGGATTTGCACCTAAAGACGCTTGTGGAATTGTAGCATAATTTACTAAAGCAATAGGTTGACTAATTGCCGCTTGATGAACAACTTTATTTCCATCTGTTTGAATAAACCCAACCACGCCAACTTCTAATAAATTGTATATGAAAGTTGGAAGTTTAACGGCATAAGTAAATGTTTGCGTTTGAGCATTTGTCCAATTGGCAACTAAAGTTTGACCAGTTGCATTTGGAACCATTTTTCTCATAACATCATAAAATTCTGTTTCACCGTTTGATCCTGGAGCAGAAGAAAAAGTAATAGTTTTTTCAACTATAGCTAATCTCAATTTTGGATTAGCCAACCCAGTTAAATCTTGGGCAGCAGTTACAACTGCAGTTATAAATATTGAATCTAAACTAGCATTGAGTGTATGAGTTAAATTTAATGAAAACGGTGCAGGAGAAGCATAGGCAGAATCAATTATTTCTTGAGTATAATGATATGGACCACCTGTATATCCCGTTCCTGCCCAGTCAGTTAAAGGTAAAGTGTCCCCATTAATTGGAGCATAAGGAACACCATTTACTCCATAGTAAGTTTGTCTTGGAGCCACATCTGCTTGAGTTTGAGCATTCATTGGATCAGCACCAGGAAAGTTAACTTGGTATTTAATTGCCACAATTTTACTTGTGTTTGCTTGCAATAGTTCATTGTAAGCAGGGTTTTGTCCGGCACAAGGGCCGCAAGAAGCATTAGTAAATTCCTCGGTAAGAAGCATTCTTTGAGTTTGCCCAAATGAAATTGCCACTATACCTAAACTAAATGCAAGAGTAAAGATTTTTTTCATATTTGTTTTTTTATATTAGATTTATCGTCAAATGTAATGCTTTTAAAATAATTCAACCAAATAAATGATAAAAAATCTAACTCAAATAATTGCTTTTTGTTTTATTCATGTTTCCTTTTGCCCCAATATTGCTCATTCACAGGTATATTTCGATTGGAGTAAAAATGAAGATTCAAGGTCAATTGTTAAAATAGGAGATAGTATTTATTTGGCAGGCTCATCAGATTCATGCACTACAAATTCTTTAGATTATTCGTTAATCATTACAGATAATTTTGGCAATTTAATAGACCGCAAATGCTATGGTACATCAGAAAATGATCAATGTCTTTCTATTCTTAAACTTTTAGATGGAAATTTATTACTACTGGGTCAAACCAACAGCTCTCTAAAAAACTTGAATGGCCTTGCAATAAAAGTAGACCTGTTTGGCAATGAAATTAACAGAATGTATTTTGGGGCTTCAAATAAAAATGAATCTTTTAAGTCTGCCGTTCAATTAGATAATGGGAACATTGCAATAACTGGTTTTATAACAGCTGCTCAAAACACCAATGATATTTTATTGTTACTAATTAATCAAAATTTAGATGTAATAGTTCAAGATCAGTACGGAGATACCGGAAACGATGTGGGGCAAGATATAACAAAGGACAACAACAATAATATTTACATTGTTGGGGATACGTATAACCAATCAAATGAATCTTACGATGTAACGCTAGTAAAAGCTACTGTAAATGGAGATTTTTTATGGCAAAAAAATTATGGAGACGAGTTAAGTAATGGATCACAGGGCATACTCTATACCAGCGATAATAGTTTATTGCTTTACGGCGAAACTGAAATATTTACTTTTTCACCTTTTGATTTTTGGGTTCAAAAAGTAAATGTAAACGGTGATTCAATTTTGCTCAAGACATTTGGTGGAAATGGAACAGATGCATTATTTTCTGCTACAGAAATAAATAATAACTTTTTTTTTACTGGATATTCAAATTCACACATCTTAAACCAGCCACTTGACGCTGCATTTCTTTGGTGTAATTCTAATTTAGATGTTATGGAGCAAAATAATTTTGGAAGAGACGGTATTGATATTGGATATAAAATAATTAATGACAGTCAAAACATCTATATCACCGGAAAATCACCTAATACTCAAAACGAAGATGCCTTTTTTAATAAAATTCCAATACCACTAAATTTGAAAATAAGTGAAGAGGATGAGGCTACATTTTCTACTATTAATAAAAATTTAACAAATGATTTTATTTCTATAAACTCAAACGAAATTTGGTTAGAAATTGAAATATACTCTAGTTTTGGGAATTTAGTATATAAAAATTATGTGCAGAATATTAGTGGCACTAAAATTGATATTTCTTTTCTACAAAATGGTTTGTATATTTGTTCGGTATTTTCAGAAAATAAACAATTTCAAACTAAAATATTAAAGTTATGAAAAAAATAATACTTATTGCTGCATTTTTACTTGCATCTTTCGGAATAAATTATTCACAAAATTTTAAACTCACTGATATCAGCGGAAATGATGTTACCAACGGAAGTATAACATACGAGTTTAATCAGCAACAACTTTCTGACTTCTCCTCAGAAGAAGTAACAGATGTTTTCTTTCAAAACCTCACAAACGACACATTAGCTATAAAAGTGAGGAGAATTACCGAAAATATTGTTGATAGTTCTGAAAACTTATTGTGTTGGTTACAGTGCTATGGACCTGCTGTAAGCTTATCTCCAACTGCATTAACCGTTAATCCACAAGCTACGTTAGACAATTTTAAAAGCCATTTTAGGCCATATAAAAAATATGGAACAAGTACTTTTAAATTTGTTTTTTTTAATGTTGCAAACCCTAATGATACTGCTTTCGTTAGAATTATCTACACAACTGGAACACTGGGTACATCAAAATTGATAAAGAATTCTTCCTTTTGCATATACCCAAATCCTTCTAATAACTTCTTAAATGTCTCAATAAATTCAACTGTACCAAAAGAAATAAAAATCACAAATATTTTAGGGACAGTAGTTAAAAACCAAAGCTTAGGAAAACTAGAAAATTCAGTTGCAATTAAAACTGAAGATTTAGAAGATGGAGTTTATTTTGTTTCTGTGGTGAATAACGGAAAAATTGAAAACACAAAAAGACTTATAGTTAAACATTAATCACCTTCGTAAACAGCTCCAGAACTTGGAGTTTCGTATATTGCTACTTCACAAAGCCCCGGAATTTGGGGCTTTATTTTTTTCCATAGCCAAATACATAAAATTTCTGATGTAGGATTTTCTAATCCTTCAATATCATTTAAACACCTGTGGTCTAAAGAATCTACTAGTGGCTTAATTATTTTTTTAATGTCTCCAAAATCTACCAACCAACCTTTTTCTTCATCTATTTTTCCTTTAATCCAAATTCTAAGCTTGTAAGTATGCCCATGCATTCTCTTGCAAGGATGGCCTTCTTCTACATTGGGCAAATAATGTGCAGAGTCGAAAGTAAATTCTTTGTAAATTTTCATGTAGTTTAATTCTTGTTATCCTTTAAAAAACTTAAGCGATTTAATTCCAGGAAAGTTAATGAAATATATTCCACTTGAGAGTTCGGAAATTTCAAAGATTATTGAATTATTAGTTTTGGTAAAATTAGTTTTTATTGCTTTTCCTTCTGCGCTAAAAATAAACGCCTCTGTATCCAGAATATCTTGACAAAAAATTTCAATTGTTTGGTTTGATTGATGTACTACAAAACACTTATTTAGTTTTTTTAATTCATTTGTTTTAAGCGCTTTTGCACAGTCTAGTGCAGCTCTTGCATTTAACCTGCCTCTTAAATTATAACCTGATTCTGATGGTGGCAGTTGGTCAACAGAATTTATTAGACAGGTTCTAACTTCTTCATACGTCATGTATTGATTGGCAGAAATAAGCAATCCACAAACGCCTGCAACTAGAGGTGCAGATTCTGATGTTCCGGATCTTTGCCCATACGTATTAAATGGAAGTGTGCTTAAAATAGATGCTCCGGGGGCAGCCAAATCTATCCAAGAACCGTAGGTTGATGTACCAAGTTTTAAGTCGTCTTGATTTGTAGCTGCTACAGAAATAACGCCATAGTTTGCTGCTGGATAAACTAAAGTTGAATCGTTGAAATTTCCGGCGGCGGCAACAAAAATTACTCCTTTGTTTATTCTGGCAGAATCAATTATTGTTTTTAGAGTAAAGTCTTCGTCAATGCTGCCCCAGCTCAAGTTTATTATTTTGGCACCGGCTTCCACAGCATAAGCAACACCTTCGGGGCCGTGAGAAACACTTGTTGTGCTGTTTGATGCTTTTACCGCAATAATATTGCATAAAAATCCAATAGAAGCTATTCCGGTATAGTTATTTGTTTTTGCAGCTGCAATGCCTGCAACGTGTGTTCCGTGATAGAAGTTAGAGTTGGGCGGCAACGGATTTCCGGTATTGTTACTGGCATCAAAACCTATGTAATCATCAACATAACCGTTGTTATCATCATCAATGGTGTTGTTTGGTATTTCGTTGATATTTCTATAAATGTTCTCTGTTAAATCTGGATGATTAACATCCACACCATCGTCTACAATTCCTATTTTTATTCCTTGCCAACCTCTGTCAATTTCCCAAGCCTCAGGAGCAGAAATTTTAAATAGATTCCATTGCTGAGCTTCACTAAAACTAGGATCATTGGGTTCATAAAAGTAGCGATGTTTTACTTTTTCTTTAATTAGTTGAATGCCTCTAAATTTTTTGGAACTATTAAACACCTCTATAGAAGAATTACTAGATTCCATCAAAGCAATATTTCCTAGCTTTCCAAAAGTGCAATTTTCAAATGGAAATGAAATAGCGCTTCCTCCAATTTCTTCGCATACTTTGGTCATTTCCAATTTGCTTAATTTTTTGTTTGCATCAAAATGAACAAAGAAAAAATTTTGAGCCTTTACTGTTTTTAACTCTCTACTTGTTGATGCAATAAGAAAGATGAAACAAATAAAAAAATTTTTATTTAACAAAATGTTGTAATTTTATATTTTCAAAGTTAATACCTTCACAAGCATTAAACAACAAATTTTAAAATATTAATTATTCAAACAATAAAATAGTAACGGATAATGAATATCAATGCATCAAAAAAAAATAATATGTACATGAAAAAGATTATTGTATCCCTTTTAATTATTGTAACAACAATTTCAAGTTCAACTTTTGCTTTTGGTCCAGATAAAAAAATGACCAGGGCAGAAAAAAAGGAAGCAAAACTTAAATCAAAAAAAGCTGCCAAAAAAAATGCTAAACGAGTAGAAAAAATAAAAAACAACAAAGCCGAGTAAATTTTATTTGGTAAAATAGACCTTGAAAAATTATCAACAAAAACAAAGCTGGAAAGTGTTTCTAGCTTTTTTTGCATTTATAATAGTTGTATTTAGTTTTTGGTACTTAAATACTCTTTCTCAAAAAATTTCTGCCGAAGAGAGCAAAAGAGTTAGGCTTTGGGTAGAAACTACAAGGAAAAAAGCTGCTCTTGTAAAAGCTACCAATGAGCTTTTTGTAAAAATAAAAACAGAAGAAAGAAAAAAGGTAGAAATATGGGCACAGGCAACAAAAAGAGTATTGCTTACAGAAAACGACGACGACAGAAATTTCTACATCAATGTAATTACAAGTAATAAGACCATTCCAGTTATTTTAACAGATAACCAAAACAATATCAATTCCTGGTTAAACATAGAAAATGTTGCTGCAACTACAAAAACT
Organism: Bacteroidota bacterium; assembly: GCA_037131955.1. GTDB lineage: Bacteria > Bacteroidota > Bacteroidia > UBA4408 > UBA4408 > CAIMMJ01. The sequence goes on from JBAXQC010000014.1 coordinate 21,322, forward strand.
GCATTAACAGAAAAAGAAAAAGATATTTTGGAGAATGAACTGTTGCTTATGAAAAAAGTTCAAAGCCCATTAAAACTCCCTTACTATCAAAATCTTTATCTATTGCTTTACTATAAGAATTCAAAAATTTTTTATGAGTTAAAAGATTTGTTGGATGGTTTAGTAAAATCATTCATGAATGAAGTGGCTTCTAATTCTATCTCCGTTCCAGTTATTTTAACGGATGGCAGTTCAAAGAATATTTTATTTTATGGAAATTTAGATAAAAATTATACCAAGCCACAAATGTTGGAATTGGCTTTGCAAATGGACAAAGAGAATTTGCCCTTGTCTATTGATTTAGGTGGTGATAGCAAAAATTTAATTCACTTTAAAAATTCGTTTATAATTCAACAGTTAAAGTGGTTTCCATATATACAAATGGCAATAATTTCTCTTTTTTTGATGGTGGCATATTTTCTATTCAGTACTTCAAGAAAAGCAGAACAGAACCAGGTTTGGCTAGGATTGGCAAAAGAAACTGCTCACCAGTTAGGTACACCATTGTCTTCATTAATTGGGTGGACAGAAATTTTAAAAGACAAGGGATTAAATTACGAGGCCGAAGAAATAGAAAAAGATATTTTGCGTTTAGAATTAATTACGGAACGATTTTCTAAAATTGGATCAGAACCTATTCTTAATTCTGTTAGCCTTAATAAAACCGTAAATCATGTGATGGATTACATGCAAGTAAGAACATCAAAAAAGATTAAATTTGAAATTAATTTAAGTGATAATTTAACAGTAAAATTAAACATACCTTTGTTTGAATGGGTGATAGAAAATTTAATTAAAAATGCGGTAGATGCAATGCCAGAAGGAGAGGGGAAGATAATTGTTAGTTCAACTAAGGAAAAGAACAAAGTGTTTTTAGACATTGAAGACACTGGAAAAGGTATCGCCAAAAATTTGTTTAGTTCTATTTTTGATCCAGGATTTACTACAAAAAAAAGGGGATGGGGCTTAGGACTTTCTTTAGCAAAACGGATTATTGAAGATTACCACAAAGGGAAAATTTTTGTAAAAATGTCGGAACCCGGAAAAACAATTTTTAGAATAGTATTAAACAGCTAAACGCCGATGAAAAAGTTAGTGATATTTACAGGTGCAGGAATAAGCGCCGAAAGTGGTATAAAAACATTTAGAGACAGCGATGGCCTTTGGGAAAATTACAAAATAGAAGATGTTGCTACCATTGGTGCTTGGCACAAAAATATGAGTTTAGTTCAGGAATTTTATAACCAGCGAAGAAAAACTGTGTTGGCTGCAAAGCCCAATAAAGCACACTATGCCTTGGTTGAGCTAGAAAGTAAATTTAAAACTACAATTATTACCCAGAACATTGATGATTTGCACGAAAGAGCTGGTTCAAAAAATGTTATTCACTTGCACGGCGAAATTACTAAAAGTTGCAGTAGCTTAAATAAAAAAGAAACTTTTCCGATAAAGGGTTGGGAGCTAAAAATGGGAGAACTTGCGCCAGATGGTTCTCAGCTTAGGCCATTTATTGTGTGGTTTGGCGAAGACGTTCCTTTGATGGACAAAGCTATTATTGAGACCAACTTAGCTGATATTTTTGTGGTGATTGGAACATCGTTGCAAGTATATCCGGCCGCCAATTTGTTGTATAAATTAAACAAAAACTGTAAAATTATTGCAATTGATCCCCATCTTGAGGAAGGAATCTTACCCGAAGGTTCAACTTTAATAAAAAAGAAAGCAACTGTGGGTGTAGATGTGTTGATTGAAAAATTATTGAAATAATGAGTTTAATTGATTTATTTATTTTAAATTTGCAACCCCATCCACAAAAAGATGGGAAGAGAAAGTATAACAATTGCGGATGTGGCGTAATTGGTAGCCGCACCAGACTTAGGATCTGGCGCTGAGAGGCGTGGGGGTTCGAGTCCCTTCATCCGCACAACAAAGCATGCCCTTGCAGAATTTCTGTAAGGGTTTTTTGTTTAACCATTCAGTAGAAAAAAATACTAAAAATAATGCAGAGAGAAGATAATTACCAAAGAATGATGGATATTATTGATGAAGTTTTTGCAACGGGCAAAGACAAAAATCAGATTCAAGTTACCAAAAAGGACATCCAAAAACTTTCTAAAATTAATCCTAATTGTTTAAGTGAAATTGCCAATGAAAATGGTCCAATTATATGGGTATTAATGATACCAACCACTCAAACAGTAATGGAAGATTTTTTGGGAAAAAAAATAAGTGAAAAGCAAATTCTTGAAAATACTATCCCAGGTGAAAACTATTCTTGTATTTATTTATGTTCTGCAAGCACCTTGCCCGAATTTGCAGGTAAAGGTTTAACCAAAAAGCTTTGTTTAGAAGTCATAGAAAAAATGAGAAAATCTTATTCAATAGAAAATTTATTTGTTTGGCCATTTACAGTAGCAGGTAAAAAATTAGCTGAACGTATAGCAACAGAAACCGGGTTAAACCTTTTTTGCTTTATCTAATTACACCTGGGGTTATAGATGTTAAAGATTAAATAAATTTAGGCAGAATCAGGTTATAAATCTGTATCAATTTCTTTTGTCTATTCCCCACATCAATTTATTTCTCAAACTTTCTGTAAATGATTTGTTTTGAAGTCTCAATAAATTAATGGTATTTGAGGCTTTTTTTACAGTCATCTCAACAGTTGCGTCTATCTGTGTGCTTCTAGAGTCAAGTGAAACTAAATAATGACGGTTTCTTCCTTCAACCCTTAAAGTTAAAATATCTTTGTCCGAAATAATCAAAGGCCTTACGTTTAAATTGTGCGGAGAAATTGGTGAGATAATAAAATTTTCGGAATCTGGCATTGCTATTGGTCCACCGCAGCTTAACGAATATGCAGTAGAACCTGTTGGAGTGGATACAATTAATCCATCTGCCCAGTAAGAATTTAAAAATTCGCCATTCAAAAAAGTGTGAATAGTAATCATTGAAGACGAATCGCTTTTGTGAATGGTAAATTCGTTTAATGCAAAATTTAAATTTCCAAAAAGCCCTTCAGTAGTTTCTAAAGTTATGATACTTCTTTTTTCTATTTGATAATTTTTGGCTTCAATTTTTTCTATTGCTGATTCTATTTCATCTATTCCAATACTAGCTAGAAACCCAAGTCTACCTGTATTTACGCCAACAACAGGAATTGGGGTGCCTAAAACATAAGGTAGTGCATTTAATATTGTTCCATCGCCACCTAGGCTAAAAAATAAATCGGCTGTTTGATTGGTGCTCAGCGGAGAATTAAAAATTTGAACAATTTTGCTAAAAACATTTTTATCTCTTAGTAACCTGTAGAACTCTTCGTATACTATAAGTTCCCACCCTTTTTTTTCGATGATAGAAACTAATAATTTAATTGGCTCTAAATTATAGTTGTTTACGCTTTTTCCGAATAGAGCAATTTTCATTTTCTTGAGTTGTTCAAAATTACATTACTTTTATTTATTTACATATAAATGTAATGGAAAATTATCTTTAAATAAAACAACTCTTAGAATTTATTTCCTTCTTTAGGAAAAATAACGGTTGGCTGATGAGCTGCTATTGCGTTTGAATCTATTTGTGCATAAGCAACAACAATTACCATGTCTTCTTTTTCTATCTGAAAAACTGCAGGCCCGTTCATACAAATTACTCCAGAGCCTCTTTCTCCTTTTATTACATATGTAATTAGGCGGGCCCCGTTTCTATAATTAAATACATGAACTTGTTCGTTTTCAAATAAGTTGGCGGCATCCATTAAATCTTCGTCAATAGTTATGCTCCCTATATAATCTATGTTTGCCTCAGTAACCTTTACTCTGTGTATCTTTGATTTTAAAACTGTTAGCATCATAATAGTTTGTTTTATATTACAGTAAATCTATACTTTCAATTATTAGCTCAAGCAATTTGCTTTTATCAGAAAGTTGATTCAGCTTTATTGCGTTTGATAATTCTATTTTTGCTTTTATAATTTCGTTGTCTTTTGGCACTTCTTCTAAATTGTCAACAATACATAGCACTTCAATGGCATCATGGTAATTTCCAATAGCAGCAAATCCTGCAAACACTGATAGATGCGGCGAACAATTAAATTGGCCTTCCCAGCACAACATCAATAGTTTATTGCTGAGCTCTGTTCCTAAATGTTTTGCAATGTTTACTAAAATATTTTGGAGGTGTTCCGGTGAATTTTGTTCCCGAATAAACGCAAGAATTGCCTGGGTTGTATCGGAATCTAAATCTTTATCAATGTCTAGTTTTTCAATTAATAAATCAACAGACTTAAGGCTATTAAAAGATTTTAACCTTGTAATTAGTTCTGGAAGTACAATAGAATTTTCTATAAAAATTGCTTTGTGCAATAATTCAAGTTCTTTTGTTTTTTCTTCGTTTAATTCTGCCATTGTGTTTCTAAAAAATTAAAAAACCCTACCGTGTTGGTAGGGTTAAGTTGCCCGAGCTGGATTCGAACCAACATTGACTGGACCAAAACCAGCTGTCCTGCCATTAGACGATCGGGCAATCTTTAAAAAGTTTGGCAAAATTACATCATTTCTTACAATAAAAAACAAAATAGTAAAAAAAGATATTATTTTATTGCCTTAATAGTCAAACATTTGAAAAAACATTGCATTTGTAAATGTTAAAATGTAAGAGTTAGCTGAAATTTTATGCAGAGTTGAATCAATTTTTCAAGAAAATTTATTCGTTTTTATACTTTTTTAATAGGATAACTCTTTGCATTGCCTCATTTAAATTATGTTGACTGCTATTGAATTTTAAATTCATATCTGCATAATAATAATACCATCAAAAGTTATAGTTTTATACAAACAGAGACTCGATTATTTCTATTGTGGCAAATTTTTTTTAAAAATTATTTGTTCAAATATAAAAAAGTGTATCTTCGCAACCCCCAATTTTTAGATTATCAATCAGTTATATTAACATTAAAATAAAAAACATGACAAAAGCAGATCTAGTAAATGAAATTTCCGAAAAAACAGGTTTAGAAAAAATGGCCGTTCAAAATACCGTTGAGGCTTTTATGAAAAGCGTAAGAACAGCTATGACTAAGGGCGATAATGTTTATTTGAGAGGATTTGGGAGTTTTGTGGTAAAAAGAAGAGCCGAAAAAACAGGTAGAAATATTTCAAAAAATCAAACAATAATTATTCCTGCTCACAATGTTCCAGCATTTAAGCCTGCAAAAACTTTTGTAGAAAAGGTAAAAAAGAATGTTGCTGTAAAGTAAAAAAAATAGATGGGTTTTTTGAGCAAAGGTCAATGGATTACCTTAACCAGTGTGCTTCTTTTAGGAGTAGTGTTATGGTTTACTCCCAAAAAATCTAAAAATTTTACAGAAGAAGAAACTAAAAAACAAACAAATTCAGGAAATTTTTCTTTTGAAAGTTTAAAAGACTCCATCAAGAAAATAACTGAGCCAAACGTTCTTTCTCAAATTGTTTTATTTGAGCAAAACTTAAGTAAAAGTTCTAACTCTCAAGGGAGGGTAAGCGCTTTTGATTCTCTTTCTACTTTGTGGAAAAATCAAAAACAGTTGGCCTTATCGGGTTGGTATAAAAGCCAATCTGCTCTTCTAAAGAATACTTCAAGTGAATTGGCAAAAGCTGGTGAACTATGCTACTCATTGGCAAAGTTCTCTTCTCCTAAAGAACGACCTTTGCTCATGCAGCAAGCAATAGAGTGTTTAGAGAAGTCCTATGCTTTAGATTCTAATACAGTTTCTGTTAAAGTTGCTTTGGCATCTTGTTACGTAGAAGGTTCAGCAAATCCCATGAAAGGTATAATGATGCTGAGAGACATTGTTCATAAAGATTCTAGCAATTTTGAAGCTCAGGTTCAATTGGGTTTGTTTGCTATGCAAAGCGGACAATACGACAAAGCTGTTGACAGGTTTAAAAAATTGCAAAAAATTGTGCCTAACAACAATGAAGTTGACTTATATTTAGCACAAGCATATGCCGAGAGTGGAAATAAAAACGATGCAATTAGTGTGCTGAACGAATTTTTAAAGAAAAGTAAAGACCAAGTAATTAATGCTCAGGTAAACAATTACATTAAACAATTAAAAACAACTAACCAATAAAAAATATTATTATGCCAAGCGGAAAAAAAAGAAAGCGTCATAAAATCGCTACACACAAAAGAAAAAAACGTCTTAGAAAAAATAGACATAAAAAGAAAAAATAAATTTCTTTTTAACAAAGAATTTGTCTTAAAAACATTTAGTGTTCCTCATCTTTTCAAAAAGGTGGGGTAATGCTATTTATATAAAACATAGATTTTGCAAAAATTAAAGTTTATGTTTGTTTTTATATTTACAGTTGGAGATGGTTTATTTTGCCATAATGGCTGAGTTACTGTCTGCAAATAGGTTATAGACAAATTTGCTAAAAAAAATATATGGCAAATAACGATTTAATTATAGATTCTTCGCCATCAGAGGTTGTTATAGCTTTGCTAAACGACAAAAAGTTGGTGGAGCTGAACAGGGACAAAAAAAATGCAGGTTTTGCGGTTGGTGATATTTATTTAGGTAGAATAAAAAAAGTAATGCCTGGCCTTAACGCTGCCTTTGTAGATGTTGGCTACGAGAAAGATGCTTTTTTACATTATTTAGACTTAGGTTTAAACTATAAAAGCTTGCAAGCCTATACAAAATACGTATTGCAAAATGCTAAGTCAAAAACAAACTCAATTTCCTCCATGAAATTAATGGAGGAAATAGATAAGTCTGGCAAAATAAACGACATTGTTGCCTCCTCGCAGCAGGTGTTGGTGCAAATTGCAAAAGAACCAATATCCAATAAAGGACCAAGAATAACAGCAGAACTTTCTTTGGCCGGTAGATACGTAGTTTTGGTTCCTTTTTCGGACAAAGTTTCCATGTCGCAAAAAATTAAGGACGTTCAAGAGAAAGATAGACTCAGAAAAATAATTCAAGCCATTAGACCAAAAAACTTTGGTGTTATTGTTAGAACTGTTGCAGAGAATAAAGGGGTAGAAGAGTTAGAAAGCGACTTAAAAGACCTTATTGAAAAATGGAATAAAATGTTTGAAGAACTAAAAATTGCTGTTCCGCCTAAAAAAGTTTTGGGCGAAATGGATAGAACTTCAACCATGCTTAGAGATTTATTAAATTCTTCTTTCAACAATATTCACGTGAACGATGAAAAGTTATTTGAAGAAATAAAACAGTATCTTACTAATATATCTCCGGAGAATGTAAACATTTTAAAACTTTATAAAAATCAAGAACCAATTTTTGATTTTTATGGTGTTGACAGGCAAATAAAAGCCTCATTTGGAAAAACTGTGAATATAAAACACGGTGCATATTTAATTATTGAGCACACAGAAGCTATGCATGTGATAGATGTAAATAGCGGTCACAGACAAAAATCGGATTCATCTCAAGAGGTAAATGCATTAGACGTGAACATGGAAGCTGCTATTGAAGTGGCTAGACAGTTGCGTTTGAGAGACATGGGTGGGATAATAGTGATTGATTTTATTGACATGCACTCTGCCGACAATAGAAAACTTCTTTTTGATAAACTCAAAGAAGAAATGAAAACCGATAGAGCAAAGCATACTATTTTGCCGCCAACAAAATTTGGTTTGGTTCAAATTACACGTCAAAGAGTAAGGCCGGAAATGAATGTTGTTACCAACGAAAAATGCCCTACTTGTAACGGAACCGGTGAAATTATGGCCAGTGTTTTAATTGAAGATGAAATTGAAAGCAATTTAAAATACTTGTTAAAAACACAAAAAGAATCGACCATTAATTTAACATTACATCCTTTTTTAGCAGCTTATTTTACCAAAGGAATTTTCTCCAAACAATTTAAATGGTGGTGGCAATACAAAAAATGGGTAAATGTAAAGGCCGTTAAATCTTATTCTTTTTTGGAGTACAGGTTTTTTAACGATAAAGACGATGAAATAAGATTGTAAAAAAATTAGAAGATGAAAATTGCATTGATAGAACTTGATTTTCATGTTGATTCTGTTGATGGAATTTGTAAAATTTTTGAAGGTTCAAATCATGAGCTTCAAATTTTTACTACCGAAAAAAACTTCTCCATATTAAAAAACAGAAGCTACGCTTCTAAGCACTCGTGGCATTTGCTCACACACAAAAATAAATTAGATTTTTTAATTTCAAATGAATCTAAAATTAATTGTTGTGATGGTGTTTTTATAAATACTATCTCTGCAGATTTTGGATGTTTTGCAAAGTTTAATTTTAAAACCACCACAATTCTTAGAATTCATAATGCCTACAAAGTTTTTTCCCCTTGGAATCATCTAAAAATTTATCCAACAGCACTTGGAATTTGGAAGGCCATTTCTTATGTTTTTAGAGAAATTATTTGGGATAGATTTTGGTATTACAGACCAATTGTTGTAGAGAAAATTGATTTTTTTACCTTTCCCGACAAAGCAATTGAAGCTTTTTTATTGACCAATAAAATTATTCCTCCAGAAAAAATTGCACCAGTTTTGCCTATAAAAGTTTTCGATGAAACTGTGCAGCTAATCGTAAATAAATCTTCAGATATAAACTTTACAATTCCAGGTGGAGTAGACAGAAGACGCAGAGACTATTTACCCGTATTAAATGCATTTAAAATTTTATTGCCCAAAACAAATAAAAAAATTTCATTGAGTTTTTTGGGCAAATGCAACACCCAATTTGGTAGAGAAATTATTTCGGAATTTAAAAAGTTAAGTAGTGATAATTTTATAGTAAATTCATTTGAGGATTTTGTTCCTCAAGCAGATTTCGATTCCATAATGAACAAAACAGATGTTGTAATTTCACCAGTTAATGCAGATGGATTGACGCAAATTTATGGTGAGATTTATGGTAAGACAAAAATAAGTGGAAGCATTACTGATGTAGTTTTATTTCCTAAACCGCTAATTTTGCCTTCTAGCTATTTGCTAAACGATAATTTAAAAACGATATTCGATTTGTATGATTCTCCGGAAAGCCTCTCAAATTTGATTCTTAGCTATGCAAACAACAAAAATTTGATAGCAGAAAAAACGAAAATTATTTTTGAAAATCTTAAATTGAATTACGACAAAAAAACAATGCTAAACTTATTGGTTGACTTTTACGAGAAACATAAAAAATGAAAAGTTTGATAAACAATTTAAAAAACATAAAGGAAAACTTAATACAATTAGTAGATAAATTTTTCCCAAACTACAGAAGACATACTTTGTTTCCAAAAGAATTTGACTTTTCGAAAACTCCAAAATTCTCTGAGCCCGAAATATATTTTATAAACGAACTAATTGAACCGGGGAAAACTGTTGTTGATGTTGGTGCAAACATTGGCAACTATATTCATTGCTTAGATATAAGCCGCAAGCACAAAAGAATTATTGCCTTTGAACCCATTCCGCAATTACACACGAGATTACAAGCACTGTTCCCCAAAATAGAAATTTCAAATATTGCACTTTCGAATAGCAAAGGAAAACAAACATTTAAAATTCCATTAATCAAAGACAGGCAATACCAAACAAGAGCAAGTTTAGAAACCAATAAAATCGAAGAAAACGAAAGTGGCAGTATTACATTTGACGTTGAAACCAACACTCTTGATTTGTTTTTACTCGAAAATAGTATTGATGATTTAGCATTTGTAAAAATAGATGTAGAGGGTCACGAAGATTCTGTTTTGATGGGAGCCCAAAATGCAATTAAAATGGAAAGACCAGTATTGATGGTAGAAATAGAGCAGCGCCACCATCAAAATAAAAGTTTAAACGAAATTTTTCAGTTGGTTTTGGCACATAAGTATTGTGGTTATTTTTTTAATCAAAACTCAAACGCACTCCTATCTATTGATGACTTTATGCTGGAAGAACATCAAAATTTTAGCAATTTAAAAACAGCTAACTATCATAATAATTTTATTTTTGTTCCTCAAGAAAAAGATTTAGGGTTGGAACAAACTAATAAACGTATTAGAAACAAACTTAAAATTTAGTTTTGGGCGAAATAAAAAAACAAGGAATTTCAAATGCAATAATCTCATATATTGGTATTGCAATTGGTTTTATAAATCTACTTGTTCTGCAGCCAATATTACTCTCGCCCGAAGAGATTGGTTTAACAAGAATTTTGTTTTCGTTTTCGGCAATTCTTTCAACGCTAATTCCTTTGGGAATGATTAATGTAATCATTCGATTTTTTCCGGTATTTGAAAACAAAGAAAAAAGACATTACGGATTTTTTGGCTTTAGCTTGCTGATTCCAAGTATTGGATTTTTGCTAGTTGCTGCTTTGTTGTTTTTGAGTAAAAATTATTTTGTTTCAAAATACAACAATCAGTCACCATTATTTGCCGAGTATTTTAATTACATTTTTCCACTTTCTTTTTTTCTTGCCTTTACATCTGTGCTGGGGAGTTACATGGCAGCTTTACTTAAAACATCTTTTGCTTCGTTTGTAAATGATATTGTAACCCGAATTTTAAATGTATTAGTTTTTTCTATTTATTTTTTAAAATTGATAAATATAGATGCAATGATAAGGCTGTTTGTTGGAATTTACTTTTTGCAAACTTTATCGTTGTTGATTTATATTGTTGTTATTGACAAACCATCCTTAAAAATTGACTTCACTTATTTTAAAGAAAAAAAGGTTGCTGTAATTATTCAATATGGATTGCTTTTTTCCATAGGTGTTATGTCATCTATTGGTTTAAGGTATTTAGACTCAGTAATTATAGGAATTTATTTGCCTCTTTCTGCAGTAGGTGTCTATTCTATTTGTGCATTTATACCAACGGTTATAGAAGTTCCGTTAAGTGCAATTGAAAAAATATCGAATCCAAAAATTGCTAAAAACTGGGAAATAAATGATTTAAATGAAATTGGGAAGATTTATTCTGAATCGGTTAGGTATTTGAGTTTGGCAGGTAGTTTTATCTTTATTATGATTTTTATAAATATTGAGAACTTGTTGAAGCTCTTGCCGATTGATTTTCATGATTCTTATAATGTTGTGAAAGTAATTGCAATTGGTGCACTGATAAATATTTCTACTGGTATTAATACAAGCATCATATTTTTTTCAAAAAAATATAAAATGGGATTGTTGTTTTTAGTTGTACTTTTTATTAGTACAATAATTTTTGATGTTGTTTTAATTCCAAGAATTGGAGTAATTGGTGCGGCTATAGCAACTGCTTTGTCTGCTGTGCTGTATAATCTTTTAAAGTATTTTTATGTTAAAATTAAATTTAATTTAAATCCTTTTAATAAAAATATTATCACACTATTAATTGTAGTTTTAGTGTGTATAATTGTTGATTTTTTCATTCCTAGCGTCTCCTCAATTATAATTTTGGACATGATTTTTAGAGCTATCATTTCTTCAACAATTTTTATCTTTTTGGTATTTTATTTTAAATTGTTTGATTTTTCTGAGCTTACTGAGTATTTAAAAAAAACAACAAATTAGGTACTAAATAATTTTAAAATTTTTTATCTGAGAGAGTTTATCCGGATGAATAAATAAATAATCTCTTTCGGTGTCTTCATTATTTACAAGAGTATCAACTTTTTTTAATTTGTCTAAGTAAATTCGGTAGAATTGGTAATTGTATTTTTTTAAAATTTCTTCAATTTTTAACTCCACTTGATTTGGGAGAACTTCACAAAAAATAATTGGTTTAAAATCTTCTAACACCATTTGTGAGCCTTCTAAAACAAGATGTTCGCTTGCTTCGGTATCCATTTTTATGAGGTCGATAAACTTTATAGAATTGGTTTTTACATAATCATCAAGAGTGATTGTATTTATTTCTATTTCTTGAATATTTCGTCCAGGAAGTAATTCCAAATTAATAGTACCTTCGCCGCTCAGTTGATCCTCAAATTCGCTAAAATTATCTCTTTTAATAGAATAGAATTTAACTTTTCCTACTTGGTTAGAAAGGCCTACATTTTCCAGCGTTGCATGTTTAATATTATTACTTTCAATATTCATTTTTAAAAATTTGTGAATACTTTGCATGGGTTCAAAACAATAAATTTGAATGTTATTGTTGTATGCACTTGCAGTTAATGAATAGTAGCCGATGTTAGCACCAATGTCAAAAAAGTTTCTTGATGTTTTTGCAAGCTCTCTAAATACTTTAATGGCATTGTATTCGTACCCTTGAATGCCGTCCCAAAAAATCATCTTTGAAAGATAGTTGGTTGGATTTGCATTTATGAATACATTTTTGTTGTTTTCTATATCCAATCGAAAATTTCCGTTGATGGGAACTTTTAAAATACTGGGTAAAACTTTAGCAAATGGTCTTAATGCAGAAACTACTAATTTATTTACGGCTCTATTGTATATTAATTTCATTCATTTAAAAATTTAGCGAATTTAATAAAACAACTCCAATGCTATAGCTTAATTAAATAATACATCGTTTTATTCTTTGCCAATTACCAATAATTTAATTATAAATTTGCTAAAAATATTTACCTCTTCACATAAAAATAAGTTTTATTGTTTAATATAAAATGCTAAAAAAAATTAGAAATTGGTTCAATAGACCATTTGGATTTGATGTGGTTTTTGATTACATATCCAATAGAAAGTTAAATTATTTGGATGTAGGTTGTGGCTCTCATGCTGCAACCATCGCAAAAAAATTCTTTCCACAAATCAAATATTATGGATTAGATTTCGATAGAAACTTTCACAACGACGATTCTGATTTTAAGCTGATGGAAGAATTCTATCAAGTTGATTTAACTAAAATTGAAATGCTTGAGAAAGTTCCCAAAAACTTTTTTGATTTTTACATTATGTCTCATGTATTAGAACACATAGCAAATGGAGAAGAAGTTTTGTTGGAATTGAAAAATAAATTAAAGGTTAATGGATTTGCATACATTGAGTTTCCATCGCTACACAGTCATAAACTGCCTCAAATTGGCGAAGGAACTTTAAACTTTCACAAAGATCCAACTCACGTTAGACAATACGATTACAAAGAAATTTCAAAGTTATTGAAGGAAAACGGATTTGAAATTTTATCTGCAGGTGTAAGACGAGGATGGAAGAGAATTGTATTTCTTCCGATTTATATTCTTCGTTCATTTATTGATGGTAAAGGTTTAAGGTCTGGTCATTTGTATGATATTACGGGGTTTGCGAGTTATGTTTTTGCAAAAAAGATAAACGAATGATAATAAGAAGTAAAGCACCATTAAGAATTGGATTGGCCGGCGGTGGAACAGATGTTTCGCCCTACTCGGATTTATACGGTGGAGCAATTTTAAATGCCACTATTGACTTGTATGCTTATGCTTCATTGGAACCTTTAGAGACTGGTAAAATAGAATTTGTGATTGATGGAACAACACAAAAAATAGTGTTTGATTCTTACGAAGAATTAGAAATGCATGAAGGATTTGAATTGTTTATTGGTGTTTACAACCGAGTGGTAAAGGAATTTAATTGTGGTGCAAAGTCTTTTCGACTAACGTCTTACATTGACGTTCCTCAAGGTTCTGGTTTAGGAACATCTTCTACAATAGTAGTTTCTTTGCTTGGTGCATTTGTAGAATGGCTAAAGTTACCATTAGGCAAATACGATATTGCACATTTAGCATACGAAATTGAACGGAAAGATCTAAAAATGTCAGGTGGTAAGCAAGACCAGTATGCAGCTACATTTGGAGGTATAAATTTTATTGAATTTTTAGCCAACGATAGAGTAATTGTAAATCCTTTGAGTTTGAAAAATGAAGTAGTGTATGAGCTAGAAATGTGTTTGTTGCTCTATTTTACAAAGACACAACGATTATCAGCTCAAATAATAGACGATCAAGTAAAGAACGTAAATAGCAACAACACCAATGCAATTGAAGCAATGCATCATCTAAAAGAACAAGCTATTTTAATGAAAGAATTTTTGATGAAAGGTGAGCTAAATTCTATTGGAGAAAATTTGCACCAAGGCTGGGAAAACAAAAAGAAAATGGCCAATTCAATTTCAAATAGTTTAATTGATGAAATTTATTTATCAGCGCTTAATGCCGGAGCAAGCGGAGGAAAAATTTCTGGAGCTGGTGGAGGTGGATTTATGTTTTTTTATTGCCCTGCAGTTACCAAAATAAATGTGGGTAATGTTTTAAAACAGTTTGGTGGTAACGTTCAATCGTTTAAATTTACGCAGCAAGGATTAACTTCATGGACCATATAAATTTCATACAACAAAAATTACAATCGTCAATTGATTTAAAAACACAGTTGATGAACGATAAATTACTATTAGAAAAAGTATCTACAGTTGCCAATAAAATAATTGAGTGTTACAAAAACAAAGGCAAAGTTTTGTTTTGCGGCAATGGAGGCAGTGCAGCAGATTCGCAGCATTTGGCAGCCGAACTTTCTGGAAGATTTTATTACGATAGACCTCCTTTATTTTCGGAAGCATTACACGTAAATACTTCTTACCTTACTGCTGTAGCAAACGATTATTCTTACAACGAAGTTTACTCTCGTCTGCTGCAAGCAATGGGAAACAAAGGCGATGTTTTAATTGGTTTATCTACAAGCGGAAACAGTGGCAATGTGGTAAAGGCATTTGAAAAAGCCAACGAATTAGGAATGATTACAGTTGGTTTTACCGGCAACACAGGAGGAAAAATGGAAGAATTATCACAAATTCTAGTTAATATTCCTTCGATAGATACTCCAAGAATACAAGAATGCCACATGATTTTAGGCCATACCCTCTGCGAAATTGTAGAAATGCAATTGTTCCCAAAATGATATCAGAGGCAATAATATTAGCTGGTGGATTTGGCACAAGATTGCAAAAAGTTGTGAGCAACGTTCCCAAGCCAATGGCAGAAATAAATGGAGAACCTTTTTTAAATTACATTTTTTATAAATTAAAAAAAGAGGGAATAAAAACGGTTGTATTATCCCTTGGTTATTTATCACAGCAAATCATTAACTTCTACGAGGAAGAATTTTTAGGAATAAAAATCTATTATTCAGTAGAAAACACTCCATTAGGAACTGGAGGTGGAATTAAACTTGCTTTAGATTTTTGTAAGCAAAATGAAATTTTGGTATTAAATGGCGATAGCTTTTTTAATGTTCCCATTCAAAAATTTTATCACAATCACATTTCAAAAAATGCAGATTGCTCCATTGCTTTAAGACATGTTAATAATGCTTCTCGTTATGGTAGTGTAGAAACAGATTTAGAAGATAGAATAAACTCCTTTCAGGAAAAAAATGAAGTAGAAGTTGCGGGCAATATAAACGGTGGTGCTTATATTTTAAATAAAAAACATTTTATAGAAAATACTCCATCGGGTAATTTCTCCATTGAACAAAATTATTTTCAAGCACTACACACAACAGAAAAATTTTATGGATTTCCTTTTCATAATTATTTTATAGATATTGGTATTCCCGAATCATATAAACAAGCAAATGATGATTTTAAAGAATTTGAAAGTTTACCCTGATTCTTGTTTGTTCCTGGACCGTGACGGGGTAATTAACAAAAGAATTATTGACGGTTATGTAACCCATCCTGATGAATTTATTTTTGAGGAAAAAGCATTGGAGGCGATAAAAATATTGAGTAATATTTTTAAGTTCATTGTGGTTGTTACAAATCAGCAAGGCATTGGCAAAGGAATTTACACCGAGGCAGATTTGCAAAAAGTACATCAAAAAATGCTATCTGAAATTAATAAGTTACAAGGAAGAATTGATGCCATTTATTATGCTCCACATTTAGCATCGGAGAATCATATTGATAGAAAGCCAGGAATTGGTATGCCATTAAAAGCAAAAGAAGAATTTCCACTCATAAATTTTAAGCATTCCATAATGGTTGGTGATTCTAAATCTGATATGCAAATGGGAAGAGCAATTGGCACCACAAATATTCTAATTTCTGAATCATCGTATATCCAAGAAAATTTGTACGATTATAAGTTTAAGTTACTTTTTGATTTTGCAAATGAATTATTAAGTAATTTTGAAGTTGAAACCCAAACTTAATAGGCGTGAATTTTTTTAGAAGTTTTGTAATTCCAAATCTAAATCCAAAACTAAAGGAAACGTTAAACAGCGCTGCTAGCAACTTATTTCAAAAATTAGAAAAAGTTGACGTTAACGAGTTAGATATTTCTGATTATTCCAAAAAATATTTTGGTAATTATCAAAGTAAGTTACACTACAGTTTAGAATGTGGCTGTTTTATTTTGGCACATTCTCTCAATCATTTGGGTGATGATTTTGCTAACGCAACTGTTTTAGACCACGGCGGAGGGCTAGGAATGCTGAGTCTTTTAGCAAAGTCTGCCCAAATAAAAACTGTTGTTTACAATGATATTTATGATGTATCAACTAACGATGCAAAAAAAATAGCAAGTCTGCTTAACGTGTCTGCAAACTATTACATCTGCTCTGATATAATAGAGTTAGTAGCAGAATTAAATAACAAACATATTACTATTGATTGTTTTATTTCGAGAAATGTAATTGAACACATTTATAATTTAGAGGAGTTTTTTAGTGAGTTAAGAAATGTACCCGGAAAAAATTTAGCAGTGTTTATTGCAACAACAGCAAACGAAAAAAATATTTTAGTAGACCAGTACACCAAAAAACTTCAACGTAAAGCTGAGTTTGAATTTTCGGCAGGCAAATGGGATAAAAATAGAGATGCAAAAAAACCTTATTCAATACTAAGAAAAGAAATACTGTTGGAAGCTTATCCAAACTTGCAACGAAAAGAATTAATGGAGTTGGTTATTTGCAGCAGAGGACTTATTAAAAAAGATATTTTAGTAATGGCAGAAAAATATGTGAAAGATGGAATAATGCCAAACCGACCTTCTCATCCATCGAACACTTGTGACCCTTATACTGGTAATAGAACAGAGAATTTAATTTCTATTGACCAATACAAAAAACTTTTTGAAAAAAACGGTTTTAAATTTGAAACTTTCTCGGGTTTTTATAACACTAGGTATCCACAAAAAGTAATAAACCTGCTTACTCCAAACATAAATAAAATCATAAAAAAATCTCCTCAATTAGGAATTTCGCTTGCCCCATTTATTGCATTAGAAGGGACTAGAAAATAATATTTGTTGGTGTTATTTTAATATTGCAATACCTCAGAAAATTAAAAATTAATTTTATCATCCATTAAAAAACTCGATGTTTAATGAATAACCAGTAATTTAGTTCTATAAGAACACATATCAGATAAAAATTCTACATAATACATACCATTTAATAATAAGCTGGTATCTATTTTATTTGATATTGAGTTGATAATAGTTTCACCACACGTATTTGTTATTTTAGTATTAATTACCAAAGAATTGGTTGAATTATCAATTTCAATAAAATTGCTTGCAGGATTTGGAAATACTTTAATTTGAGCATCAGCAGTTGTTTTGTTTATTATGGAACTCACCTCATCATTTCCTCCTCTAACACAAATTAGTTGAATTTTGTGTGTTTTTAAATAATAGGTTGTTATTCCAAAGTGAGTATCATAGAACCATGCTTTACTTGCTTGGTTGGGGAGGGTTGTAGAGGACCAAAATTTTTGAATAGTATTACCGATAAAGAAGTTTGAATTTAAGGATGGATTAACCAAGAATTCATCGTTTAATGATCTTAATTCTTTGATGTTTGGCAACCTCCAATCGTTTTTACCAGCTAGAGTCAGCGTGTTTGAATAGTTTAATGCTTCTTCCCAACTTAATGTATCGGTAATAATATTTTTTTGCCAAATTAAGTTTGTTAAGTTATCGGTTATTGTTCCATCTAAATTATCAATAAATCTGTTTACAATCAATTGTGCGGAAACAATGTCCCTAACAGCTCTAACATGGAATTTTTTTATTCCTCCAGCGCTTATTGTTTCTGATTTTGGATGATTCCCTATTCCGCCACCAGCATTTGTTGCCCATACCTTTGAACTGTCATTTGCTTGTCTATTGGATGTCCACCAATATTCTGCGGCACTTGTGGGAAATATGGCTGGGTCTAATGCCGGATTTGCATGTTGATGATTTAGAATTGTAAAAGCTTCTAATGCCGTTGGCAACCTCCAATCGTTGTATCCTCCAAGGCCTAATGTATCGCAATATATTGTGGCATTTTCAATGGTCATTTCTCCACCGTCTATTTGTTGCCACATTAATCCAGTAACTGTGTCCCTTAAAGTTCCATTTGCAAAAACTTCAAAAAATGGTGGAAAAATAGAAATGTCATTGTCTTCTCCAAAGGTATTGGTGTAACTAATATTCTGACCTGTATCAGGGAGTTTGATTATGGATTTTGAAATTTGTTGGCAGTATACAAATTTAATATTAAGGGCAATTATACTTATAATAATTAGTTTTTTCATCGGATTAATTTATCACAATTTTCTTTGTTAAGGTTTCATTTTCTATCTTAAAATTCACAATGTAAATACCTGCATTTAATTTTGAAAGATCTATGTTTTTTGAAAAGTTAATTGAATTAAAAACTACTTTCCCATCCACCGAGTAAATCAATAATTCTCTATTTTGATTTAATGATTCAAAATCTACTTCCATAATTTTTGTTACAGAATTAAATTTAAAATTAATTTGGGGGAGAGTTGACTTTTCATTAAAATTTAAGGTAGTTTGCTCTATTCTATATCGGACAATTACTTCGTTATCTAAAATTAAATTTGTACTCCAAATAAATTTTGCGTCATTGGATGTATTATCAAAAATGTCTAAAAAGTTGGTGTAGGCAGGTTTATTATCCACGCCAACAGTGGCATTGCTGTATTCATTTGCACTGGGCCAATTGCTGTCGTCAAAACTCATTTCCATCCAACTACTTGGAACCAACCAGTGTAATGCATAATAATTTGAACCGTCGTTTGAATCCTGCGTACTGCAGTTGTTAGTTAATCTTACATTATTTAATTCTGTTGGGCAAGTTAGATCAGTAATTGGACTTGAATAAAAAGTTTGAGCCTTCCAATTACTATTTGTGGTGGCAATGATTGAATTGTTGGAATTCTTAAAAACCGCTACCATTCCTCCATCTCCGTTGTGGAAATTAAATGCACCGCTTAATTCGGAACCCAAGCCAAGTTTTTCTTCCCAATCTACCAATTTCATTGCTACTGTAAATGGATAATTTACTTTGAATCTAACGATATTTGAATTAAAGGGTGTGTAAGGCACATTGTCTTTTCCAACAGGGATTCCATTAACATATAGTTCAAAGTAATTGTCTGCAAATATATAGCCAGTAATTAGCTCTCCTGCAGGGTCAATGGTAACAATGTCTGAACCATCTAAATTTGATATTGCCAAACCAGAATTTGTGTAAGTTGCGCCAGTGCATGAGTTGTATAAATTTGATGCAAATGGGAAACTGTTATTTAAAAAATTTGTTTCCGCTGGAACAGTCCAAATAGAATTGTCGTTAATGCCAGTAACTGTTCCTAAATTGCTTATTCTGCCGCCTGTACAAGTATAAATATTAGTATTTGTTGTATTTGCAATCCCTTGACTTACTGAGCCCGTTCCTATGTATTGAGCAAATAATTGGATTGGAAATAAGATTAAAATAAATAGATTTTTCATTATTGGATAATGAATTTTTTAGCCATTGTGTTTTTTCCATTATTAATTTTTATGTAATATATTCCTGATTTGAGGGCAGAAATATTTATGTATGGTTCAAAAGTATTAAGTTGATGCAAAAGGCTTCCATTTATTGAATAAATAGAAATTTCTTTAACATCATTTCTGTTTATGTTTGAGCCTAGATTTAATGAAATAATTTCTTTTCCTGGGTTGGGGAAGATAGAAAATGAACTTTCCATTGGAGAATCAACTAAAAGAGTTGGAACATTACATTGCGAAAAACCATTGTAAATAGAGTCTGTAGATGAACTTGGTGTATAATAATGGAAATTGTATGTTCCGGTATTGTTCCAATTGTAAACAATAGAATCTGTTTGGCCGTTTAGCGTATAAATAAGGGTATATCCATTGTTATTTGCATTTGGATTACACGCCGTAATTAAGGCTCCTTGCAAAGGGCTTTGGCCTGCTCGCACAGGATGAGCTGCCGCTTGTGGAATAATTTGATGAGTAGCATCTTCAGTTATTTGCCCCACCATATTTGCAATCATGTATGGTGCTGCAGCGCTGCCATGATAATGATACACTCCATTTGTGCCAAAATGGCCATGGTTATTATCTAATGGCATCATATTGGTTCCATCTGGTTCTGTGTTTCCATAAACTCCAAACCCATCTAATGCATAGGCAATTGGGAGAGTAGGGGAAGTTTGATTGTATAAATGTAGGGGTGCAGTATGATAGTGATAATCATCTGCTCTGCCGCAGTGCCCTCCAAAATTATCCAATTGTCCATCCAAAAAAGCATCCACGCCCGTGTTTGTGTAAGGATTAAAAATAGCTACACCATTTACAGCAACTGCAATTGCTCCTCTTGAAAAATGTGCGGGACTTACCGGAACAGGTGTTGTTGCAATTACGGGATTAATTGGAATAGGCCATGCATTCGCTCCAATGTAACATTGTGGAATTGGAACTTGCCTTTGCCATCCATGATTTGAAATGCCTACCATCATTTGGTGATTAGGTATACCCTTAGATTCAACATAAAAGTAATTTGCATCCCAATAGGTATTTACATTTGGAACAAATGGAGCAAAGGCCATATTCATTTCATTAGGGTCACTAATTGATGACATTAATTTTTCTACTTTCTTTTTAAATCCAAATAGGGTAATAAAAATTAAAATTGATAAACTTGGAATAACATATTTGGTTTTTATTCTCTTTGTATTTCTTAATGCAAATACATTTATTCCAATGATAATTGAAATTATTAATAAAAATAAAACCAATAAGTTATTGCTGTTTTTATTTAAATGCGAATGTATTGGACTGTTTAAATTGTTTATTTTCTTTATTTTTTCCTTTACAAAAATTTGATCTTCTCTTGATAGATTATTTATAGGAATAGATATTAAACTATGGTCATTTTTTTCAATATAAACTTTATTGTTCTTATAGACATAAAAGGAACCATTAGCAATTTTTTCACCATTGTTTTTATTCCAATCTCTTGTAACTATATTAGAATAATGCAGATCGTGCGATTTTGCTATTATAGTGCAAAATACAAAAAATAGTAAGAGGAATTTTGTTTTCATTTTTTTTAATTATTTAGTTAAAATTATTTTTCCTTTTTTATTTGTACTTTTTTCTCCAATTAAGGAGTAAAAGTAAACTCCATTTGATATGGTTTTTCCATTTGTATTTGTTCCATCCCAAAACAATTGAAATGTTCCTTTGTCAAAATTACTATTGTCAATTAATTTACTTATTAATTCTCCATTTTCATTGTAGATGTATAAACTTATCCTTTCACTATTTGCTAAAGTAAACTCGATTTTTGTTTTGTCACTAAAAGGATTAGGATAAATTAATTCATCCTTATAATCACTATTCCAAATGGTATGTGCATTGGCAGTTAAACTATCGTAGCAATTATTGTTTTTTACAAAGTATGTTGCAGAAATATCTTTGTTGTGTCTTGTCCCATTTTCATTTTGCGGTAAGTAAGCTCTTTCATATTCTACCTTTGCTTCATCTGGCCCAACAGTTATTTTTAAATGGCCAGAATTCGGAATAATTACTCCTTCTGTGTATCCGTAATCTGCAGCATAGTTTGCATTCATAAAGTTGGGATGACTTGGTTGAGGTGTTTCCTGATAAACTAAACAGTCCTTTTGTTGTTGACCAAAGAAATGGTCATGGCCATGAAAGAAAATACTTACATGATGTTCAGTAAGCAAATCCTTAATCGGCTTATACCAACCTGGTCTATTGGTTTCAAAGCCATAAGTTCCATCAAGGTTATTTCCACCCCATTCATATAAATCTGCAAATTCTACTCCACCTCTTCCATCTGGATCGCCCCCAACAATTTGATGAGAAAACACAAATTTGTATTTAGAATTGTCATTTTCTAATGTTGTTTTTAGCCAGTCATACTGTGGTTTACCTAAAGTCCATCTCCATCCATGTAACGAATCTGGCTTTACGTTGGTATACCAATAAGGATCTATTACAATGAATAAGGCATCTCCCCATTTCCAGGAATAGTAATTTTCTCTTTGTCCAACAAATTCCTGATTTGATGTATCACCAGAAAAGAAGTTTCCTGGGATTGGATTCATAAAGTACTTTTTTCTTTCGTTGGTATTCCAAACGGCAATATTTTCTGGAGTATTGTTTCTATTCCACCCCGATTCTCCTTCGTGATTTCCTAAAGCAATAAATAATGGAACAGAGTGACCACTAATTTCATAGAAATTTCTTAAAATTTTACATCTATATGGAATGGTATCGTGTGGTATTGCATTTGAACTGTTTTTTAATTTATCTGTCATCAAAAAATCACCCAAATCAATCATGAAATCTGGATGGTCTTCCAATTGATTTAACAAAGTTCTCCTATATAGTGCAGTATCGCTTTGTTCATCCATATGTGGGTCGGCTTGAACAACAAATGAAAATATACTCCCTGCTGGTCTTTGGGTTTGAAATGTAAATTCAGGTCTTGTAATAATATTGGTGCTACCAGGAAGCTTATAGGTCATTCTATAAAAATATTTTGTATTTTCCTGTAATCCATTTATTACTATCTCTGCGGGTTCTAAAGCATTAAACGTTGCAAAGGGTGTTTGATTTGTGTATTGATCTGGAGCAGTTCCATATTTAATAGAAACATCCATAATGGTATCAAAGAAGGCTTGAATGGTTACGCTATTGTTTGTTGGTCTTCCCAACAACTCTTTGTGTTTTAAATGTTGACTGTACGAAATTTTTACAAATAAAATCAATAAAAAGAAGAAGAATATTTTTTTCATGATTCAAAAATTAGTGGTTGACGATTACTTTGTTTGTTATTACAGAATTTTCTGTTTCAACCACCAAAAAGTAAAGCCCATTTGAATATTGACTTACATCTATTTGGTTGGTATTATTTTGAATAAAAGTTTGGCCAATACCGTTAATAAGTTTTACTTTTTTTGAATTAGAATTGTTAAAATATTGAATGTTTATAAGGTCTTTGCTTGGATTGGGATAAATAAATATTTTTTCCATTTGCATTATCTCATTTGTACTCTGTGTAGAACAATCTCCAATGGTATATGAAAAGGCAATTTCCCCATTTTGGTGAAGTCCGCTTAAGGTATCAGCTGGCAAATAGGCTCTAACGTAATCTACCTTTACACAAGCACTGTTTACAGTAACTTTTATATGTCCAGTTCCATCTAATGTATCTGTTAAGTATGCACCAGCATTTGCTAGCATTCCTATTTCATAAGTAGAGTCAGCTGCCATTGGCAATGCTTGATAAGTTACACTATCTAAAACCTCATGTGCAAACACATGATCATGGCCCTGAAAAAAAATATTCACTCCATTGTCTTTAAACAATTGATGAATTGGTTTCCCCCATCCTGGACGGTTGGTATCAAATGTGTAGTTATTGCCATTTTGTTCGTATCCACCCCATTCAAATAGTTTAGCGTTTGTTGCACCGCCTCTGCCCTGACCTCTAACATGATGGGCAAAAACAAACTTAAATTTTGCGGTACTATTTTCTAATGTGTTTCTTAGCCAAGTATATTGAGGATATCCGAGTGACCAATTCCAATTTTTTGGTTTTGGTGAGGTGTCGCATTCGTTTCTATAAACATCCAATACAACAAACAATGCATCGCCCCAAGTCCATGAATAATAATTTTCTGGATAATCTACACCAAAAGGTTCCATTTCTGTGTTGCCGCTATAGAAGGAGTTTGGGTATGGGTTGGGATAATAAAACTTGCGCCATAAAGTTGCATTTATCGCTAAATTGTTTGGTGGGTTTTGAAGTAAATAATAATCGTTTTCGCCCTCATGGTTACCCAAACAAACATAAAATGGAATAGAATGACATAAACTACCTAAAAAGGGTCTGTAGTTTTTGTGCAAAATATCCAAACTATCAGAGGTAATTGTAAAGGGGTTGTGGTCATCTCCAAAAATATCACCCAATGACATCATAAAATCTGGATTGTCTTTTTTTTGATTATCCAAACAAATTTGGTAAATACTTTTAACACCTTTTTTATCGTATAAATGTTCATCTGCTTCTAATGTAAAACTAAATTCACTTCCAGGTAATCTTTGTGTGTGAAATGAATACTCTGGTGTTTCGGAATAGCTTTGCCCACCCACTGGTTTATATTTTACTTTATAATAGTATTTTGTATTGGAAAGCAAACCCTGCATATCTACCTCGTCTGGCGTCCCAGAAAGGTTTGTGAAATTTGGAGTTTGATTTGTATGGTTGTTGGATTGAGTTCCAAAGGTTAAAAAATACTCCACATTTTGTTCAAATAAAATGCTTGCAGTTATAGAATTATTTGTTGGCCTTCCCAAAATAATAGAATGGGGTTGTGCCAATGAAATACTACTTTTTAAGGCAAGAAAAAGTAAAAGTTGAATAGAAAATGTTTTCCATTTTACTCTATTAACATAGGCAGTTTTAATTTTTTTGTAATTATTTTGTATCATGTTTTGTTGATTAGATCTATTAGATACAATTTGTTAATTGAGGTTTAAATCAATTGGTAAATAAATTCTAAAAAGTTGAAAATTAATAACAAAGGATTATTTTCTAAAGTAAATTTGGCACCCAATGGATTTGCTTTCTTTTATCTTTATCTTATCCTTTTTTAGTAAGGCATCTACTGCCATTTGCACATAGGGATTTTTTACATTTTCTTCCTCAGCTCCATTGTCATCTATTGCTCCGTTATATTTTATTACATATTTATTATCTTCTTTCCAAAGAACATATACATGAGGAGTTTTTTGAGCATTGAAATCTTTTGCAACTTTTTGTGTGGCGTCGTACAAGTATGGAAAGTTAAATTCTTCGATTTTTGACTTTTCAACCATATTAATAAAACTATCCGCTTCGTACATTACTGTATCTGTTGAACTTATAGCAATTAAAGGAACCCCTGAGGTTTGATATTTTAAATTAAGTGCATTTAACCTTTTGGGATATAATTTGGCAAACGGACAGTGGTTGCAGGTAAATACAATTATAAATCCTTTGGCATTTGGATAATCACTTAATGAAATTTCCCGACCATCAACATTTTTTAATTTAAAATCTAAAACGCTTTGTTCCGATTTCTTAATAAATGAGAGACTCAGAAAAATTAAAAATGAAAACAGAAAAAGTTGTACTAATTTTTTCATTTATTTATTTTTTTATTGTTTCAAAATTTAAATTGTCTGTAATAAGTTTTTTCTTTTTAGTGCTTCCATTTGTTATAAATGTTGCAGGTATTTGCCCAGACCAATT
>JBAXQC010000015.1:0-46306 GCA_037131955.1 Bacteroidota bacterium
ACTATTTTGTTTGCTCACACAATAAAATATCCAATTACAAAAATAGAATTTTATATTATTAGTAGATAAATGATAACTGAAAGTAGATACAATTCAGAAATTTTAGGGTAAAAGAATGTTTGATTTAGAAGCATTTTTCCA
This sequence comes from Bacteroidota bacterium, assembly GCA_037131955.1. GTDB lineage: Bacteria > Bacteroidota > Bacteroidia > UBA4408 > UBA4408 > CAIMMJ01. Next base: position 142 of record JBAXQC010000015.1, read on the forward strand.
AACTAAAAAGGGCTGCATTTCTGCAACCCTTCTTAATAACTAATCAAATTTTATGGAGCAATTAACTGGCCTTGTTTGCAGCAAGTGCCTCCCTTACTTTCGCCTCCAACTCATCCATCAAATCTGGGTTATCCAAAAGCGTTTGCTTAGCAGCGTCTCGCCCCTGACCAATTTTTGTTTCGGCATAACTGTACCAACTTCCGGCTTTTTTTATAACATTTAAATCTACTCCTAAATCTACTATTTCTCCTACTTTAGAAATTCCTTCTCCATATAAAATATCAAACTCTGATGACCTAAATGGTGGAGCAACTTTATTTTTTACAATTTTTACTCTCACTCTATTTCCATTTACGCTATCGCCATCTTTTAGCTGACCAATTCTTCTGATGTCTAATCGCATAGAAGAATAAAATTTTAAGGCATTACCTCCCGTAGTAGTTTCTGGACTTCCAAACATTACACCTATTTTATCTCTGAGCTGATTGATAAAAATGCAACAGCAATTTGTTTTGCTAATTGTACCTGTAAGTTTTCTTAAGGCTTGAGACATTAATCTTGCTTGCAATCCCATTTTTGAATCACCCATTTCTCCTTCAATTTCACTTTTTGGAGTTAATGCTGCCACAGAGTCAATAACAATTATATCTATTGCACCAGAACGAATTAGATTTTCAGTAATTTCAAGTGCTTGCTCACCATTGTCTGGTTGAGAGATCAATAAGTTTTCTGTATCAACACCTAGTTTGGCGGCATAAGAACGATCAAAAGCATGCTCTGCATCTATAAAAGCAGCTATTCCGCCTTTCTTTTGTGCTTCGGCAATTGCGTGAAGTGTAAGTGTTGTTTTACCCGAAGATTCAGGACCATAGATTTCTATAATTCTACCTTTAGGATAGCCCCCAACACCAAGACAACTGTCTAATGAGATAGATCCACTGCTAATTGTTTCCAATTCTTCAACAGGACTATCGCCCATTTTCATTATCGCACCTTTGCCATAAGTTTTTTCAATCTTATCTAAGGTCAATTGCAATGCTTTAATTTTCTCCTTGTTGTTTTCGATTTGCTCTTTTGCTTCTTTGCTTTCTTTTGCCATTGTTGTAAATTTTATGATACAAATAAACTTATTCTATTGATTACTTTTTCAATTGTTGAAAATTATTTTTCGTTATTAACTTAAATGCAAAACTATGTATATAGATTTAAACTAAAAAGATTTTTTTGCAAGCATAGCATTAACTTATTGAAAACAAGCTAAATAAAAAAGCCCTGCAGTATGCAAGGCTTTTTGGGGTGGCTAATCGGTCTCGAACCGACGACCCTCGGTACCACAAACCGATGCTCTAACCAACTGAGCTATAGCCACCGTGTATTTTATTGGGATTGCAAAAGTAATCAACATTTTTACAAAACCAAAAAAATCTATTTTTCAGGCGCAACAATCACACTATCTACTTCTAATGGTTCAATTATTTCTATTAAATCTGTGGGATTGTTTTTATTTACATTTATAAACTTAATTTTAGATTTAAAACTTCTTGTATTCCCTTTTTGATCTATTACTTCTAAAACAAAATCGTGTAGTTTTTCATCCTGAGGAAATCTCTCATCAGGAGCAATTGTTATTTTGTTATTTTTTCCATCATAACTATATAACACCCATTTGCCATCTACAGTGGGTATAATTTTTTTTATTCCCGACAAATTATCCCACGCTTTAAATGATATGGATTTGCCAACAACTAACATATTTTTGTTATGTGTTTTTGCCAGCAAACTTATTGTTGGCCTTATGGTATCAACCATTACTGCGTATCTTCCAAAAGACTTAATTGTTGTTTTTATTCCACTATTTTTTTCGTCCCACTCTCCGCCTTCAAAGTTAATTCTTCCGCCACTACTGATTGAAACTATTTCTGCTTTTGATTTTAGTTTTGGGGGAACATTGTTTAATTTAATAAATAAACTTATAGGTTTACTGAGTGGCACATAATCATAATGAATTTGATAAATTGGACTTAAAAAATTCTTGAGAGAATCTTTTTTACTGTAAATAAATTCTACATCTTCAAAAAGACTTCCTTTTGGAATATCTAATTGAATCTCCTTATTTTTAAATGTGTTTTTTACATTAAAATAAAAAAAATCTGAAAACTTTTTTTCCTCCAAATTATTCTCTGGAATTAATACTTCTGAAGTTGATTTTATGTTGAAATTGAGTACTGAAGTATTGTTATAAACATCAGCAATTGAAATTGAAATTTCGTAAGTTGAATCGTTAGAAAAGCTGTAAACACCTCTTGTTTTAGAAGTTTTATAAAAAGGAAGAACATTGCCTGGCAAAACATAGCATCGCTGAAACATTTCGTCATATAGTTTTTTTCTAGTGAAATCTATATGGGCATTTATATTTTTTGTTTGGTCAAACGAAAACTTTTCAATGCTGGAAAAAAAAACACTTTCTCTATTAATTGTTAGCTCATAAGAGTATAAACCATTTTTATTGGAACTACCATTTTCCATATCAAAGCCTTGAATTCCAAAACCAATAACTCCATGAACCACTATGTCATTTTTCTCGATAATATAATTTCCATTAGATTTTTTTTTGACAGGAATTTTTAATGGAGTATTCTTTTTATTTATGTGACTTGCCTCATTCATAGGGTAGATAATAATTTCATTCAACACAGGTTTTATTGAGTCGCTTACATAAAAACCATACAACAATGGATTAAGTGCCCATTCTGTTTTTGCATCTCTAATTTCAAAATGCAAATGTGGCGCCTCTGAACCGCCAGAATTTCCTGACAATCCAATAAACTGTCCTTTTTTTACAGGCAAAATACTTGAAGTTAACATTAAATCTACATCAAACATTTGTGCTTGGTATTGCTTCTTTTTTAAATAGGAATTTACAGAATCGCAATAAGATTGCAAGTGACCATATACACTTACCAAGCCGTTTGTATGAGTTACATACAGTGCATTTCCATATCCATAAGCAGAAACTTTTATCCTTGAAACATAACCATCAGCAACAGAAAAAACCTGCTTCCCTTCCACTTGTTCCGTTCTAATATCCAGTCCTGAATGAAAATGATTATTTCTTAATTCTCCAAAATTACCAGATAAATCCATAGGCAAATTCATTGGGTTTCTAAAAAAACTATTTTCTTGGCTGGGTTGTGCAAAAGCACTATATGTTCTCATCAAAATAAATAAGAAACAATAAAAACAAAAAAGTAAACTATACTCTCTGTACTTCAATTACGTATTGTTCAAAAAAGTTTTTCGAAATTAGCCACAATTAATAAATAATTTAGTTGTAATAAATTTAAATTATTAATAGTTAATAGTTAATAGAATGCCAAAAGATAAAATATAATTTTTCAAAAAAAATACTCATATTTACAAAGTGTAATATTGACATAATACTTGATTTAATAGGAAGAAACTAAATGGAAAGATTTGTTTGCATTCACGGACATTTTTATCAACCTCCCCGTGAAAATGCTTGGTTAGAAGTAATAGAACAACAAGACAGTGCATATCCATTTCACGATTGGAACGAGAGAATTTCATTTGAATGTTATGGCCCTAATGCCTATTCTAGAATTTTAAATGAAAAAGGTGAAATTATTGACATTGTAAATAACTACTCAAGAATGTCATTTAATTTTGGCCCAACACTTTTGCACTGGATGAAAGAAAATGCAACAGACATTTACAAATCCATTCTTGCAGCAGACAAACAAAGTATCAAATTAAATGAAGGTCATGGTTCAGCAGTTGCACAAGTATACAACCATATAATTTTGCCTTTGGCCACAAAACGTGACAAAGAAACACAAGTAATTTGGGGAATAAAAGATTTTGAAAAACGTTTCGGTAGAAAGCCAAAAGGAATGTGGTTAGCCGAAACTGCTGTGGATTATGAAACACTAGAAGTTTTAGCTGAAAATGAAATTGAGTTCACAATTTTAGCTCCTCGGCAAGCCAAGTCCGTTAAAAAAAATAACTCAGGAACATGGACGGATGTTTCGGGAGAAAAAATAGATACACGAAGACCTTACCTTTGTAAACTTCCTTCGGGAAAAACAATTTCTCTGTTTTTTTATAATGGTTCTGTATCGCAAGAAGTGGCATTTAAAGGAATCTTAAAAGACGGAAAATCTTTTGCTGAAAAACTTTTAGATGTATTGGACGAAAATGCTGTTGAACCCCAACTGTCTCATATTGCAACAGATGGAGAAAGTTACGGACATCATCACTTACACGGTGACATGGCCTTGGCATTTTGCATGGATGTAATTGAAAAAAGTGGAAAGGCTAAATTGATAAATTACTCACATTTTTTATCCAAATTTCCACCACAGTACGAGGTAGAAATTTTTGAAAACTCTTCGTGGTCTTGCGTTCATGGCATTGAACGTTGGCGTTCTGATTGTGGATGCAATACCGGTGGAAACTTAAGTTGGAATCAAAAATGGAGAGCACCACTCAGAGAAGCATTGGATTGGCTTGCTGAAAAACTTAATACAGTGTACGAAGAGGAAATGAAAAATTTTCATTCCTATCCATGGACACTTCGCAATGCTTATATAGATATTATTTTAGATAGAAATGAAGTTGCTGTAAATAATTTTATTTTTGATCAGTGCAAAATTCATTTAAACGATTTAGACAGAACAAAATTTTTGAGGTTGTTGGAAATGCAACGGCAGGTAATGCTAATGTACACAAGTTGTGCTTGGTTTTTTGATGAAGTAAGTGGAATAGAAACCATACAGGTTTTGCAGTATGCCGATAGAGCCATTCAATTGGCAGAAAGCGAAACATCTGAACGATTTACACAAGATTTTTTAGAGTATTTATCAAATGTTAAAAGCAATGTTGCTGAATACGAAAATGCTTCAAAATTACACGAAGAAAAAATCAGTCCATCACGACTTTCTCTTTCAAAAGTTGGAATGCACTATGCAGTAGCCTCTTTGTTTGAAGAGTTTCCGGAAGTGATTGATATATGCAATTACAAAGCCGAAAGTGTAGAATATGAAAGATTAGAAGCAGGGGTTTTTAAATTGGCAATTGGTAGAACAAAAGTATATTCAAACATTACGTATAGCGAAAAAGAATTTTGTTTTGCTGTTATTTATTTAGGACAAAATCATTTAATAGGAAACTCTTCTAATGAAATGGAACCAGAAAAGTTTCAATCTATGAAAAATGAATTGATGGAAGCCTTTAATAATTCTATGATAGCTGATGTAATTGGAATTATGCAAACCTATTTTGGTGCCGAAAAATTTTCGCTTTGGAGTTTGTTCAAAGACGAACAAAGAAAAGTAATTCAACAAATAGTAAAAAAAGACATTAACCAAGCCGAGCAATCTTACAAAAAAATCTACAATCGAAACTACGATATCATGAATGTAATGAAGAATGCCGGAATACCCGTTCCTCAATTGTTTTTGAACAATTTAGAAATGGTTATTAATTTAGAAATGAAAGATTTTTTTAGACAAGAAAAATCATTTACCTCCAAATTAGAAAAACTTTCCAACGATGCTAAAAAATGGGAAATTAAACTAGATAAAGAAGAAATAGGATTTGTAGCTTCTCAAAAATTACTTCAAGTAATAGAAGAGTTAAGAACAAAAGCATTTGATTTAAGATACATAGCATCGATTAACAGAGTGCTAAAAGTTTTAGAAAATTTAGAGATAAAACCAGATGTTTGGAAATCGCAAAACGGATTTTTTTACGTGTCAAAAAAACTAATCGAAGCACTGGAAAAATCAGAATTAAGTTCGCAACAAAAAAGCGATTATCTAAAACAACTATATATGTTGGGTGACTACTTAAAAGTAAAAATTTAAACAATTTTGATATGAAAAAAATGAACATTCTTAATTTAATTATTGTGGCTCTTATGATAAATCTCAATCCACTTGCAGCACAAATAAAACAAGCACCCGCCTGGAGTAATAATTGTAACATATACGAGGTTAACCTTCGTCAGTACACTAAGGGTGGGAATTTCAATGACTTTGCAAAAGAACTTCCTCGTCTTAAAAAAATGGGAGTAGAATTACTTTGGTTAATGCCAATTCATCCTGTTGGAATTGAAGGAAGAAAAGGAAGTTTGGGAAGTTATTATGCAGTAAAAAATTACAAAGAAGTAAGTCCAGAGTTTGGAACGATGGATGATTTTAAAACGTTGGTAAAAACTGCACACGAAATGGGAATGAAAATAATAATTGATTGGGTTGCCAATCATACTTCGCCCGATAATATTTGGGTAAAAGAACATCCAGAATTCTATACGAAAGATGACAAAGGAAAATTTGTTCCTCCAGTGCCAGATTGGTCCGATGTAATTGACCTGGATTACAATAACAAAGCCATGAGAATTGCTATGATTGATGCCATGAATTTTTGGTTGAAAGAAACAGATATAGACGGCTTTAGATGTGATGTTGCCGAAATGGTTCCAACCGATTTTTGGATAGATTGCAGAACAGAATTAGACAAAACAAAGAAAATTTTCTTCTTGGCAGAAGGCGGAATTCCTGAATTGCACAAAGCATTTGACATGACTTACAGCTGGAATGTTTACCACGCTTTTAAAGGATTTTTTAAGAAAGAAAAAACAGTGGACGATGTAAAAAAAATTATTGATTATGAGAGGAAGGATTTTAAGCCAGCGGATTTAAGAATGTATTTTACTTCTAACCACGATGAAAACTCTTGGAACGCTACAGAATTTGAAGCATTTGGCAAAGCAAGTTCGGCAATGTCTGTTGTTACATACACCTTAGGAGGAATGCCACTAATATACAGCGGACAAGAATCAGCATTTGACCATCGTCTGCAATTTTTTGACAAAGATCCTATTGGTTGGGGGAATTACTCTCTTCAGGATTTTTACACAAAACTGGCAGCCATAAAAAAGAATAATCCAGCATTAGATGCAGGCAAAGAAGGTGGTAATTTTGAATGGATAAATACCAACAATTTAAACCTTATTGCATACAAAAGAAAAAAAGGAAACAATGAAGTGATTACTGTAATAAACATGAGTAATACAAAGCAGAAAATAAATACTGCAGATCTTAATGTAAAAGAATACAAAGATTTTTTAGCCGATGATAAATGTGGAATTTATGAACTTACAAATTATGATTATTCTGCAAAAGTTTCTCTAGAATTAAATGAATTTGGATATTTGATTTTGATAAAAAAATAACAATGAAATTCCCTAGCGTCAATCCAACATCTACTCCTACTTGGAAACAATTAGAAGATTATTATCAAACAATAAAATCGAAGCATTTAAAGGAATGGTTCAGCGAAGACTCTTCAAGAGCCAATAATATGTATGTAGAGTGGAATGATTTTTATTTTGATTTTTCTAAAAATAGAATCGATAAAACAGGAATTGATTTATTGCTTGAACTCGCCAATAACTGCGGGTTAAAGCAGGCCATTGCATCTTTGAAATCTGGCGAAAAAATAAATGCTACTGAACACAGAGAAGTGCTTCATTTTGCGTTGAGGGCTTCAAAAGAAAAGGAAATTTATGTAAACGGAAAAGATGTTGTGCCAGAAATTCATAGTGTGTTAAAACAAATGCAAACGTTCTCTAATGAATTAATTTCTGGAAACTGGAAAGGCTATAGCGGAAAGCAAATTACTGATGTTGTTAACATAGGAATTGGTGGAAGTGATTTAGGCCCCGTAATGGTTTGTGAAGCATTAAAAGCATACAAAAATCATTTAAATGTTCATTTTGTTTCAAACGTTGACCCAAATCATATTTCGGAAGTTTTAAAAAAAGTAAATCCAGATACCACCCTATTTTTAATTGCATCAAAAACATTTACAACTCAAGAAACCATTGCTAATGCTAATGCAGCTAAAATTTGGTTTTTGCAAAATGCACTTAATAATGAGTTTGTAAAACTTCATTTTGTTGCAATATCTACAAATGCTACTGAAGTTTCAAAATTTGGAATTGATACAAATAATATGTTTCCGTTTTGGGATTGGGTAGGTGGCAGATATTCTTTGTGGAGTGCAATTGGTTTAAGCATTTGTTTGAGTGTAGGTTTTGAAAATTTTTCTAACCTTTTAAAGGGTGCCGAAGAAATGGATGAACATTTTTTTGAAACTCCATTTGATAAAAACATACCAACACTTGCGGCTTTGTTGGGTATTTGGTACAACAACTTTTTTAATTCGCCTGCTCATGCGGTGTTGCCATACGACCAGTATTTACATAGATTTACCGCCTACTTGCAACAAGCAGATATGGAAAGCAACGGAAAATCCGTTGATAGAAATGGAGAAAAAATTAAGTATCAAACAGGTCCAATTATTTGGGGAGAGCCCGGCACTAATGGTCAACATGCTTTTTATCAGCTCTTACATCAAGGAACAAAATTAATTCCCGCCGATTTCATTGCATTTGCAAACTCTTTGAACCCAATAGCCAATCAGCATCAACTGTTATTGAGTAATTTTTTTGCACAAACTGAAGCCTTAATGAATGGAAAAACAAGAGCTGAGGTGGTGGAAGAATTTATTAATGCTGGTAAAAAGGAAAGTGAATATGCAGACCTCATCAACTATAAAATTTTTGAGGGAGATAATCCAACCAATAGTTTACTCATTAAAAATCTAACACCAAAAAATTTAGGTAGTTTAATTGCACTGTATGAGCATAGAATTTTTGTTCAAGGTCTGGTATGGAATGTTTTTAGCTTTGATCAATGGGGCGTTGAACTTGGAAAGCAATTGGCCAATAAAATTATTCCCGAACTAATGAATGAAAAATTGATAGACAGCCACGATAGTTCTACAAATAATTTAATAAACACATTTAAAAAGTATAAAAACTGAGTTTTTTTACCAATTTGTGTTAAGTTGTGATAGTAAATAAGCAGAATCTTTATTTCTTTGCTAAAAATATTTTTTTAGATGTCAGAAAAAGCGAATAAAAAGTCAACACCCATTTGGCTTCAGATAATTTTAGGATTAGTAACCTTTGGATTGTATTTCCTTCTCAAAAAAAGCGATGTAAAAAAATCAATTACCCGTGAATGGTCCGAAGCAATTTTGTTTGCAGTTATTGCAGCAACATTAATTAGAACATTTTTAATTGAAGCGTTTACAATTCCAACATCTTCAATGGAGAAGTCTTTGCTTATAGGAGACTTTTTGTTTGTGAGCAAAGTAAGTTATGGAGCAAGAATTCCCATGACGCCACTTTCATTTCCTTTTGTGCACCACACTATGCCATTTACCGATAGTGTAAAATCATACTCTGAGGCAGTAAAATTTCCATATTTAAGATTGCCAGGTTTGGGAAAAATTAAAAACAACGATGTGGTTGTGTTTAATTATCCAATGGAAGATTTTAGACCCGTTGACAAACAAGAAAACTATATAAAACGTTGTGTTGCAATTCCAGGCGATTCTCTAGAGGTGAGAGATGCAGTTTTGTACATCAATGGGAAAATGGCTGATAAGCCCGAAAAGATGCAGCTCAAACATTATGTTAAAACTGATGGCTCTCCTCTAAATCCAGATGCTTTACGAAAGTTGGGAATTACCGAAATTAGTTTCGACCCGGATAATTTTTCTGGAGACTATCAAATGCTGTGTACGGCAGAAAATGCTGAGAAATTAAAAGAGTTTGGAAATGTTCAAAAAGTAACTCCTATTGTAGAAAAAGGTGGACTTCAAAATGCAGACCCCATGATCTATCCTCAGTCGAATTTGTTTTTGTACAACGTAGATAACTTTGGACCAATATACGTTCCACAAAAAGGTAAAACAATTGAACTAAACACAAGAAACATTGCATTGTATAAAAGAGCCATTACAGTTTATGAGCACAACCAGTTAGAACTTAGAGATTCTGCGGTGTATATCAATCAAAAACCGGCCACTACATATACTTTTAAAATGAATTATTATTTTATGATGGGAGACAATCGTCACAACTCCTTAGATTCAAGATTTTGGGGCTTTGTTCCTGAAGATCATATTGTAGGAAAAGCAGTTTTTATTTGGTTAAGTTTAGATAATTTAGAAAGTAATATATTTAAAAAAATACGTTGGAACAGGTTGTTTACGTCTATCAACAATAACGGAATTTCAAGTTCGTATTTTTTACCTGTTGCAATTTTAGTTCTAGCAGGGTACGGTGTTTCCTTTTACTTAAAAAGAAAAAAGCAAGGTGTAAAAAAGAAAAAATAATCTATGAAAAATAACAATGGCATTGTATTGCCTTTGTCTTTTGCAGCACCTATTGCTTATTATTCTGCCATAGTTAAAAACGAATCTTTCATTTTTTCTTCAAGCGATTATTTTAAAAAACAAACATTTAGAAATCGTTATTTTATTTGCAACAGCAATGGAAAGCTATTATTAACTATTCCGGTAAAAAAATTTTTGCAAAATACTCCATTCAACGAGATAGAAATTTCTTATCAAGAAAATTGGCAACAAAATCATATTCGATCTATAGAATCTGCTTATAGAAAATCTCCCTATTTTGAATTTTTTTGGGATGAATTACTTCCTGTTTATCAAAACAAATACGTTACATTAATTGAATCTTGCGAAATTTCAAATAAGTTGTTTAATCGGGTAATTGGCATTTCAAAAAATGAGATATCTTCTGAGGAAATTTGCACTACAGATTTTGAAAATTCACGAGGTTTTTCAAAAGAATACTACCAAGTTTTTTCTCAAAAATTGGCCTTTGTTTCAAATTTAAGTATCCTAGATTTGATAATGAATGAAGGGAAAAATTGTAAGGAATACTTGTAGATTATATTAAAAAAAATTCATTTTTATTAAAACTTTAATACCACTATTTTAATAGTTTATAAGCAGAAAACTTATTAAACAACTTCAGCAACAATAAATGTTGAGCCTCCTATGTAAATCAAATCATTGTTTATAGCATTGGCTTTTGCAGATTTTAATGCATCAGAAACCGAATTAAACAAATTAAAATTTAGATTTAGCCTAGCTGCAATTTCTTTTATTTCGTTTACATCCATTCCTCTTGGAATATTGGGTTTTGCAAAATAAAAACTTGCATTTTGAGGAAACATCTTGAGTATTTTTTCTACCTCTTTGTCTTTTACAAATCCTAAAACTAAATGCAATTTTTTATATTTTATTTTGCTAAGTTGTAAGATAATTTGTTCTATACCATGTTCGTTGTGAGCTGTATCTGCAACCACCAATGGCAAAGTTGACAAAATCTGCCAACGACCTTTTAAATCAGTATTAGTAATTACATTTTCAAAACCTTTTTCGATGTGTTTTTTATCAATATCAATATTTACTTTTTTTAATACTTCAAACGTTTGAAGAACTGTCCTGAAATTTTTTAATTGATAAATTCCTGCAAGAGGACATTGTATCTCTAAAACTTCCTTTGTGGTTTTATTTAGGAATTTAGTTTTTATTAATGGAGTTTTTGAATTAAAGTCCTGATTAAAATTATCTATTTCAAATTCATCCTCAGCAAAAAATATATTACTCTTCTCTTTTTTAGATTTCTCTGCAAAAACATCTTTGGTTTGCTCAATTGTTTCGCCAATTACAACAGGAGTATTTTCTTTTATTATTCCAGCTTTTTCAAAAGCAATTTTTTCTAATGTATCACCCAACAAATCTGTATGATCAAAACCTATATTAGTAATTACGCTTACTAAAGGATGTATTAAATTGGTTGAATCTAATCTACCTCCCAAACCTGTTTCTATTATTGCTATATCTACTTTTTCATTTCTAAAATAATCGAATGCTAAACCAACCGTCCATTCAAAAAAAGAAGGTGCAATTTTTTCGAAATCAATTTTATAATTCTCTACAAACGACACTACATAATTTTCAGGAATCATTTCGCCATTAATTTTTATTCGCTCCCTAAAATCTTTTAAATGTGGAGAGGTATAGAGTCCAGTTTTATATCCTGCTTCTTTAAAAATTGATGCAATTAAATGAGAAGTAGAACCTTTGCCATTTGTTCCTGCAATGTGAACAGATTTAAAACTTTCTTGCGGATTATTTAATACATCTAAAATTGAAATTGTATTACTCAAATCGGCCTTATAAGCAGCTTTACCAATCCTATGAAACATTGGCAACTGTTTGTAGAGATACTCTAAAGTATGGGCATAGCTTTTCATGTAGCCACAAAAATAATTAAATGTTTAAGTTTATTGTTTATATCGGCATTAATTATTAAAAGCGTAAAGCTGCAATTATGTATTCTCATTTTCAATAAGTTATTATAAATTTGACAATATTTCTAAACCGATGTAAACCATTACATTTAATCTGTCGTGTTTAGAGTTGAAACACATTAAAAAAAACAAAAAAAACATGAAAAAAATTACATTACTCTTTGCTCTAATTCTAAGTTTGGGGGCATTAACAAAAGCACAAACATGTAGCTTCACTTATTCACAAGATCCAGGAAGCAATACTGTAACCTACCAGGCGCCAAGCGGATTTAATGGAATGTTGTATTTCTTTAGCTGGCAGTTTAGTAACTCTAATTCTTATCTGTTTGGAAGCACTGTTTCTCAAACTTACAACCAATCAACAACTGAAACAGTTGTATTAGATATCTACGGACCAGATTCTACTGTCATTTGTAGTTCTACTCAAACCATACAAATATCTGTTTCAGCACCTCCTTGCAGTTTCTCTTATAATCAAACTGCATCAGGTAGTTATGTTTTTGCATTGAATCAAACGGGTTCAAACATTCAAGTTTCTTGGTCATTTGGAGATGGCACATCAGGTTCTGGTTCAGTAGTTGAGCACACTTATTTGAATAATGGTACTTATATGGTAACTATGACAGTTATTGTAAATGGAGATGCTTGCACATCTACAATGGCAGTTAGCGTATTTAATAATAACCCAAATGATTCAACAGCCTGTATGTTTGATTATTATTCAAACGTAAATGGATTAAATACTAACCTTGCTTTTTATACCACCGGAGGAAGTCAATCAGCAAGTTACTCTTGGAATTTTGGAGATGGAACAACTGGAACAGGTAGTCAGTTGGTTCATCAATTTCCTGGTGCAGGAACCTATACAGTTTGTTTAACAGTTGGAGCTAATGGAGCAGTAGTTTGTGAAAATTGTATGGATGTTGTTGTGGGCAATACAAATCCAACACCATCTGATTGTGAAGCAAACTTTACATATTCAAGCTCAGATTTAACCGCCTTTTTTATTAACCAGAGTGCAAACTCTTACGTAAATACTAACACTACTTATTATTGGAGTTTTGGTGATGGACAATACTCGAGCTCTCCTTTTCCTTACCACACATACGGCCAAGCAGGCGAATACAATGTTTGTTTAATGGTTACTCAAGGAACATGTTTCGATTCTATTTGTCAATTGGTTACTGTGTCTGAAATTTCAAGTCCATCAGACTCTTGTAGTGCATATTTTGTAATAAGTCAACAAAGTCCATTTTCAGTAGATGTTGTAAACATGTCTAATGGATCTTCTTACGTTTGGACTATCGCTGGAATTAGCAACACAAGTAACTTTCCAGTTATTATAGTTCCGTTTACTGGTTCATACATTCTTTGTTTAACCGTTACAAACGCTAATGGATGTGTTGCAACTTATTGCGACAGCCTAACAATTGACAGTACAGGTATTGTACAAAGAAATGCACAATCGGAATTTACAATTAATGTTGTTAGTCCTGCTCAAATTACTGGATTCTCACCAACTTCGATAAAAACTGTCTCAGCAACCAATAACGAAATCTTCCCAAATCCATTTAGCAATTCATTTACTGTTAACAATCCAAATTCTGAGAAATTAAATTACGAAATGTTTTCTGTAGATGGAAAAGTTGTGAAACAAGGTATCATTACTAATAAAGTTGAAACAATAAATGCCGAAAATTTAACAAGTGGATTATACATGCTTTCTATTATGAATTCTAAAGGCGAAAGAAGCGTAACTAAAATAAACAAAAACTAAAAACATTCACTCTTGCTTATAAATTAGGTTCTCGGGCAATTGTCCGAGAACCTTTTTAAACAAATGAATCCACCAATTGAACTCTTAAAAAAGTGCACAAAAGATGACCGAAAGGCTCATTACGAATTGTACAATTGGTGTTTCAAAAATCTGTTAAATATCTGCAGAAGGTATTATAAAAATCAGGAAGATATTAAAACATCACTGAATAATATTTTTTTAAAAATTATTAAAGGTTTAGAATCTGCTATAGGAAAATACAACGATGTTCCTTTTGAATTATGGGCAAAAAGAGTAGCCATCAATCATATAATTGATGAATTTAGAAAGAACAAAAACTACAGAGAACATATTGAATTAGTTGATGAAAAAGACTTCTTGTTAAGCAATTTTGCAACTGTAGAAGAAAATAAAATAAGAGACAAAGAAAATCTAGAAGAGATAAATAGAGCAATAGAAACTCTACCAGAAATGAGCAAAACAGTTTTTAATTTGTTTGTTGTTGATGGATATAAACACGAAGAAATTGCAGAGATGCTAAAAATATCGTCCAATACTTCAAAAGTTCATTTGCACAGAGCAAAACAAAAACTTCAAAATATACTAAAAGCAACAGTTAATTTTATTTTACTGTAATGAAAGAAAAAGAAAAATACAATATCAATGATTTTTGGCCTCAGGCCGATGAGATGTTAAATAAACATTTTAGACAAAAAAGATTATTTAGATTGCTTGGTGCATCTATTTTTACCGTTGCCGTTGCAATTGGATTATTTATCTTAAATAACAAAAACGAAAATAAAAATCACACCTCGCTAAATAGCAACAAAAACAATAACTCAGTAGTTTCTAATTTAAATTCTACTACTAAAGAAAAGTCAAAAGATTTAAGAAATCAAGAGAGTAATTCAATTGCCAATAATACTGATGAAGTTGTAAAAACAGGAAATAAAAACTTAGCTAATGCTGAAATAGATTATGCTGCAGAACAAACGTTAAATGAAAAAATTAATCCTAAAAATACAAAAAATATAACACGTCAAAAGTCAGATTTAAAAAACAGAAGAAATTCTATAATCAATACTTTTGTTCCGTCAATAGCAAGTAGAGCAAAAAACATCAGTCAATTAAAAAAGATCGAGTCCAAAGTCTACCCAGAAACAATTGAACTAAGCAAGGAAAAAGACTCAAACAAATCATCACAAATAAAAGCTACAAATGAAGCTCAATTAGGCAATCTTTCAAAAGCAGAACTATCTGATCCACGAAATATAAATGAACTTAAGTTAAGTTATTTGAATTCAGTTGAGAGTTCACCAATGCCAATTTCATACACTACAAACGAATCTATTCAAAAACAAGAACTCAAAAATTCATTTTTAAAAAATAAAAAAATGTTTTGGGCAATCTTTGCACACATTGGATATTTTAATACTTCAAAAAACATAAATACTTCGGTTGATTTATCTGCATATACATTAAGAAGGACAGAAGAAGAGAAATCAAATTTTGTGTTGAATTATGGAACTGGAATAAAGTTATGGTATAAGAAATTTGCATTAAACATTGGCGTTGATTACTCGAGCTACAGCGAAAACGTAAATTATCAAAATTGGAAAAATGGTTACAGCTATAATCAAAAAGAATTCTACAATATTTTCTACACTCCATTAACTAATATAGATACATCATATTATCAAGGCATTCAATATCAAAATCCAACAACTACATTAGTTAGAGATAGCACAAAAACAATTTTAACAGACAGTGTCTATGGCCGAATAAACAACGAAGGAGCAAATCAATTCAATGGTAAAACTTTATTGTCTTATGCAGAATTTCCAATTATTGCTGAATACAATTTTGTGTTTAATAAATTTTCTATCGGATTAAACGCTGGTATTTCTCCTGGACTTGCAACATACAGAAAAGGATATTATATCAGTAAAAATCAAGAAAGTTTCGAAAACATTAATAGTAATACTGAATTTAGAAGATGGATTTGGAATGCCAGAGCAGGCGTTAATATAAACTATAGAATTTCTAATGGTATGGAAATTTATTTGCAACCACAGTACCGAACAAATATAAATTCAGTATTTAATTCAAGTAGTGGTATAAAACAAAAATACACATCTGTAGGCACCTCTTTGGGCTTATTGTTTTGGTTTTAAGCAATAATTAGAAATACGTTACCGTGAAATATCAAAATGAAACTTTGATTTTTCACGGTATTATTTTATTAGTTTTGGAAGGTAATTGTTCAAAAAATCAAGCAGAGAAAGCACCAAAACATTCTTGTCTTTTTTGTATTTTTCAGTACCTGAGTAGATCACAAAATTGTTGTTGGTTTTTAGCTCTTGGATGCAATTATAAAAACCTTCTTTTAATACTGGAGATAAACTATGTTTTATTTCTATGCAAGCAACGGGTTTAATTCCATTTACCAATACTAAATCAACTTCTGCCCCGTGATGAGTTCTGTAAAAATATGGTTGTATTTTATTTGGTAGAAGTTTACAAATTTCTTCAATCACATATCCTTCCCAAGATGCCCCAACAATTGGATGACCTTGCAGATTTATCTGCTTAAGAACATTGTTTGAAAAATGAAGCAGTCCAGTATCTCTAATGTATATCTTAGGTGCTTTGACCATCCTTTTTTTTGCATTAATAAACCATGCCGGAAGCTTTCGCAGTAAGAAAGCACCTTCCATAAATTCTAAATATCGGTTCACTGTTGGTCCGCTTACACCTAAAGACCTGGCCATTGCTTCTGCGTTCCAAATATTTCCATGTTGAATAGCTATCATATTCCAAAAGTTTCTAGCCAATACTGGTGTAATTCCTACGCCAAAAATTGCAGACAAGTCTCTCTCTACATAAGATTTTATAAAATACTCTGCCCATCGATTATAATCATCGTTAGATTTTGCAAGCAATGCATTGGGAAAACCTCCCCTAAACCAATGTTTATTTAACTCTATTTTCTTTTGCGAAGCCTCATTTAAACTTATTGGATGTATATCTATATAAGCAACTCTTCCCGCTAAACTTTCCGAAACACCCTTTACCAAATCTGGACTTGCAGAACCTGTGAGAATAAATCTCCCAGGCTTTCTTAATGCATCAATTTCTGGCCGTAATGAAGCAAATATCTCTGGCATTAGTTGTACCTCATCTATTATAACAATATTCTTTCTATTATTTGCAAAAAACAATTCAATATCTATTAACTTATTTCTATCACTTTGCAATTCCATATCTAAATAAGTAATGGGTTTCTTTAATCTTTTTGCAAATATTTTTACGAGAGTAGTTTTTCCCACTTGCCTTGGCCCAAGCACTACTGTGCACGGAAATTGCTTGCACAATGTTTGTAAATATTTTTCAGATGTTCTAAAAATCATATTACAAATATAAATACATACCGTGAAATATCAAAATCTAACTTTGAATTTTCACGGTAGTATAAAAATATTATAACAAAAAAAAGCAGATAAAAATCTGCTTTTAATAATATAATTATAGCTTGTTTAAATATGTAGAGATCTTTTTGCCGTTGCGTCTAAACATGCTTCTTTTAAAGACTCTGTAAAGGTTGGGTGTGCATGACTCATTCTACTTATGTCCTCTGCTGAGGCACGATATTCCATAGCAACAACCGCTTCGGCAATCATATCCGCTGTTCTAGGACCAATCATGTGTACACCCAAAATTTCATCTGTTTTTTCATCAGCCAACACTTTTACAAATCCGTCGGTATCCATGCTTGCTCTTGCTCTTCCGCTTGCCTTAAATGGGAAATTACCTACTTTATACTTAACTCCTTTTTCTTTTAGTTGTTCTTCGGTGTATCCAACGGCTGCTACTTCCGGCCATGTATAAACAACCCCAGGAATTAAATTATAATTAATGTGAGGCTTTTGACCGGCTATTTTTTCTGCTACAAAAACACCTTCTTCTTCTGCCTTGTGTGCTAACATTGCACCTTTAATTACATCGCCAATTGCATAGATATTTTCATTACTCGTAATTAAATGTTCGTTTACTTCTATTTTGCCCCTATCGTCTAATTTTACTCCTGCTTTATCCAAACCAAGATTATCTGTAAATGGTTTTCTACCTAATGCAATGATGCAATAATCTCCATTGAATTGAACTTCTTTGCCAGCTTTGTCGGATGCTTTTACTACCACTTCTTTCCCTTTGTTTTTTACTTCCAAAACTTTGTGATTTAGAAAAAATTCAAACCCAATTTTAGTAAGCGATTTTTGTAGTTCTTTCCCCAGACTTTTATCCATAGTTGAAATTATACTATCGGCATATTCTAGTACACTAACTTTTGCACCTAATCTTGCATATACAGAGCCAAGTTCAAGTCCAATAACACCGCCACCCACAAGAATCAAATTTTTTGGAACTTCTTTCATTTCCAAAGCTTCAGTGCTTGTGATGATTCTTTTTTTATCAATCTCCATTCCGGGCAAAACTATTGGCTTAGAGCCGGTAGCTATAACAAATTTTTTAGCTGACAAAGTTGTTTTATTTCCGTCGTTCAAGGCCACCTCTACTGTATCTTTTGAAACAAAAGTACCATGACCAAAGTAGGTTGTAATTTTATTTTTTTTCATCAAAAATGAAATTCCATCACTGGTTTGTTTAACTACCCCGGCTTTGCGTTTAATCATTTGCTCTAAATTAACTTTTAATGAGCCAACATCTATTCCATGTTCTTTAAAAGTATGCGATGCATTGTAAAAGTGTTCAGAAGAATCCAACAATGCCTTGGATGGAATGCAACCTACGTTTAAGCATGTTCCGCCCAATGTATTATACCTTTCAACTATGGCTGTTTTAAAACCCAGTTGAGAACAGCGAATTGCTGCAACATAACCGCCTGGGCCTGACCCAATGATAACTACATCAAAATTTTCCATTTTATTTTAAATTAATTTTCAAACCTAATAATTTTAGCCAATACAATTTGTATAAAAAATCTAAATAATGATTAAAGATTTTTGTCCCACCAATTTGTAATTCTTTCGTAAACATCAAATCTTGTGTTTCCTCCTGTAATGCCGTGATTTTTATCTGGATAAATCATCAAATCAAATTTTTTTCTAGATTTCTGTAGTGCCCTAATCATTTCCACTGCATTCTGAAAGTGAACATTGTCGTCGGCCATGCCATGAATTAAAAAATAATTCCCGGTTAATTTGTCGGCAAAATTTATGGGTGAGTTATCTTCGTATCCTTTGGGATTCTCTTGTGGTGTTTGCAAAAATCTTTCTGTATAAATATTATCGTAGAATTTCCAGTTAGTAACCGGAGCAACTGCAACAGCTGCTTTAAATGTCTCAGGATTTTTTGTTATACACAATGAACTTAAATAGCCTCCAAAACTCCATCCTTGAATTCCAATTCGTGTAGAATCTACGTAGGGCAATCGACCAAGAAATTTTGCACTATTTGCTTGATCGATTCTTTCCAAATTTCCTAGATTTTTATATGTTAAATCTTTGAATTTTTTACCTCTAAACATTGTTCCCCTATTGTCTATTGATGCAATAACAAATCCTTTTGAAGCCATTAACTGTTGCCACATAAAATCATTGCCTCCCCATCTGTCAATAACGGTATTGCTTCCAGGTCCACCATATATATGTATAATTAAAGGATATTTTTTTGCAGGATTAAAATTATGAGGCTTTATTATAAATGCATTAAGCTCAACATTGTTTTCGGTTTTGATTTTAATAAATTCTTTGGGTGAAAGATTCAGTTGGTTTAATGTGTTTAAAAGTGTTTTGTTTTCATTTAAATCTCTTAATTTCTGTATCTTTTTTATGTCTAAAAAATACTGAACAGCTGGCGTATTGGAATTGCTAGATGTGACTAGCCCAATAGAGTTATCATCGTTTAAAATTATATCGTTATAACCATCAACTAAATTGTATTTTTTTTTATTTTTCCCATCAAAAGAAATCGAAAAAATATTCTTTTGCATTACATTTCCATCGTTTGCTAAATAATAGATAGTTGACTTTTTTTCATCAATTTTTTTTATGTCTATAACTTCAAATTCACCGCTTGTTATTTGCGAAATTTCTTTTCCCAGCAGGTCAAATAAGTAGATATGTTGGTATCCATTTTTTTCGCTTAACCATAAAAATTGATTGTTTTTCTCCAAAAAGTAGGGAGCTTCATTAACATCAATATACGTTTCATTTTTTTCTTCGATTAACAATTTTGTTTCCTTTTTTGAAATATCAGATAAAAACAATTGTAAATGATTTTGCCTTCTGTTCAACTGGATAAATGTAATTTTTGTTGGGTCATTTGTCCATTTTACTCTGGGGTAATAAGTGTCTGAGTTTATTTGCGAATTAATTCTTTCAATTTTTTTATTGTTTAATTGATAAACAAAAATCTCTACTAAAGAATTTTTCTCCCCGGCTTTTGGATATTTGTATTTTGTGGAGCCGCCGTAAAGTTCAGCGTTAAAATTGCTAAATTCAAATTCAGGAACTTCTGTTTCATTAAATTTATAAAATGCAAGAGCCGTTCCATTGGAGTTCCAAAACAAACCATTGTGCATAGAAAATTCCTCTTCGTAAACCCAATCAACTGAACCATTAATAATTTGATTTTCTTTGCCATCATTGGTAATTTGGACAGTTGATTTATTTTCTAGATTATAGATGTAAATATTTCTATCGCTCACATAGGCCATATTAAGGTTGTTAGGAGAAAAACATGGATTTAATTGCTTTCTTTCGGCACTTAATGCTTCTAATTTTTTTTGTTGAACATCATAAATATAATAGCTTGCAACAAACGAATGTCTATAAATAAACTCTCTATCTGTGGTAAGTAAAATATACTTTTCGTCATCAGAAAACTCATAATCTTCAATTTTCAGATTTCCACTTGTTACATTTAGCTTAGTTGAATTCAAAATTGTATCTACTTCTTTACCTGAATTCCATGAATATGAAATCAAATAATCTCCACTTTCGGTATGTTTTAGTTTACTGTAAAAGCTTGGATTATTTAGTGGTCTTATACCTAAATCTAGTTTAGAATTAAAAGCACCTTTGCTCCAGATATTTTCGAGATTTAACTCAATTTTTTCTTGAGCCGAAAGTCTATTACAAATTGATACCAGAACAAAGATTGAAATGTAAGCGTATTTTTTTTTCATGGATTAAAATTTGGAGCCTAAAATTAGTAAATATTACTCATACAGCTTAAGAGTAAAAACAAAAAGGGCTCTGAATTACAGAACCCTTTTTTAGATTAAATATTTTACTTTTTTTTAAGCCTCTTGTTATCAATTAAAGCCAAATGCAACAGAAACTCAATTTGTGAATTTAAACTTCTAAAATCGTCATCGGCCCATTTTTGCATAGCTTTCATCATTTCTGGCGTTAGCCTCAACACAAATGGTTTTTTTTCGGTTCCTGCCATTTAAACATTAATTATACAAAGTACCTGTATTTACTACTGGACTCACATTTTTATCACCACATAAAACAACTAAGAGATTTGAAACCATAGAAGCTTTTCTTTCTTCGTCAAGCTGAACAACGTTTCTTTCACTTAGCTTTTCTAAGGCCATTTCTACCATTCCCACTGCACCTTCTACAATTTGTTTACGAGCCGAAACTATAGCAGAAGCTTGCTGTCTTTGCAACATTGCTCCGGCAATTTCTGTAGCGTATGCCAAGTGCGAAATCCGTGCTTCTATAACATGAATTCCAGCTTTCATTAACCTTTCTTGTAATTCATCCTCTAGAAGTTTCTTTATTTTTTCTCCGCCACCTCTCAAGGTAATTTCATTTTTGTGTTCCTCTTCAAAACTATCGTAAGGACAAATTCCCGCTAAATGGCTCAATGCAGCTTCGCACTGAACCTTAATGTAATGGGTATAATCGTCCACCTCAAATGCCGCTTTTGCTGTTTCATTTACGCACCAAACTATTACAGATGCAATTTCTATAGGATTTCCATTTTTATCATTTACCTTAATAATACTTGATGCTAAATTTCTTGCCCTTAAAGAAATTTTCTTTTTTACAAGAAATGGATTCGCCCAAAAAAATCCACTTTCTTTTATTGTACCCATATACTTTCCAAAAAGTATTAGCACCAATGATTCATTGGGGTTAATTATCATAAATCCAGGTAGTATTGAAAATGATAGTAAAAATCCAGGAATTGTAACAAATAAAAAATGTTGACTAATACTCCATATTGATGTTCCAATGATAAAAAAGAATAATATTATCATTAAATAACCTGATGTTTTGTTTGCTAATTTTTCCATTTTTTTATAATATTAATTTGATATTACAAAAGTATTAAAATATCTTTAAACAATACAAGTAATTTCATAAAATATTTTAATTGGTTTAACACGCTGATTTTAATAAAATTATATTTGCAGCATGAAAACAATAGATAAGATTGATGTTAATTTTTTTAGTAGTTTCTTAAATTCAAAACAAATAATTGAATTAGATGAATTAAAAAATCCTTACGGAAAAGACGAAACAGAGAATTTATTTTATAAACCCGATTTAGTTTTAATTCCATTTACCACATTTGAAGTTTCTGAAATATTAAAATACTGCAATACAAATAAAATAATTGTTACACCAAGAGGTGCAGGAACAGGATTAAGTGGTGGTGCATTGCCAGTATTTGGTGGAATAATTTTATCGCTTGAAAAGCTAAATAAAATTATTGAAATCGATACAGAGAATATGCAGGCAACTGTTGAGCCTGGCGTTGTAAATGAGGCATTTCAAATAGAAGTTCAAAAGGCAGGATTGTTTTATCCTCCTGATCCTGCTAGCAAAGGCTCTTGTTTTTTGGGTGGAAATATTGCTCACTCTTCTGGCGGCCCAAGAGCAGTTAAATATGGAACAACAAGAGATTATATTTTAAATTTAGAAGTTGTTTTAATTACAGGTGAAATTATTTGGACAGGTGCAAATACTTTAAAATATTCAACAGGATATAATCTTACTCATTTATTTATAGGGAGCGAAGGAACGCTTGGAGTTGTTACAAAAATTGTAGTTCAACTAATTCCATATCCAAAAAATAATGTATTGATGTTGGTTCCTTTTTATACTGCAGAGGAAGCTTGTAAAGCAGTAAATGCAGTTTTTTTAGCAGGTTTAAATCCTTCGGCATTAGAATTCATGGAAAGAGATGCCATAGATTGGACTTTGAAATTTGTAGAAAATGTGTCTGTAACTATTGAAGATGGTATTCAAGCTCATCTGCTGATAGAATATGATGGCAATGATTTAGAAAACTTAAATATTGATGCTGAAAAAACGTTTTCGGTTTTAGAAAATTTTAAATGCGGTGAAATTTTATTCGCGGACAATGAAGCACAAAAAAATATGCTTTGGAAAATCAGAAGAAGTGTTGCAGAAGCGGTAAAAAACAATTCGTTTTACAAGGAAGAAGATACCGTTGTGCCAAGAGCTTTTTTGCCTCAATTATTGGCAGGTGTAAAATCTATAGGAAATAAATTTGGATTTAAATCGGTTTGCTACGGACATGCTGGCGATGGCAATTTACACGTTAATATTATTAAAGGAGATTTAAGTGATGAATTTTGGGAAAATGGAATTCATGAAGGAATAGAGGAAATTTTTATTTTGTGTAAAAAGTTAAAAGGAACTATTAGTGGAGAACATGGAATTGGCTTAGTTCAAAAAAGATACATGCACCTGGTTCAGGGCGAAACTCAACTTGAGTTGCAAAGAGGGATAAAAAAAGTGTTTGATCCAAATGGCATTCTAAATCCAGGAAAAATATTTTAAAACAACTACTCCCTGAATAATAGAAAAAAGCAAAATACAATCTTTCTCAAAATTTTTTATGCTTTTCATTTTTCTTGATTTCAAGTTGAAACTTTTAACAGCAAAGATTTAATTGCTTTTTCCGTTTTGTCAAATAGAATATTTACATCGCCAACGTATACAATTATTAAATTATAAGAACAATTTAAGCTGATTGACATTTTGGAAAAATCTGATTTATTTAAACGGTACGTTTCTCTAAGAATTCTTTTTATTCTGTTCCGCTGATGTGCTTTGGGATATTTTTTTTTTGATGCCACAAAAGCAACTTTGTTAGGTTCTCCTGAATTCTCCAATTTTTGAAAAATCAATTTAACTGGAAATTCAAATTCACTGTTGCCTTTAGTAAATAATTCAGAAATAGATTTACTGCTTTTTAATTTTTCAGCTTTCCCAAATCCAAATTGTTTCATTAAGTACCAACATTTTTTTTCAAATATAAAGTACTTTTGCTTAACATATAAAAAAAGAAGCTGCCCTTGAGAGGCAACTTCTTTTCTGACCAAAATAAAATTTAATTATTTTTATTTCAAAGTTATTGTTCTGGTTACAACTCTTCCTCTCCTACCTGTAACTTCTACTGTTGCTTGATTATCGCAGGTGCCATTTCCAAAATCCAGAACCCTTGATTTTCCTTTTGAATTTTCAAATTGAATTATTCCTTTGTCTATCCATTTGCAGCTCATTAATCTGTGCAACGGACTGGTAATTGTTGCGGTGTAAGTAACATCGTTTGAATTTGTTCCGCTGGCGTTACCTGTAATTGTATATTCATCGTCTTGCCAATTTGCTGTTTCGTAACCTGCCAACATTGTTCTTACCCTATCTGAATTCCAAGTATGAAATTTACCATCGGTTTTTGTAATTTTCATATTTCTTGCTTCAATTTTCCAAGTATATTGGTTGTTTGCATTTAAACCAGTATTTGTAACCGTTCTTGTACCTTCTACTTTATTATCATTTCTATAATAGTTATCAAAAGTTACAATTTTTACTGAACCTTGCTCAAAGTAATTGCCAGTATAGTTTACAATAATTTTTCCTCTTCTATTTCTTCCGTCAGCTCCCAAACAATTTGTTGTGCCAAAATCTATGGTAACAATTCTGTTTACTGTATCCTTAGTAATGGTTGCACATCCACTTAGTGCATCGTATTGCTCATAATTTGAAGCATATCTACCAGTAATGTTTTGCCCCTTAAAAGCATTATCGGCAATATTAGATGACTCATCGCCTACCTCTGTGCCTTCTTGTGAATCTTGCCCCGTTGCTTCTTCTGAAGTTGCTGTTGTTTCAATTTTTTCTTTGTTACAAGAAGTTGTAAAAATTGCCAAGGAAATTAATCCTGCAAAAATTCCATTTTTTAAGTTTTTCATGTTTTCTATTTTTTTAGTTTATTAATTTTTTGCTTTGGTATTGTGACCGAAAATTATGTTTTAGGTTTAATTGCAGTGTGATTATTTTTTAATAATAATGCTTAATGACTCATTTTCAGATATTTGAATTTTAGTTAATTTGAAAATATAATTGCGAATATTGGTAAATTTCATCATTAATTGTATATTCGCAACCCTTAAAAAAAATATAATAATTAGTATAACATGTCTATATTAGAAAAAATCAGGACAAAATCAGGTCTACTGGTAGGAATTATTGCACTTGCATTGGTAATTTTTGTTTTAGAAAGCGCCCTTGACTCGGGAAACCGCTTTTTTTCGAGTAAAAAAACTATGGTTGGAGAAGTCTTAGGAAAAGAAATTTCAATTCAAGAGTTTGAAGCTAAGGTTGAAAAAGCAGCAGAAAACGAAAAAGCAAGAAGTGGAAAACCAACTGTTGATGAAAACATGATGGATAACATCAGAAATCAAGTTTGGAATGAAGTTATAATGGATAGAATTTTAAAAGTTCAATACCAAGATTTAGGAATTGCTGTTAGCAAAGATGAATTGTTTGATATGGTTCAAGGTAAAAATCCACATCCAAGTGTAAAACAAGCCTTCACAAATCCTCAAACAGGAGTATTTGATCCCAATCAAGTAATTCAGTTTCTAAAAAACATGGACAAAGATGAAACAGGTGCAACAAAAGAACGTTGGATAAATTTTGAGCAAGCTGTTAAGCAAGAAAAAATTGCTAATAAATTCTATACCATGATTAAAAAGGGAATTTATATTACAAAAGCAGAAGCTAAAAGAGCAAATATTGCTCAAAATAAAACATTTAAGTTTACCTATGCTTCCCAAAAATATTTTTCAGTTCCAGATAGTATTTTTAAAGTTGACGAATCTGAATTGAAAAAATATTATGGTGAAAACAAAAATAAATACAATCAAGATTTCGATTCAAGAAGCATTGAGTTTGTCTCGTTTGACGTTAATCCTTCTGATGAAGATAGAAATGCGGCAATGCAAGATATTCTTAAACTAGGAAACGAGTTTGCCTTAGCTACAAACGACAGTGAATTTGTAAATATAAATTCTGATGCTAAGTTTCAAGAAAAATATTTTTCAAAAGCTGAGTTGAGTAAAAACATAGATACATTATACAGTTCCTCAATAGGAAAAATTGTTGGCCCTTATTTGGAGGGCAATACATATAAAGTAGCCAAATTGTCGAAAATTAAAATGGTACCTGATTCAGTGAAGGCAAGACACATTTTAGTAAAGGCAATAAATGGCGACATGTCAAAAGCCAGAGCAAAAGCAGATAGCCTAAAAAAACTAATTAAAGCCGGTGCAAAATTTGATGAATTAGCAAGAGTAAATTCTGAAGATCCAGGTTCAGGAGCAAAAGGTGGTGATTTGGGTTTCTTTAAAGAAGGCATGATGGTAAAGCCATTTAATGACGCTTGCTTTAATGGAAACGTTGGAGATATGCCAATTGTGGAATCTCAATTTGGTATTCACTTAATAGAAGTGATGGCAAAAGGAAAAGAATCTAAAAAAATATTAGTTTCATTTCTGGATAGACAAATTGATGCAAGCTCTAAAACTTTTGGACTTATTTTTCAACAAGCAAGCGAATTTGCTGGAAAAAACACAACAGAAGAATTATTTAACAAAGGCGTAGAAGAAAAAAAGCTTGCCAAAATACCTGCACAAAATTTTAGAAATACCGATAAAAATATTGGTGGCCTAGAAAACTCTAGACAAGTTGTTAAGTGGGCTTTTGAAGCTAAGAGAGGTGAAGTGTCAAAAGTATTTGAACTTAACAATAAATACGTTATTGCTGTTTTAACAGAAGAAAAAGAAAAAGGGATACTACCATTAGAGGCAGTAAAAAAGCAAGTAGAATTTGAGGTTATAAAGGAGAAAAAGGCTGAGAAATTTATAAATGAGCTTAATGCAAAATTAAGTTCAAGTAATTCAATTCAAGATTTTGCAGCCAAAGCAAACTTAACTGTTGACTCTGCAAAAAATGTAACATTTGCATCTCCATATTTGTCTTCTGGTAGAGAATTATCTTTGGCCGGTGAATTGTTTGGCCTAAAGAAAGGATTTAACAAAAAAGCCTTAAAAGGAGAAAATGCGGTTTACGTTATAGACATTTACGAAGTGCAAGAAGCTCCAGAGTTAAAAGATTCAAAAACCATAACTGAACAAATTGCAAATCAAATAAAACAAAGAGTAGATTACGAAGTATTTGAGGCACTAAAACAAAATGCTTCAATAGAAGACAATAGAGCAACTTTTTACTAGAATTATTAATTGTGTTACAAAAAAGGAGTGCAGTTTGCACTCCTTTTTTTTTACTATACATTTATTAAAAGTAAAATGTAAACTGCATTAAAAACCAATTGCCATAGTCTCTAGAAAATTTAAGATTATAAAGTTTACCATTATTAATTATACCAAAGTTTTTATTCAACTCTCAACGCTGCGAACAAATTTATTATCCTCAGAAAAGAGGAGGCATTAAATTGCTTTTATTTAAAATTCAATTTGGGATAAAGCATTCGTTTACAGAATAAATTAGTTTGCAAGAACTCTCTTCTATAGATACATTTCCAAAATAAAGAATATCGAAAATAATAAACTGGCAAATCCATTTGTTGTAAAAAAAGCGAGATTTACTCTAGATAAATCGTTTGCAGAAACAAGTGTATGCTGATAGACCAATAAGCAGCTAAAAGCTAACCATCCAGCCCAATACCAAGCACCAAATTGTGCATAATACCCTGCAAAAAGCAATATTGAAAAGCTCAAAAAATGTAAAAACCTTGAAAGATTTAAAGCACTTTGTTTGCCTAAATAAACAGGAATAGATTTCAATTTTTTTTCGCTGTCAAACTCCACATCTTGCAAGGCATAAATTATATCAAATCCTGAAACCCAAAATAAAACTACCAATGAAAACAAAATTGGGAGCATTGCAAACTGGCCAGCTACAACTAAATATGCACCAATAGGAGCTAAGGATAAACCAAGACCCAGCACCAAATGACAAAGTGCAGTAAATCTCTTTGTTATGCTATAGCCAAGCACTATAATTAATGCAACAGGCGACAAATAAAAACAGATAGGATTTATAAAATAAGTGGTGGCAACAAACAAAACACAATTTCCAATCACAAAAGTTATTGCTTCGCTTGGTGTAATTATTCCTGATGGAATTTCTCTTACAAAAGTTCTTGGATTGGCTTTATCAAATTCTCTATCTGCATATCTGTTAAATGCCATTGCTGCACTGCGAGCAAAAACCATGCACAATACCATTAAAAAAAACAACTTAGAGTCAAATGATATGCCAGTGTTATAAAGAGCCAACAAAAAACCAACAACAGCAAATGGTAGGGCAAAAATAGTGTGGGAGAATTTAATTAGTGAAAGATAGTTTTTTACTTGATTCATGCGACTATAACATTGATAAAACAAGGATTGTTTAAAAAATTAGATAAGAGAGTTTATTTAGAGTAAACAGAGCTAAAAAAATAAAATAAAACCAAATTAATGCACTATTTGATAATATCACTAACAATTTTTCCAGAGAGTACACACAAGGGAATTCCTCCGCCTGGATGAACACTACCTCCACAAAAATACAAATTGTTTATTTGAGAAGAAAAATTCTTGTGTCGGAAGAATGCCGCAAACTTGTTATTGCTTGCATTTCCATAGAGTGAACCACCGATGCTGGAAGTTCTTTGCTCTATTAAAACTGGATTTAAAATTTCCTCTACTTCAATTAATTCTTCGATATTAGTTTTTAATATTTTATTAATTTTTATCACACAATTTTTCTTTGTCTCTTTAATTATGTCTTCCCAATTTTGATTCGAATTGTTTGGTGCATTTACCATTACAAACCAATTCTCTGAATTTGCTGGTGCGTCGCTCTCTTGGTATTTTGAGGAAATATTTATGTAAATAGTAGGGTCGTTAAATATTGTTTTCTCATTGAACAAACAATCAAACTCCATTTTATAATTACTTGAAAAGAAAATATTGTGTAAATCCAATTCAGGAAAACTCTTTTTTATTCCCCAATAAAAAATAATTGCTGAAGAAGATTTTTCTTGATTTAAAATCTTTTCTGGTGCCTTTATTTTTGGCAATAAATTTTTATACGTTTTAAAAACGTCCATGTTTGAAACTACAATTTCTGCATCAAATTTTTTATCATCACACTCCACACCTACTGCTTTGTTTTTGTGAACAATAATTGAACTTACTTTTTTATTGAAATGAAATTGAACTCCTAAATCTTTGCATAAATTAAAAAGTGCTTTGGTAATCGAATACATTCCTCCATCAGGGAAATAAGCTCCTAAGTGATGTTCCAGAGATGGAATAACATTTAAAGTAGCCGGCGCTAAATATGGAGACGAGCCATTGTAAGTAGCGTATCTGTTGAAATATTGAATTATTTTGGGATTCCTAAAGCTATTTTCATTTACGCTATTCATGGAAGAAAAAAGCCTTAAACTATTTATGTTTAAAATTACTTTTAATGTTTGAAAATTTAAAAATGAAGATATTTTGTGCAAACTTTTTTCCATAAAAATGGAATGAGTTAACTCATAAATTTTTCTACTTTGGTTTAAATATGAAATAATTTTATGTGATTCTACACCACACTTTTCTTCCCATTCTTTTGCAAATTTCTGTTCGTTAGAATAGGCTGTAAGCGTGGTTTCATCGTCAAAAAAATAGTTACAGATGATGTCTAATCTTTTATAATTAAGATAATCTTTGGGGTTTTTTCCACAGAAACTAATCAAATCATTAATTAAATTAGGCATGGTAAAAAGCGAAGGCCCTAAATCAAATCGATATCCTTTGATAATTTTTTCGCCTAATTTTCCGCCAGGGTTTTCATTTGTTTCAACTACTGAAACTGCAAATCCTTTTTTTGCTAACCTTGCAGCTACTGATAATCCTGCTACTCCGCTTCCAATTACAATGGCCTTTCTTTTCATTTTTTTGGAGACTGAACAATGTTCATTTCTTTAATCAATTCTGGTGCATTTCCAATTTTATCAATTATAAAGAGTGTATAATGAATATCTAATGAAATATTTCTTGTTGTACTTTCATTGTACATTATATCACTCATGGTGCCCTCCCAGTTTCTGTCGAAATTTGTTCCTACTAACTCACCCTTTGCATTAAATACCGGACTACCAGAATTACCGCCTGTAGTGTGATTACTTGCTATAAAAGCGGTTCGCAAAGAATTATCTGCATACAAATAATTTCCAAAATCTTTTTTGTTATAGACAGAATTTAAAGTAGAATCTAATTTGTAATCCACATTTCCAAGTTTTGCTTTCTCAAAAATACCATCAATTGTTGTATAGTAATCATACTTTACTGCATTTCTTGGGGCATATCCTTCTACTTTTCCATAGGTTAAACGAAGTGTTGCATTTGCGTCTGGATAAAAACCTTTGCCATTAAAAATTTCCTGTTTCAACAACACTAATTCTCTGTTTAATAAATTTATTTCTTGGTCGAGTTTAGTAATTGATGGTTTTATTTCTTTTGAAAAATAAGTAGATGTTAAATTGGTAAAAATATACAATTCATCATTTTGAATTCTATTTATGTGCTTAGAAACATCGTTTATCCATGTGTATATAGAATCACTTTTTAGCAATGAGCTTTTAAATATCCTTTTTGAAATAGTTGAAAAATCTGGTTTGATTTGTTTGTCAATAATTTCTGATAAAAACATTGAATACTTGGTAGTTTTAATTCCTTTAAAAAATTCTGGTAACAATTTGTTTACCATTTCTATGTCAACACGTGTTGAATAATCTTTGAAGAACCTATCTGCTTGCTTTTTCATTAATTCACTTTCTATTGCAATAGCATTTTTATCTTCCTTTAACTCTTTAATTTTTTGAGTAAACTGAATTAATTTTTCGGTAAAATTAAATGCCTCAATGGCCAAAAATGATTCGGTATAATGCAATTTAAAAATATTTAGTGGCTCTACCTCTTTGTACTTTTTTTCTAAGTCGGTAAAAATTTTTTTGTATTTATCTAAATTTTTTGCTTCAATTATTTTTTTCATTTCAGCCTCTTCTGCTCTTTTTTTATCTATGGCATCTAGCTTTTCTAATCCTAAAATTTCTCCTTGCCATTTTTTCCATCCATTAGAAACAGAAGAGTATTTGCTTGCATATTTTAAATTAATTGTATCGTTAGATTTCATAAATAAATCGTATGTATTTAACCTAATTGTTCTAAGTTTAACTTTAATGGGGTCTTCGGTATTCTTGATAAAATCTACGGCGTAGCTGGATAAATATTCTGTTGTTTTTCCTGGGAAACCATACACAAAAGTAAAGTCATTTTCTTTTACTCCTTCCATAGAAATTGGAATAACATATTTAGGCTTGTACGGTACATTTTCTTTTGAATATTCTGCAGGCATATTATTTTTATCGGCATAAATTCTAAACAAAGAAAAATCTCCAGTGTGTCTTGGCCACATCCAATTATCGCTGTCTTCTCCAAATTTTCCAATAGAAGATGGAGGTGCACCAACTAACCTAACATCTTTATATACTAAAGCGGTATATAAATAATATTTACTGCCATTATTGAATGCTTTTACAAAAGCTGAATAGTTATTTATACTTCTGCCTTTTTCTAATTCAGAACTATTTAATTTAATTATTTTTTCTCTGTTTGTTTCAGAAGTTGTATCAAAAATATTTTTTAAAATAAGAGCTGTTACATCTTCTGTTGATTGAATAATGCTAACGGTTAAACCCGGATTGATTAGTTCTTTGGATTTTTCTCTTGCCCAAAAACCTTTTTTCAATAAATCATTTTCAATTGTTGATTGTTTTTGAATGTAATCAAAACCACAGTGATGATTTGTAATGAGCAAGCCTTGATCAGAAACAATCTCACCAGTGCATCCGCCACCAAAATGTACAATAGCATCTTTAATACTTGCTTGAGTTTGACTATAAATTTTTTCGGCGTCAATCAATAAGCCAAGTTTTTGCATTTCTTGTTCTTTATTGCCTTTAATGGAGTGAGGCATAAACATTCCTTCTCCTGCTATTGCAATTTTGCCGAAAGCAAGTGCTAAAAACAAAATCATAAACCTAATTTTCTTCATATTAATCTTTAAACTTTTAAAATAAAATTGTGAAACAAAATAGGAAATTAAAGTAATAGTATAATTAATTTATACTTATTTAAAATTGATTTAGGCCGTAAAACTTAAATAGTAAATACAACTTAAGCAATTATATAAAGCTGTTTTTTAGCATTATACAAAATATTTATGTGCTATTTGTAACAAATTATTTATTTAAGCATCTTACTTTTAATCAACAGAAAATAAATCTTTTAAAAAAAATATATGAAAATCAAACCAATTAATTTAAGTGCAGCATTGCTAATTTTTGGATTTACGGCCAATGCACAAAACAAAATAAATTTAAGCGAATTTAAGTCAGTAAATATTTCAGGAATTTCCGATTTAAAAATAAAATCCGACACGGTAAATTCCATTGAATTTGTTGGCGAGAGTAATAGTAAGTTTTTACCGCAAATTGACAAAGGAAATTTAAACTTAGATTTCAGCAAACTAATTTTAGACACTAAAAGGGATATCATATTAAGTGCTAAAAGCATAGAAAAAATTACTGTCTCCGGAATGTCTGATGTTTCCAGTATAGGTGAAATAAAAGCAAGTCAATTTACAATTGAATCAAGTGGTTCCTCTGATATTACATTAAGTATTGATGCTAAAAAAGTAATTTCAACAGTATCAGGTTCAGGAGATGTTAAACTAAGCGGAAAATGTGATGAATTAAGTGCAGTAGTTTCTGGTGCGGGAGATTTAAAAGCTAAAAATTTGAACGCTAAAAATGTAGATGTTTTGGTTTCTGGTGCAGGAGATGCAGAGGTAAATGCAGAAATTTCAATTAAAGGGAAAGCCTCGGGAGCAGGCTCTTTAAAGTACACAGGAAATCCGTCGGAAATACAAATTGAAAAAACAGGAGTTGGTTCTGTAAAAAAAATTGATGATGAAACATTGTCATTTGAAATTGGAAAAGATGGAATGAAAATAGATACTGAAACTGATACTACCAGAATAAAAATTGGAAAAAGAAAAATTATCATCATGGAAGAAGGGAAAGAAAAAGTAGAGTCAAATGAATATCCTGATCCCGACAAAAAAGGTAAAAAAAATAAAAAGAAAAAAGAAATTAAATTAGAAGCCAAAGACATTTGGTCGGGTGTAGAATTTGGCTCAAACGGTTTTTTGGTGAATAAAAACTCATTAAAAATTCCAGGTTCACACGAGGGCTTTGAGCTTGACTATGCTAAATCTTATTTTTGGAATATTAATCCAATCGAAAGAAATATTTCCATCTACAAACAATATGTTTCCATTGCCACAGGTTTGGGATTTGAAATGAACAGATACAGTTTTGGAAACAGGTACCAACTCGTTAATATACCAGATACATTGGTTGCAATAAAAACAGGAATAAACTACAAAAAGAATGTGCTTCGCGTTAACTACATTACAGTTCCGCTTTTCTTAGAATTTAACACTTCTGCAAATCCAAAACATTCGTTTCATTTTGCGCCCGGAATTATTGGAGCATACAAATTAGGAAGTGCACGAATAAAACAAGAATATAATTTGGATGGTATAGATTATGAACAAAAAATTTATGGCGATTATTATGTAAATCCTTTTAAACTTTCTGCTGCATTTAGAATGGGATATGGAAAGTTAAACCTTATTGCTGCTTATAGTTTATCAGAAATGTTTTCTAAAAATAAAACTATTGGATTAACTCCGTTTACTTTAGGGTTAAGCTTAATTAGTTTTTAAAAATTGTAAAATACTTTTTCAAAAAAAAAGGTTTCCAAGTTGGAAACCTTTTTTTTGTGCAGTAGTACTTTTTAAAAATTCGGCTTTAATAAATACTTACTGTAAAAGAGCTCAATTTCTTTTACAGCTTCATCGGCATAATCAACAATTTTTACTAAATCTAAATCTTCTAAGTTAATATTTTGTTCACCTTCTAATAACTGAGTTTTTATCCAAGACCATAATCCTGACCAGTACTCTTTTCCTACCAAGATAATGGGAAATCTTGCTATTTTTTTAGTTTGAATTAATGTAATGGCTTCAAACAATTCATCTAAAGTTCCAAACCCGCCGGGCAAAACAATAAATCCTTGAGCATATTTCATAAACATTACTTTTCTAACAAAAAAATAATCAAAGTTTATCAATTTATCAGAATCTATATAATCGTTGGAGCTTTGTTCAAATGGGAGCTCAATATTTAATCCTACAGATTTTCCTCCGCCTCTTTTTGCTCCCTTGTTTCCGGCTTCCATAATTCCTGGACCACCACCTGTTATAATTCCATAACCCAATTGAGTTAGTTTAAATGCCACTTCTTCGGCTAAAAGATAGTATTGATTGTTTGCTTTTGTTCTGGCTGATCCAAAAATACTTACGCAGGGACCAATCTTAGCAAGCTTTTCAAAAGCTTCAACAAACTCGGCCATAATTTTAAAAATCTGCCAAGAATTTTGAACCTTTATCTCATTCCAATCTTTATTTTCAAAAGCCTTGCGAATTTTATCTTCTTCCTGCAAATTCATATACATACAATTGGGTTTTAAAAATTATTATTAACAAAGGTGGCAATTAAACAAAAATAAACTTTTGCGGTCTCACACAACTTATGAACAATAGAAATTAACAATCGCAAATTTGTCCTTACTAATTATTAATTTATCGGGGTAAATAATTGTTTGGTAAAAAAGTTCAATACCTACCAACCCATATCATTATTAAAGTCGGGCGAAGAGTTTTCTCTGTTGCCTCTTTTCTTATTTGTAGAGTTATCACTTTGACCAATTTTATAGGTAAATGCTAAATTGGCAATTAAGGTTTCTCTTTTTCGCTTGTTTAAACTTTCAAAGTTTTGTGCCTTTGTATAAATTTCAAACCTTCGGGTATCAAAAACGTCTGAAACATTTAAACTTATACTCCCTTTGTTTTTTAGAATATCTTTCTTAAGGCCAATGTCCAATCCATAAATAGCAGCAAAATAGCCTTGAAGTAAAATGGTTCTGGCATTGTAAACTCCTGTTACCTGCAAATCTATCCAATTGAATAGTTTTGAAGATGAAATTAATTTTATGTTGTAGTTAAAATTATCATTGGTAAGCTCTCCTTCGCCACTGCCTCCTTTTAATTTAGTGTAGTATAAGTTTACGTTGGTTGTAAAATTAAAATTCTTAGATAAATCGGCCCTCCAAATAAATTCAGAACCTGTGTTTTGTGCAAAGCTAAAATTCCTAACGGTTACAAATGCGGTGCCATCTGGATAAGCAATTCTATACCTTTGCATAGAATTGGTGATGTGCCTAAAATATCCGGTAATAATAAATGAGCCAAGCTTGTTTCTGTTGCTAAATGTTGCTTCGCTTGCATAGATGTATTCGGGCAACAAAAATGGATTTCCAACTCTTACGTTTTGTGGATCAGTAAAATCTGAAAAAGGGTTTAAAGATTGTGGACCTGGACGATTTAATCGTTTTGCAAATGCCAATTGTACCTCAGATGTTTTATTTAATTTGTAATTAAAATTAATATTAGGAAAAAAATCAGTAAAATTTCTAATGATAGCACTGTCTATTGTTAGTTGTTTTATTTGTAGCATGGTGTTCTCTGTCCTTATTCCTGCTTGATAATTTATTTTATTCTTTGTGCCACTTAAAATCATGTATGCAGCAGAAACAACTTCATTGTATCTAAATTGATTTGATTGCAAATTATTGTTTATAAACTCACCGCTTATTTTATCTTTATCTAAAATAGAAAAATCGTTTGATATATTTCTAAATGATGTTTTTAAGCCTGCATCTAATTTTATATTTTCTTTGATTGGGTTGGTATAGTCTGTTTGAAAAACTGCAATTCTAAATATAGAATTTATCGGATTTAATTGATTGCTCGAAAAAGTAGCAGGATAGCCTGAAACGGCGATGTTATTAAAGTTTGAAGTAGCAAAATTTTGATTGTAGGATGCATTGCCACTGAAAGAAATTTCATGAGATTTTTTTAGAAAAGATTTTTTTAGAAAAAAATTTGATTCTGCATTTTTTGAATTTGAATTTGTTTGAGCGTTTCTAATCCACATGGATCTAAAAATATCCTGTGGAGAATAATTCATATATTGAATATCTTCAGTCTCAGTTTTAGTTTGTGTAGTTCCGTTAATTGAATAGGTAAATACTATTGATTTATTAAAATTTATTTCGCTTGTAAATCTTAAGTTATGGTTTATATTGTCGTTGTTTGAAGTAGCAAACTGTCTAAAGTAAAAAGTAGTATCTGCAAAATAATTATCTCTAAAGCTATTTCCATTTCCCCAAATAGGATTGTTTCTATACGAATAAAAAACGCCAATATTTAAATTTTTTCTTTTTAAAGAAGCGCCAATATTACCTGAATATTTTCTGTTCGTACCCACGCTAACAGTTGCATTAGCAGTGTAGCCATTCTGATTATTCTTTTTTAATACAATGTTTATTATTCCTGCCATTCCATCTGCATCATAGCGTGAAGAGGGATTGGTAATAACTTCAACTTTTTCGATGTTTGCCGCAGGAATCTGATCTAAAACTGCTTGCCTGTTTGCACCCGTTAAACCTGAAGGTTTTCCATCTATTAAAACCACAACATTGGAATTGCCTCTTACAGAAATATTTCCATCAATATCAACATTTACCGTGGGCACTTGTTGCAAAACTTGAACAGCAGTTCCCGCAACAGCAGCAATAGATGAACTTACATCAAATACTTTTTTTTCTCCATCTAGCTTAAATAAATTTTTTTGGCTTTCAATAGTTACTTCATTTAAATTTCGAGAAGCAGGAAAAAGCCTTAGGTTAATTGTGTCTTTAAAATTTTCGGCACAAAATTTTGGCGATAAATATTTTTTATATGAAAGATTTTCAACCTTAAACAAATAGCATTCGCCTGCATTAAAACTATATTTAATGGAACCTAACGAATCCGATAAACCAGCAAAAACACTGGTAGAATCGGGCAATTTTAAAATGTTAACACTTGCAAATTCAATTGGGGAATTGGAAGATTTATCACTAACTTTTATTACAATATTCTGAGAAACTAACTTATTAATTGAAAATAAACTAAGAAAAACTAAACACACTAACATCTTTTTCATAGAATAGGTGACGCTTTAATTGTCTTTATTTTTTGTAGCTCTTATCATTTCTCTTTTACCAGGAGGCCCAGGCAATGATTCTACAATAAACCCACATTGTTTCAAATTTCTTTTAACCTCTCCTTTGGCACAATACGTAACCATAATTCCTCCTGTAATCATTAATGAATTTAAATGTGCAAATGCCTCTAAAGTCCATAACTCTGGTTGTGTTTGAGGGGAAAAAGCATCATAGTATACAAGGTTGTATTTTTCCTTGTAAGTGTATTCTAAGAAATTTGTCCGTGATTTTTCTAATGTAAAATATTCGGTAATCTGGTTTTGTAGATCAAATGGAGAAGAATGAATTTTTAGAAAATTACTTTTAGAATTTACAACATCTAAAATTTTCCAATAGTCCAATTTTTCGGCAATTTCCATGGATATTGGATAAGGCTCCAAAGAAGAATAATATACTGTAGTATTGGGATTTTGTTGAGCAAACATTAACGTAAGAGCTGCATTTAAACCACTTCCTAAGCCTAACTCAAGAATATTTATCTCAAAAATTTTATTTTCAACCAGGTAATTTAATCCAGCAGAAATAAATACACAAACAGATTCAGTAAATGCACCATTTATAGAGTGGTACGTTTGATTGTAGATAGGGTGAACTAAAGTAAAAGATTTATCAGAAGTTTCTTTTAGTTGTGGGTTTATGAAATTATCCAAAAAAAAATTTATTTGGTTTTTGTTATAAAACTATAGATTGCGTTTTTATAGTTTTCAAATCCCCAGGTATTTGGAACATTGCTGTGGTTTGCACCATCAATTATGTGATACTCACCGCTCTTTCCTCTGTAGTTATCATAAACAACTTGCCCTTGTGTTGTCATACTTAAAAAATCGTCTTCTTTTCCATGTATCCACATAAAAGGTTGAATAACCGATTTAATTTTTTTTGCATTGTTTATTTGATGATTGGTATAATAGCTTGCTGGCATATTTAACTTAGAAGAAGATTCCACCATCGCATAAGAAGAAGCAAAAGGTGCTTCTAAAATAAGAGCACTTGGAGAAATTGTTCGGGCTTTGTAACAAATTTCTGTAGCAGGAGCAGAACCTAAACTAAAACCATAAACAACTAGCCTACTTCCTGTTAAACCATAACCTTGAAGCCATCTTAGTGCCGCATCAACATCTGCGTAAATTGTTGCTTCGGTTGATTTACCTTGCGAACTTCCAAAGCCTCTGTAATCAAACATCAAAACTCCGTATCTACTTTTACCGCCCACATGAGCTAATAATTTTGCCCTTTGCCAATAGAAATCCATATTCCCTTTATTTCCGTGGCAATAAAGTATTACAGTGTCTGTAGATATTTTTCTTAAATCGCCCAAATAAATTGCTGAAATATAAGTTTCATAAGATTCATTTGGCAAGCGTGAATAAAGCAAAAATTGATAAATTTTAGATGAGTCAATTTTATATGACTTGTCTAAAACAAAATCTTGTTCACCAGAATAATCGTCAAGCTTATAACCGTTGGTTTTTGTTGGGTTAAACAAATTATCATCTAATCTTTGACAAGATTCAAATGCAAAACTAAAGAGCACTAAAATCGCCAATAGATAACACTTAGGTATTTTTGCCATTTTTACCATCCTAATATCCATGAAAAAATTAAAGGTGCCACAATAGTTGCATCCGATTCTACTATAAATTTTGGAGTATTTATGTCTAGTTTTCCCCAAGTAATTTTTTCGTTTGGCACAGCACCAGAATAGGAGCCATAACTTGTTGTGGAATCAGAAATCTGACAGAAATAGCTCCAAAAAGGAATTTTTTCCATTTCCATATCTTGGTATAACATTGGAACAACACATATTGGGAAATCACCTGCAATACCTCCCCCAATTTGAAAAAATCCTACACCCTTTCCTTCGGAGTTTTTTACATACCAATCGGCAAGCCACATCATATATTCAATTCCAGATTTCATGGTTGAAGCCTTTAATTCTTGCTTAATACAGTACGATGCAAAAATATTACCCATGGTAGAATCCTCCCATCCCGGAACAATTATTGGAATATTTTTTTTTGCGGCAGCCAACATCCAAGAGTTTTCTGGATTTATTTCGTAATACTGCTCTAAAACGCCACTCAAAAGCATTTGATACATAAATTCATGAGGAAAATATCTCTCATTTTTTGTATCAGCATCTTTCCATATTTTGTAGATGTGCTTTTGTAATCTTCTAAAAGCTTCTTCTTCGGGTATGCAGGTATCTGTTACTCTATTGTAATGATTTTCTAGTAAATCCCATTCATCTTGTGGACTTAAATCTCTGTAATGTGGAACTCTTTTGTAGGAGTTGTGAGCTACCAAATTCATAATATCTTCTTCGAGGTTAGCTCCAGTGCAAGAAATTATTGCAACTTTATCTTGCCTAATCATTTCAGATAAAGATTTGCCCAACTCGGCAGTGCTCATTGCTCCAGCAAGAGTAACCATCATCTTACCACCCTCATTTATATGTGTTTCGTATCCTTGCGCTGCATCTAAAAGTGCTGCTGCATTAAAATGCTTGTAATGTTCTTTGATAAAGTTTGAAACCGGTCCTTTGGTCATTAAATATTTATTTGAAGGGCAAATATATAAAAATAGAATTAAATTTAAGGCCAAAGATAGAGTGTAAGAAAAGCTAACACCTATTTAACAATTTCTTTACTTTTCAATTCATTTATCATCAATTTAAAACTTCCTCCAAATTTGTTATCCAATACCTCTTTTAAACTGTCTTTATTAGAAAAATAAACAATATAGTCGCTAAAAAAAGCGTTTTTTGATAATTCAATTTTGTAAACCAAAAAATCCAACTTTTCTTTTGAAGATAGTTTCCTTTTATACATCTCTGCGTAAAGTTGTCTATATTTATTCTGCTTCAGTTTTTTTTTGTTTTTAGAGTTAGCGAACGTTTGAGAACAATAAAACCTATTAAGCTCAAGAGCAAACATTCTAAAAAAAATTTGCAAAGAATCTCTTTTCTTAATTTTAACTTGGTAATTTTTTAATTCAGAAGAGGCATGACCATATTTTTTTTGTAGATATTTTTCCGCAAGTTTTTCACCAAATGCTTGAGCTAGACTTTCATTTATATGTTGTTTTTTTGGTTCGAAATAATATTTGTGAACTAGTTCATGAAAAATAGTTTCAGCTAAATCTGCTTCATTCAATTGCAGCATTTCAGGCATTATTGGGTCATTTAATATTCCTAATGTGGAATAGGCATTTACTTGGCCTGTATCAATATCATTGTTTCCTTTTTTAAGAAAATCTATTTCGTTGTAAAGCAGTTTACGATTAAAAAATCCTTTATAAGGAACATCTCCTAAAAAAGGAAAACTCCATAAATGTGGCTTGATATAAAATTGTTCAGACGCTGATGCAACTATAAGTTTAGGATGACTTGGCTCAACAATTTTTAAATAATTTTTATCAGAATCAAAACCATTCTTCTTCGCAAATTTTAAAATATGATCCAAGTTTTTTAGTGCAATTCTTTCTTTTTGAGAACAGGATTTGTTGTTTAAAAACTCATTGTTAGAAACTGTAGAGCTAACAATTTTTAGTTGCCCGTAGAGCTGAGAAAATCCATAATTTACCAAACTAAAATTTATAAAAACAATGAGCCCAAACAGGAGCAAAAAACAAAACAAAGCCAGTTTAAATTTCATGTTTTATGTTCAAAAAAAAAGCCCCAAATATGGGGCTTTTTCTCACTAATATTATTAATTATTCTTCAACCATTACCATGTTAAACGGCACATTGATAATAGCTTGATAATCTTCACCTGCCTCACTCATGTCTTCATCATCTTCTTCGTAATGCCAGTTTATTATTACTTTGCTATTTCCACTCTTGTTAATTGCTTCTAACTTTTTAAATACATCTAAAATACATTTAGATGAACTTGTGTTAAAATATTCTAATTGAATATTTACAACAGTATTGGGTTGTGGTTTAAAAGAGTATTTGTCTAACCAATCAATTAATGGTTTGTAAAACTCTATAGAATTTTCTGGAATTGATCTTCCTTTAATCTCAACAACTCCTGATTGTGGATTAAATTTTATGTCTGGGGTTTTTGCAGAACCCTCTATTATTAATGTATCCATTTTGTATATTATTCTTTGTTTGCGATTTTTATGTTTAAGCTAAAAAAGGTAAAGTTGTTATCTACAGGAACAAATTGAAAATTTAATTTTTGACCTGATTTTCTTGCAATGTCAATCATACCTAAGCCGCCGCCTCCTTTAGAGGAGAACTCGTCGTTATTTAAAACTTCTTTGTAGTATTCCTTTAGTTCTTCTTTTGTCATGCCGTTTATTCTTATCAACTTAGATTTTAAATTTTCTACGTTTTTTGTAAGCATGTAATTTCCCGTAATAATGGAGTATTCATTTTCAATTTTTCCAATCATAAAAATAGCAGTTTTATGATTTTCGCTTCCATCTTCTATATTTGGTCTTGCATCTAGGTGGTGGTAAAGATTTTGAAGACATTCTACTAACACGTTGTAAACCTTCTTTTTTATTTTAGGCTCTTCCTGAAGATTATCCAACTTGCTTTCCATTATTTGAAGTATGGAAGTAAGCAATTCAGAGGTTATATCGCCTTTAAAAGACAACATAATCTTGTTCCGCTCCATTAAATTATAAAACTCAAATATATCAAGCATATAGGGCTGACTGTTTTTTATCTCTTATTTTATAAAGTTCAGAATGCAATTTTAACAAAAATATCGAAACATTTCATTTTTAATCAATTTATTTTTTTTTGGCAAAGGGCAAATAAGTTATATTGGTCTTAACTTCAATCTCTTCGGCTATATTTTTTAGCACTAATTTGGGCACACTAATTTCGTAATCAACGAGTTTGATCTTAAAATCCGAAGTTAGATTAACTTCTTCCCCTTTGATAGTAATTGTTCCATCAAATGTAACCAGCCTATTAACTCCATGCAAAGTTAGGTTTCCTGTGCAGGTTACTTTGTGCACTCCGTTAGAATTAAAATCTAATTTCTGATTTATTTTCCCTCTAAAAGAAGACATTGGGAATTTTGATGATTCTACATAATTTTCATTAAAATGTTCTTCCATTAATTTTTTTGGGAATTCAAAGGTTGTCATTTGCACCCTTACCCATACTGAATCATTGTTGGTATTTAACAGAGAATTTGCGGCACCTGTTTTTGCATCAATGTTTTCCATTGGTGTATATGAATGAAATGAAATGTTTCCTTTCTTTTCTACCGATTTATAAATTTGTGCATGAACTGTATTAATCATAAAGCACATTGCAAGCAAAAGAAAGATTTTTTTCATAGGGAGAAACTCAACAATTTTCAACAAAATTAATAACCTCAATTGATTTACCAAATTTATACAAAAACAATTATATCTTATATATACTTGAAATCTATATTTTTGGTGCAAAATTTATAAAATTGAAACCAAGCATTCCAAAAGGCACAAGAGATTTTGGCCATAAACAGGTACTTAAGAGAAACTATATTTTTAATTCATTAAAAGAGGTGTTTCAACTTCATGCTTATTTTCCGCTTGAAACTCCAACCATGGAAAATCTTTCCACGCTTACCGGAAAGTATGGAGACGAAGGAGATCAGTTAATCTTTAAAGTTTTAAATTCTGGAAACTATTTAGAGAATATATCCGATGAAGAATTTAAAAATCCAAAAAAACTTGCAAATAAAATTTGTGAAAAAGCGCTGAGATATGACCTTACCATACCGTTTGCAAGATACGTTGTGCAAAACAGAAACGATATAACATTTCCATTTAAAAGATATCAAATTCAACCAGTATGGCGAGCCGACAGACCTCAAAAAGGTAGATACAGAGAATTTTACCAATGCGACATTGACGTTATTGGAAGCAATTCTTTGGCCAATGAGCTAGAAATTATTGAAGTAATTAATGAAGTATTTCAAACTCTAAATTTAAAAGTTATTACAAAAATCAACAACAGAAAATTACTTTTTGAAATAGCAAAATGGATTGGATGTGAAAATAATTTTATTGAGTTTACGGTTGTTTTGGATAAATTGGATAAAATAGGTCTAGAAAAAGTAGTAGAAGAATTGAGCAATAAAAATTTTAACCAAGAAATGCTCAATAAAACGCAATACGTTTTGGGTATAAATGGCAGCAACTCAGAAAAAATTGATCAATTAAAAAAACTTGTTTTTAGCCATAATTTCAAATCCGAAGGGCTACACGAAATAGAGTTTTTACTAAACAACAGCACAAATAATTCTATTAATAAATTAGAACTAGATATAACACTTGCAAGAGGATTAAATTATTATACCGGGTGTATTTTTGAAATTAAAACTGCGGTAGGAGAATTTGTTTCAAGCATTGGTGGCGGAGGCAGGTATGATAATTTAACCGGCATGTTTGGCCTTAAAGATGTTTCGGGAGTTGGAATTTCATTTGGCGCTGATAGAATCTACGATGTAATGGAAGAGTTAAATTTATTTCCATCACAAACCAAACCACCATTTATTTTGGTAATTCATTCGGGTGAAAAAGAACAAAAAAAAGCATTTGAAATTGCTTCAAAAATTAGAACCCTAAATATTCCTATTATGGTTTATCCTGATAGTGCAAAATTTAAGAAACAGCTCGATTATGCTAATCAAACTGAGGCTGAATTTGCAGTAATAATTGGAGAAGATGAATTGATAGAAAATAAATTTTCCGTAAAAAATTTAATAACCGGCGAGCAACAAAAATTAAATGAAGTTGAACTAATTAAATTCTTCCAAAAATAAAAATACAGCATGAATAATTATATAATCGACAACAATAATTTGTTGAATATTGAAGTCATAGACCAACTAATTTTAAAAAACTCAACACTTGAATTAAGTGTTCAAACCAAAAAAAATGTTGAAGATTGCAGAATATTTCTTGACAATTATATACTGAAAGCCAATAGACCTGTATACGGCATAAATACTGGTTTTGGCTCATTATGTAACACAAAAATAGAGCACAAAGATTTAGGAATTCTTCAAGAAAATTTAGTTCGTTCACATGCTTGTGGAACAGGAGAAGAAGTGCCTAAGAAAATTGTAAAAATAATGTTGCTGCTAAAAATAAAAGGACTTTCGTTTGGACATAGCGGTGTTCAATTGCAAACCTTAGAAAGACTAGTAGATTTCTACAACAACGATGTATTGCCCATAATATATTCTCAAGGTTCTTTGGGTGCTTCGG
Organism: Bacteroidota bacterium; assembly: GCA_037131955.1. GTDB lineage: Bacteria > Bacteroidota > Bacteroidia > UBA4408 > UBA4408 > CAIMMJ01. The sequence continues at coordinate 45,077 of JBAXQC010000015.1, forward strand.
GAGATTTAGCACCCTTGGCACATTTATGCTTACCGCTTTTTGGCGAAGGTGAAGTGTATTACAAAGGAAGAAAAATATCGTCGCAACTGGTAAACCAATTTTTTAATTGGCAACCCATTCAATTGCAATCAAAAGAAGGCTTAGCTCTTTTGAACGGAACTCAATTTATGAGTGCTTATGCTGTTGAATGTTTGATAAACGCCGAAAAAATTGAAGCACACGCTACAAAAATAGCTGCCTGCTCATTAGAGGGATTTGATGGCCTTGCCGAACCATTTGACGAATTATTACACAATATAAGAAATCATTTTGGGCAAAATTTAGCGGCAAAAAAAATGAGAGAATATTTAAACGGTAGCCAAATTCAAGATAAGAAAAAAGAACAAGTGCAAGACCCTTATTCCTTTAGGTGCATTCCGCAAGTTCACGGTACAAGCATTGACGCAGTTAATTATGTAAAAAATGTTGTAGAAAAAGAAATAAATTCAGTAACGGACAATCCAACAATTTTTCCTGAACACAACAAAATAATTTCTGGGGGAAATTTTCACGGTCAATGCCTTGCCGTTGCATTAGATATGCTTGCCATAGCCCTGTCGGAATTGGGAAATATATCTGAACGAAGAACCTACCTGCTTATATCAGGCCAAAGAGGATTGCCAGCATTTTTAACAGCTAATCCGGGCTTAAATTCTGGATTTATGATTTTGCAGTATACTGCAGCTTCCATCGTAAGTCAGAACAAACAATACTGCTCTCCTGCATCTGTAGATTCTATTGTATCTAGCAACGGACAAGAAGATCATGTGAGTATGGGAGCAAATGCCGCAACAAAATGTTTAAAAGTGGTAGAGAACGTTTTTTCTGTTTTAAGTATTGAGCTAATTTGTGCTGCACAAGCATTAGATTTTAGAAAACCATTAATCTCCTCAACTAAATTAGAAGATTTTAAATCCCAATTTAGGAACCAAGTACCCTTTTTAGAAAATGATACTTATCTACATCCTCACATAAAAAATGCAGAAAAGTTTTTGAAAGAAGATTAATTATTGTAAAAAAGTACAAGTAAAAACCATTCGTGTTTCTATTGCATTTAATAAAATACTATCTACATATTTCTCTTTGTAGAGCAGTGGATGTTCCCCTAAATTTAATGAAATAATTTTATTTGAATGTAAATTTATTTTTATTTGTTGCCTGTTTCAAAATATACTTCTTTGGGAAAGGCAA
>JBAXQC010000016.1:0-44334 GCA_037131955.1 Bacteroidota bacterium
TAACTTACTTGTACCCGAAGATATTATTCGCAAATAAAGTAAAAATTGGTAAATTGGCGTATAAATAGTTCGGGATATTTTTTGGTGGGATGAAATAGTAATCTTCATTTTTTAATTTAAAATTAGAATTTGTTGAGGGTTTTAGTAGTTTCAGAATTGTTGCCATCGAGTAGATATTTTTGCCAGTTCATACTTTATTTTGGGTGTTTGGGATATTTGTTTTTTTTTACTTAACAGGAATTCTAATTTAAATCCTTTTTACTTGTTTCTTTCTAATGTGTTTTTACAAGAAATAATAACAAAAATTGTTTCTTATTAGAAACAAAATGTTGGAATGCCTCTTTCAAAAGCATCTCATGGCTCTTTACTTTTTTCATGATGTTTGTTTTTACAATCAAATGGACATCCTAAACATTGATGGGTTTGGTTATAACAAATTCTCATTTTATGTGCGGTAACCATATTGGCTCTTATTTTAGCAAAGTTTACTTTTTTCTGCTTATATGCTTCTAAAGGTGTTAGTCCGCCTAAAGAACCATGTGGCCGTTTGTTGTTGTAGTCTGGAATTACAAAACTCTTAAGGTAGTTGGTTAATTGTATTTGATTTTGTAATTTTTTGGGAAATAAATAGTCGTATTTAATTAGTTTGTTCACTGACTCAATCAGTGCGTTAGATTTCATTATGTCTTTTAACGCAATGAGTTTTTCTACTGGATATTTTTCAATGAATTTCTCTACTTGCTTGTTATTGTTTTCTGTTCCTCCATCCACAATTAATGCAGATTTAATTTCATCGCTTACTGTTTCTTTAATTTTTGCATTGTTTATGGTTTCAATGAATGTTTCTAATCTAATTTTTGCACAAATTCTATCAGCTACTCTCCACGAAGTAATGTATCTAGAATAGTTGTCGACCACCAAATAAATATAAGCTGTTTTTCCATCGGATGTTTTAATTTCAGTAATGTCGGCATGCCACTTTTGATTCGGATAGGTTGCCCTAATTCCTACTTCGTATTTACGAATAAATTTGCGTTTTCGTCGCCGCTTTATTTGCATCAATTTTGCATACTTATACCAAGTATTAGGATGTGCTTTTAATAATGCTTTTTTCATTGCATAATATGCAACAGAAACAATTGGCCAATGCAAATATTTTTCGCTTGTTAACATACGATGCATTTTGTGTACTTCCATAATTGTGAGCTGCTGTGGATATGCATTGTTACACATTTTTGTAACTGATTTTTCGCATTTGAAAAAGGATTCCATGGCCCACGTTCTATAAGTGGATCTGCTTATTCCAAATAGTTTAATCGCTTTTTGAATTCCAATAGTTTTCTTACATCTTTGAATTGAATCAACTACTTTATACTTGTTTTCTTTAAGTTTGTTAATGTACTCTTGTCCATTTCCAATGATGTCTTTTAGTGTTTTGTTTATGCGGTAAAATTGTTTTAATGCTTTTTGTAAAGTAATGTCTTCAGAAACTTTTTTCATTAACTCATAAAGTTCTTCAATGTCATCGTTTAGTTCATATCCATAATATTTGTCAGGTGCTTCACGCTTCCATTTGCTCAGTAAACTACGATGAATTTGTTTGCGGTAAACATCAGGAAGTAATCCACGTTGTACCAAATATTTTACTCTTGTGTCGTAGGTTTTTCGTTTGGCGATTTGAGTCATTTATTATTCAAAGGTTTTTGAAGACCCCATCCAAGGAACTGTCTGTTTTTTTTAATTGCTGTTAATTAGGCAATAGTATAATGTAGAACTTTTATGTAGTTGAGCCACCGGATCTTTTACAATTGATTTAGTTTCAAAATCAAGCGCCAAAAGAATTTTTTAGAGTGTGTCGAATGGTGAAATAATTTTTTGAATGCTTTTTGTGCTTACATGTGTATAAATTTCAGTAGTTCTGCTGCTGCTGTGTCCTAATATTTCTTGTATATACCTCAGGTCTGTTCCACCTTCGAGAAGATGGGTTGCAAAACTGTGTCTGAGCCAATGCAATGTAACTGGCTTTTTTATTTTTGTTTTGGCTAAAGAAAATTTTAATACTTTTTGTAAACTTCTCTCATCATACCGCTCACCCTTAATCTGCCCTTCAAATAAATATTTCTGCGGCATATATGCTTTGTAATACTCACGCAAAATATCAAGTATTCTTGGACTCAAAGGAACTATTCTGTCTTTCATTCCTTTGCCTAATTTTATTAGTAATAAATTTCTTTTTGAATCAACATCCTCCATCCTTAAGTTCAATAATTCGCCACTCCTTAATCCACAACTGTATATTAAACATAACATTGCTTTGTGCTTTAAATTTGTTGGCTTCTCCAATAATTCCTTTACCTCTTCTTTGCTTAAAACATTTGGAAGAACTTTTGCAATCTTTGGCCTGTGAATTAATTGTACATCTATTTTGGTGTCTTGAATTTTAGAATAAAATAATTTAATGGCATTAACCATTTGATTTTGATAAGTAGATGATAATTTTTTTGCGATGATATAATCATTGTTAAATGCAATAATATCGTTATTTGTGATATCGTTAACTGATTTTTCTTTGTAGTAATTAAGAAAAACTGCCAAGGCCTCACTGTATGTTTTTATTGTGTTTGGACTGTATCGCTTACTAAATAACCATCTTTTGAATTTTGTAATGTGTTCTGCCAACTGAACATCCATTGGTTGCGAAGGAATTATTTTGTTGTTAGGATTTATAGTTTTTTGTTCTGTTTGGGGAATATGGAATTTTATTCTGTTTTCTAGATTATCAGGCAAATGCCAAACCTTTAATGTTCTACTCCACCTTGCACCATCAATCATTTTAAATCTTTGATTGAGTTCGTTGTTTATTGGAAATTGAACTGCAATACGACTCTCGTTTTTATGCTTTATTATGTTGGCTTTTATGTCCATTTAACTTTATTTTCTCGAAAATTATTTTTGTTTTTTCAAGTAATTATTGTGCCTTTTTTTTGGCTGTGCCACTCAAATACTTAAACAAAAAATCATTAATGCTTTTAGCAAGTTCTGTTTTCATTTATAGTTAGATGAAATGATTTTTTATGGCTTCGCCTTGGTCAGTAACAATAACTAACAAGAGATTGGAAATTCAAATGTATAATTTTTTTATCTTTAAACAAATATTTTTTGCACATTATTTTTGTCGAGCAACACTGTTGCAGAACAATTTAATGAGGGAATTGAAATTCTAATTTTTTTGTTATCATTGGAATTTATTACTTGACCCCGCAGTCCAATAAAATGTCCTTCCATGACATCTACTTCGTCGCCAATATTAAATATTCCTTGTTCTACTTTAACTTTGCCTGCATATGAGCAAAGTCTCTTTATTCTTTCTATTTCCTCTGTAGGAATTGTGCTTAATTTACCATCTATTGAAAGGAATTTTGTTATCCCCATTATTTGAAATACTTCGTGTCTTTTTTTAGTGCTTATGTTAACAAAAATATAATAACTAAAAAGGGGAACATCTACCCATTTTTTTCTGTCGTGCCACTGCCTGAGCTGTTTTTGTAGAGGTACAAAATTTTCAATTTCAACTTCAGACAATCTCATTCCAACTTTCTTTGCAGCTCTGGGATGAGTAACTAAAACATGCCATTTTTTATTGTGCAGATCCAGTGTCAAAATTTTTTATTTTACTGATTAGATTGCTTGGTTAGATAGTTGTTTAAGTTTAAAAACTCTATCAACAAATGTATAAAATGAAACTGAGATTTGAACTTGTGGCAAAAAAATATTTTAGTAGTTGTATATAGTTAACATAACCTTAATAGGCAAAAACGGCTACACTTTTTTTGTATGATATTTGTTCAATAATTTTTATAAAACAAAAAGCCCAAAATTTCTTTTGGGCTTAGTGTTGTAGAAATGTAAACTTAAATTTAATCTACGTTGTCGTGTAGAAATGAATTGTTTTGTCTTAACTCACCTTTTCCATCTTCGCCTTCTCCTAAAGTAAATTTAGAAATATTTGTTTCAGAAGAATGTGCTACTTCATCAAGGTTAAGGTTTTTTCTTACATATGCTGGAACGCTCTCCAGTTCGCTAATTTGACCTTGCTGTAATTTTTGACGGTAATTAAACTGTCTTAATTTATTTACTCTTTCGTTTGCAATTTTATCTGAATCACTACTTTCAATTGCGTCTTCTACATGAATGTTTGTTGATGAAACAATTTCAGATTTTAAAACAGGTTCTAATGATTCAGAATAAGCAGAAAGGAGATTTATTTCGAATTCTACTTTTAACTGATTTTCTTGTTCTTGGTGATTTTGTATAAATGATTCGTCGCTATTCTCTACCTTAGATTCAAAGCTTGTTTCAGAAATTTCTTCATTAACAACTTCGTCCAATGTTCTAACGATTTTAGCAGGCTCTTCTTTTATTTCAAGTTGTGGAATAAAGGTTTGAATTGTTTCTTGCGCTGGCTTTTCATCGATTAACGGAACAACATTTCTGTTTTGTTTTGCATTGCTTTCTGAGCCCATTCCAAAGTTTTGCTTATTTTGAAAACCTGTTGCAATTAATGTAACTTTTACTTCGTCTCCTAATGTTGGATCAATTCCGTAACCGTGTATAATATCTGCACTCTGTCCGGCAGCTGCTTGAACGTAATCGGTTATTTCGCTCAGTTCATCCATTGTAATTTCTGGATCTCCACACGTTACATTTAGTAATACATATCTTGCTCCAGTAATGTCGTTGTCGTTTAATAAAGGAGAATTTAATGCAGATTCAATTGCATTTTGAGCTCTATTTTCTCCTTTTGCAGAGCCACTTCCCATAATAGCAACGCCACTTTCTCTGAGCACAGTTTCTATATCGGCAAAATCTGTATTGATGTGTAATGTTGTTGTAATAATATCAGAGATTCCCTTGGCAGCAGTTGTAACAACGTCATCAGCATGTCCGAAGGCTTCTGTTAATTTAAGATTGCCATAAATTTCTCTTAATTTATCGTTGCAGATAATAATTAACGTATCTACATTTTTCTTTAGTTCTTCAATTCCATAATCTGCCTGAAGTTTTCTTTTCTTTCCTTCAAAGTTAAATGGTAAGGTAACAATACCAACAGTTAGAATTCCTAATTCTTTTGCTGCAGCAGCAATTACAGGTGCTCCACCAGTGCCTGTTCCACCACCCATTCCGGCAGTAATAAAAGCCATTTTTGTATTTTGAGAAAAAATTTCTTTCATCTCAATAATGTTTTCAATTGCTGCATTTCTTCCTACTTCGGGAATTGAGCCTGCACCTCTGCCTTGCGTAAGTGTAGAACCCATTTGAATTTTTGTAGGAACAGGAGAGTTCTCCAATGCTTGAGAATCGGTATTGCAAACAATAAAATCAACACCCTTAACGCCTTGACGATACATGTGATTAACTGCATTGTTTCCACCTCCACCAACGCCTACTACTTTGATAATGTTGGTGTTTTCGTTGTTTATGTCAAATGACAATAATTGATTTTCCATATTTTTGATTGTTTAATTTCTGTCTATAGATTTCAGAATGTGATGTTACTTTAATTTATTATTAAATATTTTTGATAAGTCTCAAACTTTTCAACCTTTAATTGTGAATTTTGTAAATTACTCTTTGATATCGTCGCTAAACCATTTTTTAAAACGCTCCCAAAACCCCGCACTTTCCTTTCTTTCGGGTTCTTCTTGTTGAATATCGTTTAGTTTTTCTTCTTGAACTGTATCTGCACTTACTTCTTTTATTTCTTCTTTAATTTGTATATCAGGATTAGAAAGTGCCTTTTTTTGCAATTCTTCAAAGCCCAATAAAACTAAACCAATGCCTGTAGAATACATGGGTTTTTTAATTTCCTCAGCACTTTGGGCTAAATGTTCGGTAGGATAGCCAAGTTTAATAACCATACCAGTTACAAACTCTGTAAGCTGCGATATATGTTTTAATTGAGAGCCACCACCAGTAATAACTATTCCGGCACCTAATTTTTTTTGAAATCCAGAGTTTTTAATTTCATACATCACATGGTGAAGAATTTCTTCCATTCTGGCTTCAATAATACTGGCAAGATTTTTAAGAGAAATTTCTTTGGGTTCTCTTCCTCTTAATCCTGGAATTGATACAATTTCGTTTTCTTGATTCTCGCTTGCTACAGCAGATCCGAATTTTGTTTTAAGTAATTCTGCTTGAGATTTAATGATGCTGCATCCCATTTTAATATCCTCGGTTACTACATTTCCACCAAATGGAATAACAGCAGTGTGTCTAATAATTCCTTCGTAAAATATAGCAACATCTGTTGTTCCACCGCCAATGTCAATTAGTGCAACACCTGCTTCTTTTTCGTCTTCGCTAAGCACTGCTGCTGATGAAGCAATGGGTTCTAAGAAAATATCTTGTACTTCTAAGCCTGCTTTTTGCACACAACGTATTAAATTATTTATTGCAGCAACTTGTCCGGTGATGATGTGAAAGTTTGCTTCTAGCCTAACACCTGCCATTCCTACAGCATCTTTTATGCCTTGCTCATTGTCTACAATAAATTCTTGTGGAAGTACATGAATTATTTCCTCACCCGGTTGCATCACTAGTTTATACATGTCTTCAATAAGTTCGTCAACATCTTTTTGACTAATTTCTTCTTCTGTAGATTGACGTGTTTTTAGGCCACGGTGTTGCATGCTTCTTATGTGCTGACCAGCAATACCTACATGAACTTTTTTTATGTCAACACCAGAAATGTTCGAAGCCATTTCTACTGCCTCTTTTATGGATTGAACAGTTTGGTCGATGTTCATGACCATTCCTTTTCTAACACCCATGGATTCTGATTTTCCCATTCCAAGAATTTCCAGCTTTCCATGTTCATTTTTTTTGCCAACTAGAACAGCAATTTTTGTTGTTCCAATATCTAAACCAACTACTATATTTTTATTTTTTTCCATAGTTATAGAGTATTATTATCGTTGTTTTATTTGTTTATTAAATTCTTGTTTTCTTTTAGCAATGATTTGTCCTTCGTAGCGGAGGTCTAAAGACTCGTATTTGTTCCATCCAACTTTAGGAAGTCCTTGCTGATAAAGGTTAAAAAGTTTTTTAAATTTTTTTTCAATGTTGTTTGCATCACCAAAAACAATTATGTGGTCGCCAGCCTTTGGAATGATTTGAAAATTATTGTTTTCAATATTTATTTGTTCTACCTGAGCTTTCCAAAACTCGTTTTTATTGATGAAATTTGCAAGCCTGAAAATACTGTAAAGCAAATCTTTTTCCATGTCTAATTCAGTGGAATCGGCCATGTCTTTTTTTAAGTTTCTATAATTATTTCCCGCATAAGAATGATGGAAATTTCCGGTAACAACAAGAACTCTGGCAGTAAAATTTTCGGATAATGGCATAAGTTTCCCCTTGTCATCGATATAGAAACCATCGTTTTTGTAGTTTATAATTCTAGCAATGGGTTTACGTTGTTTTACATTAACGTAAATTTCTCCATGGAGTGTTTTGTATACTTCGCTATTTTCTACTTCTGGAATTTGATTAATTAAGTTTTCGTAGTTATTCACATTTAATTCATCCATTGTTTGTCCAATTATTGAATCTCCAGAATTATGAATGGCTTGAATAATATCTTTAGAGTTTAAGAAAAAATTTTCATCGTTTATATCCACGCTTACTATTGCTTGCTTGCACGTAACTTTTGATTGTTCTATATTAGAAAAAGACCAAAGCAAAATGCAAACACTTAGCACTAAAACCCAAGATGATATTTTTAAAATTTTCTTTTTCAATTTTTAAAATAATTAATTAATGCCTGTTTTAGTGGTTCAACTATTGTATCAATATCTCCTGCGCCAAGTGTTAGTAAAACTTCTGTATCAAAAAAATCAAGCTCATTAACAATGTTGTTTAAATACATTTTCTCTTTTACTGGAGAGGTTATTTTAGCTAACAACAAATCAGAAGTTATACCTGGAATAGGAATTTCTCTTGCTGGATAAATATCAAGAAGAATACATTTGTCTAACATGGACAATGACTTGGCAAAATCATCCATAAAATCTCTTGTTCTAGAAAATAAATGAGGTTGAAAAATTCCAGTTATTTTTTTGTTCGGAAAAATTGTTTTTACAGATTCTATGCATTTTAATAATTCTTCTGGATGGTGAGCGTAATCATCTAAGTATACTAGTTTTTGGTTTCTGAAAATGTATTCAAATCTTCTTTTAACTCCTCTAAATGTTTTTAAACCATTTTTTAGGTTCTCGCTAGAAATACCATTTAGCAGTGCAGCAGCAGAGGCAGCGATAGCATTTTCTAAATTGTGCAAACCTGCCATTCCTAACTCCAGATTTTCAATTTTTGCAGAAGGAGTATTCAGCGTAAAAAGATATAATCCATCTATTAATTGGATATCGCTTGCAAAGAAATCTGATTTTCCATCAATGCTGTAGGTGTATTTTTTTACTGAATTATTCTCTCGAGTTGTAAAGTCTAGATTTAGCTTTACTATTAAATTTCCGTTTGCAAGAATTTTTTCTGTGAATAATTCAAAGGATTCTTTTAAATTTTTGTGTTCATGGTATATGTCTAAATGATCTGGATCAACAGAAGTTACAATAGCGGTGCTTGGCGATAAAGTTAAAAACGATCTGTCGTATTCGTCGGCCTCCACTACTACGCAGTTGTCTTTGCCAATAAGTAAATTAGAATTGAAGTTAGAGGAGATGCCTCCCAAAAAAGCGCTACAATCCACTTCTCCTTCTTTCATAAGGTGTGCAACAAGAGTAGAAGTTGTAGTTTTTCCATGTGTTCCTGCTACTGCAATTGTGTTTGCACCTTTTGTAATTTCACCTAAGATGGCAGCTCTTTTTATGAGGGTATAATTGTTCTGTAAAAAAAAGTTTAACTCTATACTTTCTTTAGGGATTGCAGGTGTAATTACAATTAGACTTTCAAGTGAATTGTTTTTTATTTCGTTGGGAATATTCTTCTCATCGTCTGTAAAATGAATTTTAATTCCTTGTTGCTCCAAAGATTTTGTAAGTGGAGTGCTAGTTTTATCGTATCCAGAAACTATATAACCTTTTGCATGAAAGTATTTGGCCAAAGCAGACATTCCAATTCCACCAATACCTAAAAAGAAAATATTTTTTATATTCTTATCCAATTTTTAGTTCATTAGTAATTACGTTTACTATTTCTTGGGCTGCATTTGGTTTTGCAAATTCTGCAATATTTTTTTCCATTTCTAAAACAAGATGAGTATCGTTCATTAGTTTTTGAATAACAGTTGTTATTTCTGTTAAAATATTATCGTTAGAAATAAGTATAGCTGCATTTTTGTTAGAAAGAGATTTTGCATTTTGGGTTTGGTGATCTTCTGCTGCCGTTGGTAGAGGAACTAATACACAGCATTTGTTTGCAACAGATAATTCAGAAATAGCACCTGCACCTGCTCTGGAAATAACGAGTTTTGCTGCTGAGTAAGCTAAATCCATTTCTTTTACAAATTCATAAACAAAAATATTTTTTACCTCATTTTTTAAGACTGTTTCTTTTGCTTCTTCAAAAAATAATTTACCAGTTTGCCAAATTATTTCTATCGGCATTTTTGATAAGGCCTGAATATTATTTTTTACAGCCAAGTTTATATTTCTTGCTCCTAAGCTGCCACCGGTAATAAATACAGTGAATAAGTTAGGGTTAAGATTAAAGTGCGATACAGCCCTCTCTGTTTTAGATTTTAAATTTAATATGTCTTTGCGGATTGGATTTCCTGTAATAACTATTTTGCTGGCGGGAAAAAATTTATCCAGGTTTGGGTAGGCCACACAAATTTTTTTAACCCTTTTTGAAAGCAGTTTATTTGTTATTCCGGGAAATGAATTTTGCTCCTGAATAAATGTAGGAATCCCTTTTAACTGAGCTGCAAACAGCAACGGTCCACTGGCATACCCGCCAACACCAACAACAAAGTTAGGTTTGTAGTTGTTTATAATTGAGATGGACGTTAGTATACTTTTAATGATCTTAAAAGGAAGAAATAAATTTTTAAGCAGAGAGTTTCTTTGAAACCCTGCTATTTCAAGCCCTATAATTTTGTATCCGGCAGCTGGAATTTTTTCCATTTCCATTTTTCCTTTAGCTCCCACAAAAATTATTTCTGCGTTGGTGTAATTTTCCTTTATTTTATCGGCAATAGCAAGTGCAGGAAAAATATGTCCTCCGGTGCCACCGCCACTAATAATAGCCTTAAGCATACACTAAGCCCTCCGTGCTATTGTTGTTTTCTGCAGACTTCTCTTCCTTTTCAAGCTCTCTACTAACACTTAAAATGATGCCCAAAGAAATAGAAGTAAACCAAATAGAAGTTCCTCCCATACTAAGCATCGGCAAGGGTTGACCCGTTACCGGAAAAAGATTAACGGCAACTGCCATGTTTACCATGGCCTGAAATACCAGGCCAAACGAGAGACCAAAGGATAGAAGAGAGCCAAATGTATTGTTGCACTTATTTGAAATTCTTAGCCCTCTAAATAAAATGATGAGGTACAGTAAAATAATAAAAAGTCCAAAAGTGGAGCCGTATTCTTCAATAATAATTGCGTAAATAAAATCGGAATAGGGGTGAGGAAGTTGATTTCGCTGAATACTTTTTCCGGGCCCTTTGCCCAAAACTCCTCCGGTAGCAATAGCTATTTTTGCTTGATCGGGCTGGAAACTGCCTTTTGAGTTTGGTGCTTCTTTGCCAGAAAAATTTTCAATTCTTTTTACCCAAGTTCCAAAACGAGGAAAAACTTTTGGTGCAAAGTTTCCAACCAAAAGAATAACTAAAATACCTACAATTCCAATTCCTATTAACCCTAATAAATATTTGAATGGAACTCTTCCGCAAAACATTGTAATGAAGCAAGTGCTGAATAAAACAGCCGCAGTAGAAAAATTTGCAGGTAAAATTAAAACGCAAATCAATACTACTGGCCAAACAATTTGTAAAAAACCTTCTTTAAAATTGTCTAATAGATTTTGCTTTTTTGCAAGTTGCCTTGCGGTAAAAGCTATAATAGCAAGTTTTGCAAAGTCGGAAGTTTGGAAGGTTAAATTTATAACAGGAAGTTGTATCCATCTACTGGCAGAGTTTATATCTGGCCCTTTTACTAAGGTATACAGTAAAAGAGGAATGGCAAAGAAAAATGCTATTTGAGAAAATCTTGAGAATAAATGAAATTTTATTTTGTGCGTACCCACCATTAGCAATAACCCAAAAGCTAAAGTAAATACGTGCTTAAGTAAATAATATTCTGTATTGCCACCCTGGTATTTTAATGCCAAGGCACTTGTTGAGGAATATACAACAAGAGTAGAAAGTAAGGTGAGTATTACTACTGCTGCCCAAATTACTTTATCGCCGTGAATATTATTTTTAAAAAAGTCCATTTATTAAAAAAATTATAAACCTCCCCATTTAAGTTTTTCTATTTCGGCCTTGAAGGCTCTCCCTCTTTCTTGATAGTTTTCAAATTTATCATAGCTGGGGCAAGCTGGAGAAAATAAAACAACATCGCCTTGAGCAGCAAACTTTACAGCTGTTTTAACTGCATCATTAATGCTACCTGCATTAATAATTAGTTTTACGTACTTGTGTAAACCGTTAACAATATTAACGTCGTCGTTGCCCAAGCAAACAATCATTTTTACTTTTTCTTTTGCAATTCCTTTTAAAATAGAATAATCGTTAGATTTGTTAACACCCCCTGCAATCCAAATTATAGGAGCTTTTGTTTTTTCTAAAGAATACCACGTTTTGTCTAAATCAACACTTATTGAATCGTTAATAAATGCAACTCCATTTATTTCGCCAAGATTTTCTAAATGGTGTTCGTTGTTTTTTTCATATTCAAAATAACTTTTAAGAATGTCTTTTCTTTTTGTAAGAAAATTATCTTTAAGTGATTTAGATCTTTCTATTTTCTTGTCCATAATTTGTAAATTATAGTCTTCGAACGGCGTGTTTAAATTGTCTTCCTCTGTCTTCGTAATTTTCGAATAAATCAAAACTTGCACATGCTGGCGATAGCAAAACAGTTTCGCCTTTTTTAGCAATTCTATAGGCAGCTTGCACGGCAGCATCAGCAGATTGTGCTTCTACTATGTTTGGAATGGCTTTGCTAAATGCACTAATAATTTTGGAATTATCTACGCCAAGGCAAACAATAGCTTTTACTTTTTCTTTTACTAAATCTAAAAGCATGTCGTAATCGTTGCCTTTGTCTTGCCCGCCAACAATCCAAACTGTTGGAGCTTGCATGCTTTCTAGAGCATACCAAGTAGAGTTTACGTTAGTAGCTTTGCTGTCGTTAATGAAATCTATTCCATTAATTTTTGCAACAAACTCTAAACGGTGCTCAATATTTTCGAAATCGGAAAGACTTTCTCTAATTATTTCTTTGCGAATTTCCAGAACTCTTGCCGATATTCCTGCAGCCATAGAGTTGTAGGCATTGTGCTTGCCTTGTAATGCTAAATCGTCGATTGACATGGTAAATGGGTTTTGGGTTATATTAAAATGGATGGTTTTATCTTTTAAGTAAGCTCCTTGGCTTAGTTCTTTTTTTATACTAATAGGAATTTGAACTGCATTTCCTTTTACTTTTAACATGCAAGAAGTTGTAATTTCATCGTCAATGCAATAAATAAAGTAATCTTGGGTGGTTTGATTTTGAGTAATGCGAAATTTGGAGTCGATATAATTATCGAGTTTGTATTCGTATCTGTCTAAATGGTCAGGCGTTATGTTGCATAAAATAGCAATGTGTATTCTTGTATTAAACATGCCGTCTAGCTGAAAGCTACTTAATTCTAAAACATAGTAATCGTGGTTACTTTCTGCTACTTGTCTTGCAAAACTTTTTCCAATATTTCCTCCTAAACCAACATTTAATCCTGCTTTTTTTAATATGTGATAAACAAGAGATGTTGTGGTAGTTTTTCCATTTGTTCCTGTTATGCCAATAATTTTAGCATTTGTAAATTGTGCTGCAAATTCTATTTCAGAAATAATTGAAATACCATTTTCTTTTATTTTTTGTATTAGTGGATTTTTATCAGGAATTCCGGGGCTCTTTATTACATAGTTTGCAGTAAGAATAATTTCTTGGGTGTGCGTTCCTTCTTCAAATTGAATTTCATTTTCTAAAAGTTCTTTTTTGTAATTTTCTTTAATGCTTCCTGTGTCGCTTAAAAATACGTCATATCCTTTGGCCTTTGCTAAAATAGCAGAGCCCGTCCCACTTTCTCCTCCCCCTAAAATGACTACTTTTTGTTTGCTCATTTTTATTATCTAAGCTTAAGTGTTACAATAGAAATTACGGCAAGCATTACACTCACAATCCAGAATCTTGTTACTATTTTAGCTTCATGGTATCCAGATTTTTGGTAGTGATGATGCAGCGGTGCCATTTTAAAAAGTCTGTTTTGTTTGGCATGTTCTAAACCAAATTTTTTCTTCATTCTTTTAAAATAAGCTACCTGCATTACAACAGATAAGTTCTCTATTAAAAAAACACCACATAAAATAGGAATCAATAATTCTTTTCTAATTGCTAGTGCAAAAACTGCAATAATTCCTCCCAGAGACAAGCTGCCGGTGTCTCCCATAAATACTTGTGCTGGGTATGAATTGTACCACATAAAACCCACGCAAGCACCAACAAATGCCATGATGTAAACCACGAGTTCACCTGCGTTTGGTATGTACATTATGTTTAAGTAGTTTGCAAAAATTGTATTGCCCGATACGTAGGCAAAAATTGCTAAAGTAGCACCAATAATTGCTGATGTTCCTGTTGCTAATCCATCTAATCCATCGGTCATGTTAGCTCCGTTAGAAACGGCTGTTACAATAAAAATTACAATGGGAATAAAAATTAACCAAGCATATTTGGCATAATCATCGCCAAGCCATGAAATTAATTTTGCATAATCAAATTCATTATTTTTTACAAAAGGAATTGTTGTTTTGGTAGATTTCTCTGTTTCTAGTTTGTACTTAGGTAAGTTATCAGATTTTACATCTTTGGTAAAAAGTTCACCTTCGTCGAAAGAAATTTCTGTTGCATTTATAATCTTTTCCTTGATAACAATGTTTGGATTAAAGTATAAAATTCCTCCTACCAGCAAGCCTAAACCAACTTGACCAATTACTTTAAAAATTCCTTTTAATCCTTGTTTGTCTTTTTTAAATACTTTTATGTAATCGTCAATAAATCCGATTATTCCGAGCCAAATAGTTGATACAAGCATTAAAATGATGTATGAATTATTTATTTTGGCAAATAGAAGAGTAGGAATAAGTATTGCTGCAAGAATTATTAAACCACCCATTGTTGGTGTGCCTTGTTTTGAAAGTTGTCCGTCTAAGCCTAAATCTCTAACGGTTTCTCCAACTTGTTTTCTTTGCAGATAGGAAATTATTCGTTTGCCAAACAACAATGAAATTATCAAAGAAAAAATTAATGCCAGTGCTGCTCTAAACGAAATGTATTGAAAAACCCCAGAGCCCGGTAAATCAAAATTTCTATGCAAATAGTCAAATAAATAGTATAACATATCTTTTAGTTTATGTTTTTAAAAGCATTTTTAATTTCTTCTAAGTCGTCAAATGGAAATTTTTCTCCTTTTATTTCCTGGTATTTTTCATGACCTTTTCCCGCAACCAAAATAATATCTCCGCTTTGCGCCAGCATACACGCTGTTTTAATGGCCTCTCTTCTATCGGCAATTATTAGAGCTTTTTTTAAAGAAACAGCATCAATCCCTTTTTGCATTTCATTTAAAATATCCACAGGTTCTTCGGATCTTGGATTGTCTGATGTTAGTATTACTTTGTCGCTCATGGAGCAAGCAATATTGGCCATTAGTGGTCTTTTTGATTTGTCTCTGTCTCCACCACAACCTACTACCGTTATTACTTTTTCTTTTCCTCCAGAGATTTGTCTTATTGTGTTTAACACATTTTGTAGAGCATCGGGAGTATGAGCATAATCTACGATACCTGTAGTTCCGGAATCTGATTTAAGAAATTGAAATCTGCCATCAACCGGATTTAAGTTGCTTAATGCAGTTAAAACATTTGTTTTGTTTTCTCCCAAAAGCATTGCAATTCCATAAATAAGCATAATGTTGTTTGCGTTAAAATTTCCAATGAGTTTTAACCATACTTCTATGTTATCTATGCTCATTAATAAACCACTGAAAGAACTTTCAATTACTTTTCCTTTGAAATCGGCAATGCTGGTGAGTGAGTAATATTTTTTTTCGGCTTTTGTATTTTGCAACATTACTTGTCCATTTTTGTCGTCCTTGTTAGAAAGGGCAAATGCAGCTGAAGGAAGTACATCAAAAAATTCTTTTTTTGCACCTAAATAATTTTCGAAAGTTTTGTGATAGTCTAAATGATCATGAGTTATGTTTGTAAAGCCCGCTCCAGTAAAGTGTAAGCCTTCAATTCTTTTTTGCACAACTGCATGAGAACTTACTTCCATAAAACAATAAGTACAGCCATTGTCTACCATCTCTGCTAATAATTTATTAAGATTTAAACTATCAGGCGTGGTGTGAGTAGCTTTTATTTCTTGGGTGTTGATGTAATTTCTTACGGTTGAAATTAAGCCACATTTTTTACCAAGACTTTGAAATAATTGATAGAGTAGGGTAGCCGTTGTTGTTTTGCCGTTGGTTCCTGTAATACCAATTAATTTTATTTTTCTAGAAGGATCATTGTAAAAGTTGCCTGCCATTATTGCCAAGGCAGAGGAGCTGTCTTTAACTTTTACATAGGTAATATTTTCATTTATTATTTCTGGAAAACTTTCGCAAATAATAGCAATGGCTCCATTCTCAATTGCTTTAGAAATAAACTGGTGCCCATCAGACTCTGCTCCTTTAATTGCAACAAAGCATCCAAAGTTTACAACTTTTCTTGAATCAAATTCAATTTCGGAGATGGCTAAATGAGTGTTACCTGATACTTTTTCTAAACGTACTTTGTATAATAAATTGCTTAATAGTTTCATCTTATCCTAGTTCAATTTTTACACTTGGTTTTTTTGAATTTTGTTGTTGCTGTAAATACATTTTTTTTACTTTTCCTTTGCCATTTACCACAACATGGTATTTGTTGTTTTCTAAAATGCTTAGTGCATCCTTTAATCCCATGCCAATTACATTTGGCATTCCTTTAGATACATCTTGCATAGTATTAAGTGAAATTGATTTTTCGTTTTCTTGAGCATATACCCATTCAGTTTCTATTGCTCCTGTTAAAGGAACTGCTAATGTTTTTGCAATAATATTTATATCGTCATTTGAGCCATTTTTAAGAAATGGAATTCTGCTTAACACTTTATTAGTATCTACACTTATTAATTGATGCATTTCTGTGGATGTAGAATAAACTTTATCTGCTACTTCTCTAAATACAGGACCAGCTACTTCGTTACCATAATAAGCTCTTTTAGATGGATTGGTAACCACGATTATCATAGAGTATAAAGGATTTACAGTTGGAAAGTAACCACACAAACTAGCTTGATAGCTTTTTTTTCCTTTGTTGTTTTTGTATCCTTTATTGTCTTGTGCAATTTGTGCTGTTCCTGTTTTAGCTGCTATTTTGTAGTAAGAATTTCTTAAATTAGTTGCAGTTCCATGCTCAACAACAGCTTCTAACATTTTTTTTACCATTTGTATAGATTCTTCAGCAGCAATTTTTTCTTGAAGCACAACTGGTTCAAACTTTTTTACAACTGTACCTTTAGATTTTATCTCCCTAATAAATTGAGGTTTCATCATTTTACCATTGTTGGCCACGGCATTGTAAAAGGTTAAGATTTGAATGGGGGCTAATTGTTCTTCGTACCCAATACTCATTTCAGGTAATGAAAAGTCGCTCCATAAAGGATCTTTGGTGTTTTTTATGTATGGTTTTTTTTCGCCCGGAATGTCTAAGTTTAATTTTCTTGTAATGCCAATTCTATTTAAGCCATCAATAAATTGTTGTGGATTTTTTTCGTAATGTCTGGTAATAATTTTTGCAGTTCCAACGTTAGACGATTCTTCAAAAACTCTTTGCAAACTTATTTTTCCTGATCCCCCTTCATGAGAATCTTTAATTATTAAACCTCTGTAGTTGTAAGTGCCATCGCCTGTTTCAACCATTTCATCCAAAGTAGAAACTTTGTCGTCTAGCGCAACAAGCAGCGAGGCTAATTTAAATGTTGAACCGGGCTCTGTAGATTCGCCAATGGCATAATTTTTAATTTCTTCGTATTGAGTGGAATCAATTTTAGAGAGATTTACAATGGCTTTTACTTCTCCGGTTTTTACTTCCATCAGTATTAAACAACCGTGATCGGCATGCTGAGCAATGAGTTGTTTTTCTAGTGCTTTGTGTGCAACATCCTGAATTTTTATGTCTATAGTGGTAACAATATCGTTTCCATCTTTTGGTTCAATTTCGTTTTCATCGTTTACAGGAATTGAAACATTTTTAGATATCTTTTGAACTAATCTTTCTCCCCCAATTCCTTTTAAGTCATTATTAAATGAACCTTCTATACCTACGGGATTTTTAGAAATTCTATCATAGCCTAAAGTTCTTAATGCAAGATTTTTAAAGGGCCTTATCCTTTTGTTTTTTTGCAAGGTTAAAAATCCACCTTTGTATTTTCCAAGTCTAAAAATTGGGAATTTTTTAATTTCTCTTAGTTCATTATAGTTTACTTCTCTTGCAATTAAAAATGAGTGAGAGTTTGTTCTTCTGGCTCTAATTAAATCTCTCTTGTATTGTTTTATTGTTTTACTCTTAAAAAATGTGCTTAAGCAATATGCCAACGAATCAATTTTAGTATTGAATAGCTCATCAGAAATATTAATACTTGCAACTTCAAATCTTAATTCAAAAACTGGAATTGATGTTGCCATTAAACTTCCATCGCAAGAAAAAATGTTTCCTCTTGCTGCTTCAATAGTAATGATTTCGGTATTTTGTTTTTTTAGTTTTTCTTTCCAAAAATCTCCTTCAACCAATTGAAGAAATAGTATTCTAGAAAATATAGAAATGCCAAATACAAAAACAATGGCATAGACAATTCTTGCCCTTATTCTAATATCTTTTTGGATATCTTTATCTGTATTTTTAATTTCTTTTTTCAATTATTTCATTAATATTTTGTGCGGTGCTTCTTTGGTTTCAATCATTCCAAATTTTTCTGACAGCTTAGCAATTTCGCTTTGTTTTGTATAAAACATTATTTCTGCTTTTGAGGTTATGTATTGGCTGTGCAGGTCTTTTAGTTCTTTGGATAGTTGTTCTATTTTTCTAACTTTTTTTTCTGCTACATAACTGTTCGCTATATAGAACATGCCAATAATTGCTAAAAAAACTACAAAGGGCCATTGTTTTACAGACCTTTCTGAGGTAAGAAAGGTTCCATTAAAAATGTTTGTAAGAAGTTTTGCAATGTTTAAAGAACTCGTTTGATTTTTTTTTGATGTTTTATTGGTATTGCTTTTAGCTAAATTTTTGGCTGCTTTTTTTTTGCCTTCGATGTCTTCGAGGGTTGGAATAAAATTTTCAGGATTTTCTGTGTTTAGTTTTTCTTCCATTTTTATATTTTTTCGCCTACTCTAAGTTTTGCACTTCTGCTTCGGTTGTTTTTTCTTAGTTCGTCAATTCCGGGTGTTATAGGTTTTTTTGTTAGTTCTTTAAAAACTAAATTTTTATTTCCAAATACATCGGTTTCTCCATTGCCCTCTAGATTTCCTGTTTTAAAAAGATTTTTTACCAATCTATCTTCTAATGAATGGTAACTAATTACAACAAGTCTTCCACCGGGTTTCAGAATTTGGGCACTTTGTAAAAGCATGTCTTTTAATACATCTATTTCTTGATTTACTTCAATTCTAATTGCCTGAAAAAGCTGAGCAAAAAAATTATGTTCCTCTTTTTTAATTGTAAATGCTGCTGCAATTTCGCAGAGCTGTTGCGTGGTAGAAATATTTTTTTTCTTTCTTGCTTCCACAATTGCAGCACTTAATTTTTTGGACTGGTTAATCTCTCCGTATTCAAAAATTATTTTTGAAAGTGCTTCTTCGGAATATTCATTCACAACTTCGTAGGCACCTAATTTTTGATTGCTGTTCATTCTCATGTCTAACTTTGAATCAAAGCGAATAGAAAAACCTCTGTTAGATGTATCAAACTGATGCGACGAAACCCCTAAGTCTGCTAATATTCCGTCAATAGGATCTACCTTAAAATATTGTGCAAACTGTTTTATAAACTTAAAGTTGCTTTGAACGAGAGTAAAATTTTGTGCGTTAAAAGAATTAGCAACAGCATCGGTATCCTGATCAAAAGAAAAAAGTTTTCCGTTTTCTCCAATGCGATTTAGTATTTCTCTGCTGTGTCCGCCACCACCAAAAGTAACATCAAAATAAACGCCATGGGGTTGAATGTTTAGCCAGTTTATGCTTTCATGTAAAAGAACGGGTTGGTGATAGTTTGTTTCGTTCATTACAAAAGTTTAGGACTTGTTGGTTTCAATTTTAGACATCACTTTTTCTGCAAGCGATTCAAATGATTCCTGGTTAAACTCATCCATAACCTTATTAAATAAATCAGCACTCCATATCTCAATTTTGTTGAGGTTGGCACTTAGTATCACTTCTTTTTCTATTGAAGCATAATCTGTTAATCTTTTAGGCAATAACAAGCGGTTTGCACTGTCGGCTTCAACTGAGATTGCACCGTTTGTAAATTGCCTAATAAAAGTATCGTTGTCTTTTATAAACCTATTTAGTTTGGATAGATCTGCAACAATACTTTCCCAGGTGTTGAGCGGGTAAAGAATTAAACATTTTTGAAAAATACTTCTGTTGATTACAAAACGGTCTTTATAGGCTGCATCAAACTGCTTGTGCAGTCCTGCGGGCAACGACAGCCTTCCTTTTGGGTCTAGCTTACAATCGAATTCTCCTATGAATGTTACCATTTTTTACAATCGGAACAAATTTAAAACAAAAATTCCCACTTTTATCCACTCTCTACCACTAATGTTGAAAACTTTTGATTTTTACGGATAAAAATAAGATATGTTTCATCAAAAACGCTTGTTTTATATGGTTTATAATGGGTGGGAAAAAGTGGGATAAAATGTATTTATTTTCAGTTGTTTTTGAGTTATTTAGTAAGATTTTGGCAAAAAGAAGTTTTTTTTAAGTGGATGATCCTAATTTTTTACTGTAAAAATTTATGGTGCTTTGTTTTGAATATTTGATGAAATAATCCAACAAAGGAGTTTACTTTTGCAAAATGGAACATGTAAGCAATAGAAGTTTGTTCTTCGAAAATTTGGCATTAACATCTGATTTTCCAATGTCATTGGAAATTGAATCGGCTAAAGGAGTTTTTATGTATGGCAGCGATGGAAAATCATATTTAGATTTTATTTCGGGAATTTCTGTAAGTAATGTGGGCCATGGACAACCAAAAGTTATTGATGCAATAAAGAAACAAGCTGATAAACATGCACACTTAATGGTGTATGGAGAGTTTATTCAATCGCCACAAGTGAAGTTAGCAAAGCTGTTAAGCACAACATTGCCCGAAAATTTAAACAATGTTTTTTTTACTAATAGTGGCACCGAAGCAATTGAAGGTGCAATAAAACTGGCAAAGAGAGCAACAGGCCGCACAGAAATGATTTCATTTAAAGATTCTTACCATGGGAGTACACACGGTGCCTTAAGTTTAATGGGCAATGAATTTTTTAAGCAGGCCTTTAGACCACTTCTTCCAGACGTTAAAATTTTACTAACGGATAGCATTGACGAACTAAATAGGATTTCTGAACAAACCTCCTGCGTTGTAATTGAAACATTAAGAGGAGAGGCAGGTGCAAAAGAAAATTCAAAAGAGTTTTTACAAGAACTAAGAAAAAAGTGTACAGAAACAGGAGCACTGCTCATTTTTGACGAGATACAATGTGGCATGGGAAGAACAGGAAAATTATGGGCTTTTGAGCACTATAATGTGGTGCCTGATATTTTGGTAACGGCTAAAGGGTTGGGTGGAGGAATGCCATTGGGTGCTTTTATTTCATCTACTTATTTGATGAAACAGCTAAGAAATAATCCTGTGCTTGGTAACATAACAACTTTTGGAGGTCACCCTGTTTGTTGTGCAGCAGGAATGGCCGCTTTGGAATTAATTTTAAGTGAAAATTGGTTGAATGAAATTCCAGAGAAAGAAAAATTTATTAGAGAAAATTTAAGGCATTCTTCCATACAACAAATTAGAGGGAAAGGGCTTATGATGGCAGCAGAATTAGAAAGTTTTGAGGTGAATTTAGCGTTTATAAAATGCTGTTTAGAATTGGGTTTGATAACTGATTGGTTTTTGTTTTGTGATAATTCATTTAGAATTGCCCCTCCGCTGTGCATAAGTTTTAAAGAATTAGATGAGGCTTTGCAAATAATAAATAGTGCTTTAGATAAAATAAGATAATATGAGATTTTTTCTTAGAGTAAAATTAATTTGTTGTCTCCCCCAAAGTAGTATAGTTAATTTTTTGATAAAAGATTAGTTAGATGTATTCCATAGCACCCCAATTTGGCAGAAAACACAAAGAAATTTACCACTTTAAAACGTTAGATTTAAAAAATATATTTTTATCTAAGTTTGATAATTCTATTGAGTTTGCCAAAGTTTTATAGCCTACTAATTAGTTAGCGGAAAGCTTTGGGGACAGTGCTATTTTGAAACATTTGAGTAGTTGTTATACATTTTTAGTATCACATTTTTAGTATATTTGTGAGTGAAAAAGAAGAAACAAATAGGACTTGATTTTGTAGTTGACAAATTGACCAACTCCATAGAAAATGTTGTGACCGGTGATAGTTTTTCAACAGATATTTCGATTATTTCAAATTCTGACTTAAAGAATGTTACCAAAAAAAACGGTTGGTCATTTGACTGGAAATCCGAATTAAAGCAACCCCAAAGAGATGTTTACAAATTGACAATCGTAAACAATCAAACAATTATTCAAGGACTCATTAGTTTAGAAATCAAATCTGACCATGTATACATGCATTTGGTTGAAAGTGCTCCATTCAATAAAGGCAAGACAAAAATTTACGCTGGAGTACCCGGTAACTTGGTTGCATTTGCTTGTAAACTTTCTTTTCAACGTGGACATGATGGCAACGTTTCTTTTTTTTCTAAGACACAACTTGTTCATCACTATATTAACACTTTAGGTGCTATACATTTTGGCGGACGAGTTATGATTATTGACACCAATGCAGCATTAAAACTTTTAAATAAATACTTCCCAAAATAAATCAAGCTAAGCGAATCATGAATACTATTAAAAATAAATAACCATGAATAAAAATAAATCAACAGAACTTGACGTGGACTTTATTGGAGGACAAGGACCTTTAACTAAAAGTGAAGAACAAGCAATTAGTGAATTTATTAAAGCCCAAAAATTATTGAGAATTAAAAAACAAGTTCACAAGACAAAAACCTCAGTAAAAACAAAAGTTACTGCATAACACGAATAGTTATGCAATGATGGAAAAATACGCTATCTGCTAAAAGCACCTGAAAGAAATTGGCGGTTCAGTGGTTAAATTAAGTTTTATGCTTCTTAGCCACGGCCAATCAAGTTGAGTACTGGCAGACAGTTTACATCTCCAAAGTCGCCAACTTCTTGTAGCTGCATTCCAAGATAAAAAACAAGTTTTTAATCAAATATTTTTAAGCAGCATACAAACTTAGTTCTACATTGCCAATTCTATTGAGCTTACGTTAGTTTAGTAGTGGACTAATTGTTCAAAAAAAGCTATTGTAATAGATTAAAAATCTAAATCGATGTCTTCTTCGTACTCGTCTCTGCTTCTTCTATCTCTTTTTTGTTTTGTTGTTGCAGTAATGTCTGCGCAGTCTACACAGCTTAATCCATCATTTGTCATGAGCCATCTTCTGTTTATCATTTCGGAATCAAGCGTATTGGTAACATTTTTTATATCATAAATTATTTGTTCAGAATTATTTGCCAGAAATATTGTTTTTCCAACAGGTACTTTAAGTTTCATTCTAATTTTTTGACCTCTCCATTTGTTATATATTTCCGATTCAAAGGTTGAAGGTAAAGTTAAAGTAGAATCTGTTTGAACAAATTTATAGGTAATGCTTTCGGCTCTTGCATAAGCAGCTTTTGAGGTATTGCCCTTGGCCATCCTGGAAATCAATAGTTCAAAAGAATCTGTTGTGCTTTTTTCAATATCAAATTGAATATTACTCATAGAAATGATATTGTCGTTTATTTTGTAATTCCATTTTCCAAGTTTTAACGAATTGATGTCTTCATCTTGTTCCTCTTGGGTATCTACAAAATCATAATCTTTGTCGTTGGTTTGAATGGTTAATACTTTTCCATTGGGCATAAATGAAAACCTATCAACACTATTTCCGTTCTTTTTAAAATCGTTTGCAACGTCAGCAATTAAATAAACCATAATTGAAATTCCTACCAAGAAGAGAATAGATGCAATTACACCAAAAATTCTATTTTTATATTTTATATTTAAAATCAGCCTAAGCCCTTTGTAAACTAGCATTATTAAAGGGATACAAAAGGTAAGAAATATGCCAATAATTGCCAAGTTTCTCTGGCTATCGTTGTTTATCAAAAGAACCATTAAATCTTTTAAGGAATATGAAATTGATTGCGCTCCATTACTAAAATGAAAAATATTGCTGGAGCCAAAAATGGAGCTTAAAAAAACAACAAGAAGCATTAAACCAAAAATTATAAAGAAGATGCCAATAAATTTTGCAAACGCAAAGGCAATTTTAGTTACTACTTCTACAAAAAAGTTTACAAAATTTCCAAATGCACCTCTAGATTTTGTTCCATAATTTTGCTTAAAGTCTTTTGCTTCGGTTTCAAACTTATTTTTGATTTTTTCAAATTCTTCACTTACTTGTTTTCCTATGTTATTTATGTCAACTTTTTCGCCTCTCATTTCTAATTTTTCGGCGGTTGTTTTTGCTTCAGGCAAAACTATCCATAGTAAAATATAAAACAACAATCCCGAACCAAAAGCTAAAAAGCTGACACCAAAAGCTAATCTTAGCCAAAGTGGATCAATATCAAAATAAATAGAAATACCGCTGCATACGCCACCCACAACTTTATCCTCGCCGTTTCTGTACACTCTTTTTTTCTTATGGCCTGTGTAATTATTTCCTTCAGAAAAACTTGATTTATTTTCGTTTGTTTGGTTGCTAGCATTGTCGTCAAATTCATCGGGTCTGCCCATTGTATTAATAATAGAATCTATATCTGAAATTATTAATACTTGTTTATTTTGGTTAGACTTTGCCTGCAACATTTCTGCAATTCTTGCTTCTATGTCAGCCATAATTTCATCGCAGCTAGAGTCGTTTACAAAATGACTTTTTATTTGAGAAATGTAATTTTTAAGTTTTTCGTAAGCATCTTCTTCAATGTTAAAGATGATTCCGCTTATGTTTATGGTTAGGGTCTTATTCATGGTATATTAGTTTTTTGACAGTTGATTTACAGAAGTTAAAATTTCTTGCCAAGCATTGCCGAGATCTTCTAGATTGGCTTTGCCTTGGCTGGTTAGCTGGTAGTATTTTCTGGGAGGGCCAGAAGGCGATTCTTCCCAACGGTATGAAAGTAAACCTTCATTTTTTAAACGAGTTAATATTGGGTAGAGCGTTCCTTCTACTACAATTAATTTTGCATTTTTAAGCGTTTCAATTATATCTGGAGGATATGCTTCTCTTTTTGCTAATACTGATAATATGCAAAACTCCAAAAGCCCTTTTTTCATTTGTGATTTTGCTTGTTCTAAACTCATGGTTATGGATGTTTAAATTGTATTATGTTTTAATTATTACTTGGTGAGACAAAGATAAATGTAAAAAATAGTATTATGCAAAACATAGTACTATAAAATTTATAAAGTGCTTAAAATCAATTGTAAAAAGATAAAGTGAATTTAATAAAAGTCTTTTTTAGGCGATAAGTGCAACACTGAGATTTTATTTTGCCTATTAAATCAAGAGAATTTTTTCTGGACATCAAATCATTAATGCCAAGTAGAAGTAGCAGATTTAGACCTATTTTGTAAAATACATGTTCAAGGGTTTGCCGCTGCAACCGTCAGGAAATGGCACATTTAAAAGTGTTGAAATGCTTGGTGCAATATCAATAATATTAACTTTTTCAAAGCATTTTCCACTATTAACTCCCTTGCCAAAAAACAACAAAGGAACTCTTGTATCATAGCTGAAAGGAGCGCCATGGGTTGAGCCTTTTGGGGCATATTCTACCCAGCCGGGTTGATAATTAACCAAAATAACTCCGGATTTTTTTGCATTGTATCCATTTTGCATCAGCAATCTTGGAAGGTCTGTATACGAGCTTTTTAACATGTCGCTTGCGGTATTGCAATTTTGAATTCCATCGATTGTCATAAGGAACGCAATTGTTTTTTGTTCAAATTCTTGCAGAGATAATTTTTTTTCGGCAAATAAATTTTCGTTTATAAAAATTTGTTGGTTAGAAAAATTCAGGAAAATGGAATCGCCAAAATTTTTAGTGATAAAAAACTTCAAGGTGTCACTTAGCTTATTATCGTTTATTGTGCCTGCCGGAATATTTAAACTTTTTAAGTAGTTTGCATTGTCTGCAGCGCCATGGTCTGCCGTTAGAAAAACGGTATATTCACTTTTTGCAAATTGAGTGTCCAAAAATTTTAATAAATCTTCAATGTCTCTATCTAGCCTAATATAAGTATCTTCTATTTCTTTGCTGCTTACACCAAATCTATGCCCAACATAATCTGTAGAGGAAAAACTTATTGTTAGCACATCAGTAGATTCTCCCTTTCCTAAATTTTCAGATTTTATTGCTTCAATCGCAAAGTCTTTTGTGAATGTATTGCCAAACGGAATTTCTTTGAGCAAATCAAAGTTTTTGTTTTTTAAAAATAGTGCGGGTATGTCATGAGGAAAACTGGTGCTTCCATTTTTATCAAATCCTTTTTCAAAATTATTATTGTCCTCAATGCTTTCGCTATAGTTTTCGATAGGTAAAAATGTTTGCCATTTTTGAGTTAAATACATTTCGGGATATTTTTTATTGTTAAATTTATTCACCCAATTAGGTAAAGTATCAAAGTAGTAAGTACTGCTGATCCAATTGCCACTTTTTCCTTCAAACCAGTATGCAGCATTTCCCAAATGTCCTGCGGGAAGAATTGCTCCGCGGTCTTTTAAAGCGATGCCAATTACTTTAGATTTTCTATTATTGCTCAATTTAAGTTCATCGCCAAAAGTGGTGGTTAGCATTTTGTTTGGCGACATTTTTCCTTCGTTGCCCAGACCTCCCACATTTTTTACTGTTTCGTCATCGGTGCAATACACCAATTTGTTTGATTTTTTATCGAACCAATTGTTGCCAATTATTCCGTGGATAGAGGGTGTGGCTCCTGTATAAATGCTAGTATGGCCGGGTGCAGTGTAGGTTGGTACGTAATTGTATTGTGCGTTAGTAAATTCAAATCCTTGGTTCATTAATCTTTTAAAACCTCCGGTAGAATAATGTTTTTCAAAGCGGTATAAATAATCGTATCTCATTTGATCTACAACAATTCCAACTATTAATTTTGGTTTGTTTTGAGCGCTAGAATAAGAGATAAAAAATAGAATTAGTAGAGAAAACAAGGCTGATTTTTTCATATCAATAAATTATTGTTCTCAAATTTAGTGATTACAATTAATTTCAAATCAAACCAATTAAAAGAATTTCATTTTTAACTAAAAATTAGTGTTCCATCAATATTTTATTTTTTTAGGCAGAAACACCAATTTATATATATTTGGCAATTATTATTTTATGAAAAAAAACTTTTTACTTGTAGTCTTTTTTATTTTTGCAATTAGGGCTATTCCTCAATCAGTGTTTCCTGTAAATGGAATAAAAAAAGTAGACAATGATGTTTTTGTTTTTAAAAACGCAAACATTAATATCGATGAAAACACTGTTTTAAATAATGCAATTTTAATTGTTAGCAAAGGGAAAATAGTTGATGTAGGTTCAAGTGTTTCAATTCCAAAAAATGCAATAGTGTATGATTTAAAGGGTAAAAATATTTATCCATCTTTTATTGATATGTACAGTAATTATGGTGTTTTGGCAGAGAAAGAAAATTCCACATCTTATGGAGGTCCTCAATACGAAACAAAACAAAAAGGAGCATATTATTGGAACGAAGCGGTTAGACCAGAGCAAGATGCTGCACGATTATTTAATGCAAATGCAACACAAGCCGAGGAGTTAAGAAGCATAGGTTTTGGTGCTGTAAATACATTTGTAAAGGATGGCATAGTAAGAGGAACATCTGCCATAGTTACTTTAAGCGATCAAAAAGAAAACTATACTTTAGTAAATTCAAAAGTTGCAACTGTGTTTTCGTTTAACAAAGGAAGTTCAAGACAAGAATATCCTTCCTCGCTTATGGGTGCAATTGCTTTGTTGCGCCAAACTTATTTAGATGCAGATTGGTTTGAAAAATCTAAAGAAAATCAAGAAAACAGCTTGTCTCTATATGCATTTAATCAGCAAAAAAAACTGCCATCAATTTTTGAAGCAAATGATAAATGGAACATTGTTAGAGCAGATAAAATTGGAGACGAATTTGGAGTACAGTATATTTTTAAAACAAATGGCAACGAATACCAAAGAATAGAAGAAGTTAAATCATGTAATGGGAAACTTATTGTGCCCATAAATTTTCCTCAAACTCCTGATGTAGAAAATCCTGCCGAAGCAGATTTATTAGAGCTAGATGATTTAAAACATTGGGAGATGGCGCCATATAATTTATCAATTCTCGAAAAAAATAATTTTCAATTTGCTATTACAACTTCCGATTTAAAAAGCAAGTCAGAATTTTTTATAAATTTAAGAAAGGCAATAGATATGGGATTGTCAAAAAAAATGGCACTAAAAGCGCTAACAACAAATCCGGCTCAACTGTTAAATGTTTCGGATAAACTTGGTGCAATAAAAAAAGGATACATTGCTAATTTTATAATTTCTTCGGGTGATATTTTTGAAAAAAATTCATACGTCATTCAAAATTGGGTGAATGGAATTCCTTATGGAAAAAACAATTTAGAGCAATTTGATTTTAGAGGTAATTATGCTTTAATTAATTCCAACAGTTTAAAAAAAGTTGAACTAAAAATAGAAGGAGAAATCAATAAACTAAATACAACAATAAAAGTAGATACTCTTACCAGAAAGTCAGGTGGAACGCTAGGAAGCTATAACGTTAGCAGCACCTACTTAAATTGTGGCGGATTAAATTCTGTTGCTGTTTATGAAATTAAAAATGATAAGGATGAATTTTTTGGGAAATTGTATTTTGATGATGGAAAAGAGGAAGAAGTATTTTGGAAAAAAAATGCAGAGTATATCTCAGAAAAAAAAGATAGTGTCTCAATTGCTATCTCAAATATAAGTATTACATACCCAAACATGGCTTATGGTTTTGGGGAGTTTCCCAAAGAAGAAAAAATAGTTTTTTCTAACGTAACAGCCTGGACGAATGAAGAGGAAGGTATTTTAAAGAATGTTTCTGTTTTAGTTGACAAGGGAAAAATTGCAGCTATTGGAGAAAAAATATCTATTCCTGCCGATGCCAGAATTATAAACGGAACTGGATTACATTTAACTTCTGGAATAATTGACGAACATTCACACATAGCAATTTCTTCGGGTGTAAACGAAGGGAGTAATACAGCCACTGCGGAGGTAAGAATTGGCGATGTTATAAATTCAGATGATATAAACATATACAGACAACTCTCGGGTGGAGTAATTGGAGCTCAGTTGCTTCATGGTTCGGCAAATGCCATTGGTGGGCAGAGTGCATTAATAAAACTTCGCTGGGGATTAGCACCAGAAAAAATGAAGATAGCTGGTGCTGATGGTTTTATAAAATTTGCCTTAGGCGAAAATGTAAAACAATCTAATTGGGGAGAACGCCATTCAATTAGATATCCGCAGAGTAGGATGGGAGTAGAGCAGGTTTATGTAGAATACTTTTCAAGAGCGAGAGAATACCAACAACAAAAAAAGAATGCTGCAAGCAACATAAATTTTAGAAGAGATTTGTTGATGGAATCTTTGGTAGAAATTTTAGAGAAAAAGAGATTTATTACCTGTCATTCATATCAACAAGGAGAGATAAATATGCTCATGCATGTAGCAGATTCTTTTGGTTTTAGAGTAAATACCTTTACACATATTTTAGAAGGCTATAAGGTGGCAGATAAAATGAAGAAACACGGCGTAGGTGCATCTACTTTTTCTGATTGGTGGGCATACAAGTTTGAAGTGAATGATGCAATACCATACAATGCAGCAATACTTTCTAAGATGGGAATTGTAACTGCTATAAATTCTGATGATGCAGAAATGGGAAGAAGATTAAATCAGGAAGCTGCTAAAGCAGTTAAATATGGAGAAATGACAGAGGTAGAAGCCTGGAAAATGGTGACCTTGAACCCTGCTAAACTTTTGCATTTAGATAAAATTACCGGCTCAATAAAAGTGGGTAAAGATGCTGATTTAGTTTTATGGAGCCACAATCCTTTAAGCGTTATGGCAAAAGTTGAAACAACCATGATTGATGGTAGAATTTATTACGATGCAAAAAGCGATATATTGCAAAGAGAAATTATTAGAGTAGAAAGACAAAGAATTTTAAATTTAATGATTAAGGCAAAACGGGGTGGTGATAAAACTGAAAAGCCAAAAGCTAAAAACAAAAGACTTTACCATTGCGATGATTTGTCTAACGATACTTACCTTGACGAACTGTATTAATTTAAAAATATGATTAAGAATATAACAATAACACTTGTATTAGTTGTAAATTCATTTGTGTTTTCTCAAAGACCAACACCTGCTCCTGAGCAGAAGAATGAAGTTGTAATAAAAAATGCGATTTTACATGTTGGCAATGGAAAAATTATAGAAAATGCTTATGTATTGTTTGATAAAGGTGTTATCAAAGAGATTGGTACAGAATTTAAACAAGCCACAGTTTCTGCAAGCACAAATATTATTGATGCAAGTGGAAAACACGTTTATCCTGGAATAATTGCAACAAATAACTCACTTGGGCTAACAGAAATTGAAGCAGTGAGGGCAACAAATGATTTGTATGAAGTTGGCTCAATTAATCCAAATGCAAATTCATCTATTGCTTTTTTCACAGATTCAAAAGTTATACCTACGGTTAGGAGCAATGGTATTTTAGTTGTTCAATCAACTCCAAGAGGAGGATTCATAAGCGGTGCTTCCTCAATTTTAAATTTGGATGCTTGGAACTACGAAGATGCTTTGATAAAATCTGCCGACGGAATACATGTTAATTGGCCAGATATAGATTCTCCTAATTTTAATTCGGATGAAAAAGATGCAAAGGAAAAAACTGAAAAAGGAAATAGTTATTTAAAAAGAATAAATTCATTGATTGAATTATTGTCAAAAGCCAAAAATTATTCTGGTGCGATAGAAAAAGATTTAAAACTTGAGGCATTAAAGGGATTGTTTGATGGTTCAAAAAAATTGTACGTACATGCTCAGCGTTACAATCAAATATACGATGCCATCTCTATGTGTAAAAAATTAGAAATTGTTTTACCTGTAATTGTTGGAGGAGCAGAATCGAAAAAGGCAATTTCAATACTCAAAAAATTTAACGTGCCGGTGATGCTGCAGAGAGCTCATTCATTGCCACCCAATGCAGATGCAGACATTGATTATTTTTATAAACTTCCTGCACTTCTTCAAAAAGAGGGCATATTATTTTGTTTGCAATACGAAGGCGATATGGAAGCAATGGGATTAAGGAATTTACCCTTTTTGGCTGGAACTGCAATAGCTTATGGATTAGAGCCAGAGCAAGCGTTGTGTGCAATTACTATTAATGCTGCAAAAATTATAGGCATTGATAAAAAATATGGTTCTATTGAAGTAGGTAAGAGTGCAACACTTTTTATATCTACCGGCAATGCATTAGACATGATGACCAACAATGTAGAGCAAGCATTTATAGATGGAAGAAATATCGATTTAAATAATCACCAGAAAGAATTGTACCACAGGTATTCTCAGAAATATGGAATAAAGCATTGATGTTTTTTAGTATTGATTGCTGAAAATTTATAATAAATAAATTCGATATTTTACATGGATATATCTTTGCTGAGCCAAAAAATAAAAATAAAAGCAGCAGAAATAGGTTTTGATTATTGTGGAATTAGTAAGGTGGAATTTTTAAAGGACGAAGCTCCTAAACTAGAAAATTGGTTGAATAGAAATTACCAAGGGAGCATGTCTTATATGCAAAATTATTATGATCAACGGCTAAATCCAACTCTATTGGTTGATGGAGCAAAATCTGTGATTTCTGTTTTGTTAAATTATTATCCTTCGGAAAGGCAAAACCGTGAATCTGCAAAAATTTCTAAATATGCTTATGGGATAGATTATCATTTTGTACTCAAAAAAAAGTTGAATTTACTTTTAGATTACATGAAGGAAATCTCGGGAAATATAAATGCAAGAATTTTTGTGGATTCTGCTCCCGTAATGGACAAAGTATGGGCAAAAAAAAGCGGTTTGGGTTGGGTAGGAAAAAACTCTAATTTGATAAATAAAGGTTCAGGTTCATTTTTTTTTATTGGAGAAATCATTTGCGATTTAGAACTAGAATACGATGGGCCTGTTAAAGATTTTTGTGGCACATGCACAAAGTGTATAGATTCTTGTCCTACAGATGCAATTGTGGAACCTTATGTTGTAGATGGCAGCAAGTGTATTTCACATTTTACAATTGAGTTGAAAGATCAACTTCCAAACGATTATAAAGGAAAGTTTAACGATTGGATGTTTGGTTGTGACATTTGCCAAGATGTTTGTCCTTGGAATAGCTTCTCCACGCCTCATCAAACAAAAGAGTTTGCTATTTTACCGGAAATAAAAAACAACACCAATAAAGAGTGGGAAGAAATTACTGAAGATGTATTTAATAAGGCATTTAAAAATTCTCCATTAAAACGAACTAAATTTTTAGGATTAAAAAGGAACTTTAATTTTTTGAAGTAGGAATAATTTTACTTTTGAATTTACTCCGCCACTGCGGACTGATTTCTAATTTTTATA
The DNA here is from genome assembly GCA_037131955.1 of Bacteroidota bacterium. Taxonomy (GTDB): domain Bacteria; phylum Bacteroidota; class Bacteroidia; order UBA4408; family UBA4408; genus CAIMMJ01. The sequence goes on from JBAXQC010000016.1 coordinate 32,364, forward strand.
CCCTCCATCTGACACGAATCAAATGTAGAATTTTATTTAAAAATCCTTAGTCTTATCCATAATAATCTTGGCTTCAGACTGATGACAGAGAATTGATGCTATTGATATTAAAGACAATAAAGACGAATGGAAGGGATTTATTAGTTTGTTCAAGTAGTGGATATAGAGCCGGCATGAACTATTAGATTAACTATTTTACCTTTAAGCTACAGGTCTATAATTTAACTTAATGAAAGGCTGGTTTGCGTTCATAAAATAAAAAACCACCTTCTTGTTTTATTAATTTACAATCTGGCTTTGAATCAAAATAATCTTTGTTTGTTATTTTTGCTACAAAATATGCTGGCTTATCTATTGGTCCATTTATTAACCATTCTTCGGAATCTGCTTCCTTTCTTTGATTAGGTTGTTTCTTAAAATAAAAATAGTGAGCGTAACTTTTAAAACCTACAGGAATTACATAAACATTTTTTCCTGAAAGACTTTGATAAAAATTAATTGCTGAGGCTTGAGAGTATTTTTCAATTTTAGGAACAACTGCTGGTAGGTATATAAACATACAAAAAGCTGTTGAATATGACATCAGTACAACTCCAAAATAAGTTTTTTTCTTTAAAATTTTATATATAGAAATACTCAAAAATACTAAATATAAAAAACCGATTAAAAACTCGTATCCACTCCATTCTACAGGAGTTTTTAGACAAGCAACTGCAAATTTATCTTTTACAAAAGGTATAACAAAATCTTTATATTCGGCAATTAAAGGAACTATAATTAGCATTATAGAAAAGACTAATCCAACAAATGCAAGTAAACGAATCAAATATTTTTTAATTTCAGCTTTTTTAATCAATGTATCGTAGATAACAGTAGCTGCAAGAAACGAAAGAGGGAAATAAGAAAGCGATGAATAGTGAACTATTTTGGTCTTTACTATAGAAAAAAGGATCATCACTACCCAAAACAAAATCGACATTAATTTATAGAAATCAGTTTCATTACTTGTATTCGGCTTGCCTTTTAATAATGCTGGCAATGCCCAAATAGAAATAGGAAAGCAACCTAAAAAAACCACAATAAAATGATAATAGAATGGCTGTTGATGTCCAGCAACAGGGGTTAGTAGCAAATCAACTTGATACTTAAAAAATTCTGAAATGAACCATGGACCATTTTTTATCATTTCTAATCCAAACCATAAACTAGAAATTATTAATAATGAACAAACAAAAAGGGTAACATTTGTTATTGTGGTAAATTTTCGAAATCGAATAATTATCCAATACCCCAGGAATGTCAAAGAAACTATTAAAATGCCAACTGGTCCCTTTGTTAAAGTTGCTAAACCAAGTGCAATACCACCTAAAATGGCATAGCCTTTTGACTTTTTTACTTTTTCTTCCTCAGTACTTAAATAAAGCAGATATAATGAAAGAAAAATAAAATAATTAAAGGTTGGGTCTATAATCCCCGACTTAAAGTATAAATGAGGAAGAAAAGATCCCATATAAGACAAAGCCCAAATAAATCCAAATGTTTCACCTTTAAATTTTTTGCCAATAAAATAAAATGAAAGCAATGAAATAAAACCCATAATTGCATTGGGTAGCCTAGCAGCAAATTCAGTAACACCGAATATATGCATACACAAAGTTTGCATCCAAAAAAACAGAGGAGGTTTTTCCCAAAAGGGTTTAAAATCAATTTGAACACGACTATAATTTCCACTTACAATCATCTCTCTAGCAGATTCAGCAAAATTTATTTCATCCCAATCAAATAAATGCATCTTACCTAGAAATGGTAAAAAAAAGAAAGCAGATGAAAAAAATAATATAAGTGGATATACCTTTTTATTCATGATTTTTCAATAGTTTCCATTTATAAATATTAGTTTTAGTCAAAAAGTAAAGTATTGAAACTTTCAAAACACCAAATCCATATTTTACACTTCTGCTAAAATTAATAGAAGATGAATCTTCGAAATATTTAGTAGGGCAAGTTATTTCTGCTATGTCATAACCATTATAGAAGACTTGAGCAACGATTTCATTATCAAAAATAAAATCATCAGAATTTTTTAAAAATGGAATTTTTTCTAAAACCTCTCTATTATAGGCCCTATAGCCTGTATGATATTCTGAAAGTTTTTGATTCATTAAAATATTTTGAGCAAGTGTAAGTATTCTATTTGCTACAAATTTATACAATGGCATTCCGCCCTTTAAAGCTCCTTTTCCAAGAATTCGGGAACCAAATACTACAGGATACAAACCATTTCCTATAATAGAAATCATTGCAAGCATGAGCGCAGGAGTATACTGATAGTCGGGATGCAGCATTACAATTATATCTGCATTTAGTTTAAGTGCTTCGGTATAGCATGTTTTTTGATTACCACCATAACCCATATTTCTTTGGTGCCTAATGAGATGTTTAATTCCTAATTTTTTTCCAATTTCAATTGTATTGTCTTGCCCAAAATCATCCACCAAAACTACTTCGTCAACAACATCAAATGGAATTTCACTATAGGTTTTTTCTATGGTTGAGGCAGCATTATAAGCTGGTAAAACTACTACTACTTTCTGATTATTGTACATTAGATTTTTTGTTTTTTTTAATTTTATTTCTTGCTAAAATTAAAATAGTAATCAAGAATAAAAAAGAAATTCTGTAAAACCATGTTTTTTGCCAATTTATTTTAACTTCATATTTTGGGAGGCTCTTACCATCATATCTAAATACAGGATTCAAGTATAAAACTGTCTTGTCCATTAAAGTTATTTCTGTCCTGATATAGGTATCGTTATTTTTTAATGCATAGCTTGATTCAATTTTGTCATTTTCTATTTTCTTAATCCTACCGTGCTGTCCAATAAATTTAAAACTTTTAGCCTTTTCGCTTAATCGAATAAAAAGGGTATCACGCTCTATTAAAATTTTTTGAAAATACGGTATTTGTTGAATAACTTTTTTCTTTTGTTCATTAGTTTCATTATTGGACATATATACATCTGCGCCATAAGCACAACCACTTTTTAAAGCATATAAAATAGAATCTTTTTGTAAAGGAGCATTAATAAAAGTTAAGCATCTGCCAATTTCATAAATGTTATTGAGGTCATGTCCATCATCATCGGCAAGAATAAAAGTGGCATGACCAGTTGAAAGCGCAGAATCCCAATGGGCAATGGAAAAACGAAATTGATTGAGCACCTCTATAAAATCATAATTATTGAGAAACTTAAAATCTTCTGGTTTGAAACTTTCCATAAAAAGTGGGTGTGCAATTGCAATTAATGCAGAGGTATCTTTATGAAGTTGATTGATTATTTCTTGCTTATTATCTATCGTTTGAGGTAATAAATAGTCTAACCAAGAAACCTCACTTGCATTTAATACAATGTGATGATTTTTTGTTGGCAAATACCCGTGTTCGTATGCAGGTATATAAGCGATATTTTTATTGAGATCACGATTAATTTTTTGATAATTACTTATACTATAAATATCATATCCTAGGTAGGTGTATAAGCTATCTACTAATTTTACACTTGTTTTCATTCCGTTTGTTAATCCTCCCCATTCTCGAGTATGAACATGAAAATTGGCTTTTTTCCATTGATTTGGTTTTATTTTTTGATATGGATTGTAAAAATTATGCCCAGAAAATGGCCTCACATCTGGAAAATGAAATTTTAAACTAAAAAAATATTGCAACACAATAACTGCTAAAAAAAAACCAAACAATAGCAAGATTGCCTTTCTAAATTTAGTTTTTTTTGACATAACAATAAAACCGTTTCCACATTTCTTAAAAAGACAAAAATCAAAAAAATTGATTATCAGAATGTAAAAAAATCATTAACTAAATAAGAAATAATTTAACTTAGATGTTGAGGACCTTATAGGTCTTTCACTTGGTTGTTTGGCATACAAAGGTATTTGAGTTATTGCACCGCTATTTTCTTGAAGATAATTTTATGTGTTCGCTCTTTACTATTCTCAACTTTCATTATCAAAAGTATGAGTGAAGTGTATCTTATTAATTTCACTACTAGATTTTGTCTTCCTTCAAAAGCTCACCGCATCAATGTCTTCAATTTGTGCTCATGATTAGAATGTAATTTTTTTTAATAACACCACATTCGCCAAGGCTGAGGGACGTTTGTAGCGGGAGTTATAATTAAAAAGATATAAATCTGGAGTTGTATAATTATTTCTCCTTATTTTTTTCTTGAAACAACTCTCATACTGGCTTCAACAATTGCTGCTGCATTCAAGCCATATTTTTCCATCAATTGGTCTGGCGTTCCGCTTTCCCCAAAACTATCATTAACGGCAACCATCTCTAAAGGACTTGGCAAATTTTCTGCCAGCAACTGAGCAATGGAATCGCCTAAACCACCATTTTTTTGATGTTCCTCTGCTGTAACCAAACAACCTGTTTTTCTTACAGAGTTTAAAATTGCGGTGTTGTCTAATGGTTTTATGGTATGTATATTAATTATTTCGGCACTAATGCCTTTTTCTGCCAAAATATATCCGGCCTCAATTGCTTTCCACACTAAATGTCCTGTAGCAAAAATACTCACATCCGTTCCTTCATTGATCGTCCAGGCTTTTCCTATTTCAAATTTTTGATCTGGCAAGGTAAAGTTTGGCACTACAGGTCTTCCAAATCTTAAATATACTGGGCCAACATATTCTGCAATGGCAATGGTGGCTGCTTTTGTTTGGTTAAAATCACAGGGGTTAATTACTGTCATTCCAGGCAACATTTTCATTAAACCTAAGTCTTCTAATATTTGGTGTGTTGCTCCGTCTTCGCCCAAAGTAAGCCCCGCATGTGAAGCACAAATTTTTACGTTTTTATTGGAATAGGCAATAGATTGTCGAATTTGGTCATATACTCTACCTGTAGAAAAATTAGCAAAAGTTCCTGTAAATGGAACATAGCCTCCAACAGTTAATCCTGCTGCAATTCCCATCATGTTCGCTTCTGCTATTCCAACTTGATAAAATCTATTTGGAAATTCTTTAATAAATGCATCCATCTTTAAGGAGCCAACTAAATCGGCGCAAAGAGCAATTACTTTTGGATTTGTTCTTCCTATCTCTAAGAGTCCTTCTCCAAAACCGCTTCTAGTATCTTTTTTATTTAGAATTTCTATGTCTTTCATTGCTTAAAAATTTTTACAAATCTAAATTTTATTTGTGAGTTCAAGAATTTCAGTGCTAAATTTCAGTGGCTATTCAAAAATAATTACCTAAACAGAACTTCGCTCAATTTTTAAATAGTTTTGCAATATCAAATAATTATTTCTACTTTCGTCACCCAATTTTAAAAAAAACTACAAATGGCCACAAAAATTAGATTGCAAAGGCACGGAAAAAAAGGTAATGCTTTTTTTCACATTGTAGTAGCGGATGGTCGTGCACCTCGTGATGGACGTTACATTGAAAAACTAGGTACTTACAACCCAGTTACCAACCCTGCTACAATTGAATTAAATTTTGAAAGAGCAGTTCACTGGGTTTCTACAGGTGCTACTCCAACAGACACTACCAAAGCTCTATTGAGCTATAAAGGTGTTATGATGAAAGAACATTTATTAAGAGGTGTTGCTAAAGGCGCTCTAACTCTTGATCAAGCAGAGGTTAAATTTCAGGATTGGTTAAATGCTAAAGAAGCTAAAATCTCTGGAAAAATAAACAAACTAGCTGCAACTAAAAAATCTTCGTTAGAGGAGAAATTAGCGAATGAAAAAGCTGTTAAAGATGCAAGAACAAAAGCTATTAGCGATAAAGCTGCCGAAGTTGCTGCTGCTGCATTAGCCGCTGCTACCCCTGATGAAGATACCGCTTCTGAAGCTCCTGCAACAGAAGAAGCTCCTGCAGAATAAATTTAAAATTTTAATTCTTTAAAAAAGACCGATTTGTTCGGTCTTTTTTTTTGAAACAATTTTTGTTTAGTTGTGTTTATTACTATCATTTAATAAAAAAACATGAAGTCTTTTCTTAAAATAGTATCAATAGCCTTAATTTTTAGCACAATCTTTTATTCATTTAATACAAAACACATGAACTTTTATAGTTTTTCTGCCAAAGATATAGACGGCAATACCGTTGATTTTTCAAAATTCAAAGGTAAAAAAGTAATGGTAGTTAATACCGCTTCTGAATGTGGCTACACTCCACAATACAAAGTACTGGAAGAAGTTTACAAAGCAAACAAAAACAAAAATTTTGTTGTAATTGGTTTTCCTTGCAATCAGTTTGGAGGTCAAGAGCCGGGAGCTGAAAAAGACATTAAATCTTTTTGCTCTAAAAATTATGGAGTAAGTTTTTTAATGATGAGTAAAATTGATGTTAAAGGAAAAACACAGCATCCCTTATACTCTTGGTTGACCAAGAAAGCAGAAAATGGAAAATTAGATTCAGAGGTAAAATGGAATTTTCAGAAATATTTAATTAATGAAAATGGAGAATTAGAAGAAATGTTGCCTTCATCAGAAAGTCCGGCATCTGAAAAGGTTTTAAATTGGATTTATTAGTTTAATCAATTTAAAATGAGAGTAATATTTTCTTGGCAATTGATTAATTAATTTTGGTGATTTAAAAATAATAATTTACTTTTGCACGCTAAATTGTTAATTACCAAAAAAAGAATATAAGATGTATCTTACAACAGAAGTAAAAAAAGAAATTTTTAAAAAGCACGGTGGGGCTGACACTAACACAGGTTCCGCAGAAGGTCAAATAGCCATGTTTTCTTACAGAATTAGCCATTTAACTGAGCACTTAAAATTAAACAAACACGACTACAATACTCAGAAATCTTTAATTAGTCTTGTTGGAAAGAGAAGAAGACTTTTAGATCACTTAAAATACACAGAAATCGAAAGATACAGGGCCATTGTTAAGGAACTGGAACTAAGAAGATAATATTGGTATCAAAACAAAGGCAACCACACAAAAGGTTGCCTTTTTTGTTTTATACTCCATTCACGAAAATTAAAACAATAAATTATAAACCGTTGCAACAGCGATGTCCTTTAAGTTGCAACACAAATCAAAACAATTATGCATTACAACGTTAAAACTACAACGTTAACAATGGGAGATGGTAAGGTTATCACTCTCGAAACAGGAAAATTAGCAAAACAAGCGGATGGTTCTGTAGTATTAAAAATGGGAAATACAATGATTTTGGCTACTGTTTGTGCAAAACCAGAAGCTGGCGAAAACGTTGATTTTTTGCCAATGTCAGTAGATTACCAAGAAAAATATGCTGCGGTTGGTAGATTTCCTGGAGGTTTTTTTAAAAGAGAAGCAAGACTATCTGATTATGAAATTTTAATTTCTCGTTTGGTAGATAGAGCTTTAAGACCATTATTTCCAGAAGATTTTCATGCAGATACACAAGTGCTTCTTTCATTAATTTCATCTGATGAAAATATTCTACCCGATTCGCTAGCTGCTTTTGCTGCATCCGCTGCCCTATCTGTTTCTGACATCCCCTTTAATGGGCCAATTTCAGAAGTTAGAGTGGCAAATGTTGATGGAAAATTAGTGGTAAATCCTACAAGAAAAGAGTGCGAGAATACCAAACTAAATATTATTGTTTCTGCCTCATTAACCGACATAAACATGGTGGAAGGTGAAATGGACGAAGCATCTGAAGAAGAATTGGTTGAAGCATTAAAAGTTGCTCACGAAGCTATTAAATTGCAATGCCAAGCTCAAATAGATTTAGCAAAACAAGTAGGCAAAGAAAAAAGATCATATAACCACGAAAAAAGTAATCCTGAACTGAAAGAAAGAATCAAAGCAGCATGTTTTGATAAAGTTTATGCAGTTGCAAAAGAGGGAAACGCAAGCAAAACAACCCGCAAAGAAAAATTCTCCGCAATCATTAAAGAATTTGTAGAAACACTTTCTACAGAAGAAGCTCAAGAAAATTCCTTTTTAATAAAAAAATACTACCACGATATAGAAAAAGAAGCTGTGAGAATGGCGGTAGTTGTAGAAAGAAGCAGGCTAGACGGGAGAAAATTAGAAGAAATTAGACCAATTTGGAGTGAAGTAGATTATTTGCCTTCTGCACACGGTTCTTCTATCTTTACAAGAGGAGAAACTCAATCATTAACATCGGTTACATTAGGTTCAAAAATGGATGAACAGTTGATTGATGGTGCTGTGATTTCTGGAACAAATAAATTTTTATTGCATTATAATTTTCCTCCATTTTCTACTGGCGAAGTAAAACCAATGAGAGGAACAGGAAGGAGAGAGGTAGGACACGGAAACTTAGCCATGAGAGGGTTAAAAAAGATGTTGCCTGATGATGTTACCTATACAATTAGAGTTGTTTCAGATGTATTAGAAAGCAATGGCTCTTCCAGTATGGCAACCGTTTGCGCCGGTTCTATGGCATTGATGGATGCAGGAATAAAAATGAAAAAACCATTGGCAGGTATTGCTATGGGTTTAATTGCAACTGAAAAAGGTTATGCAGTTTTATCGGATATTTTAGGTGATGAAGATCATTTAGGTGACATGGATTTTAAAGTTGTTGGAACCAAAGATGGCATCACTGCTTGTCAAATGGACATTAAGGTGGATGGTTTAAGTTACGAAGTTTTAGTAGAAGCATTGCATCAAGCAAAGAGAGGTCGTTTGCATATTTTAGGCGAAATGGAAAAAACAATTTCTGAACCTAAGGCCGAATTAAAACCACATACACCTAGAATTAATGTTGTGATGATTCCACGAGAATTTATTGGAGCAATTATAGGACCTGGTGGAAAAATAATTCAGGAAATGCAACGTGAATTTGAAACTACAATTACCATTGAAGAAATTGGTGACCAAGGCAAAATTGAAATCATGGGCAGCAACAAAGAAAGAATGGACGGTGTGTTGGCTAAAATAAAAGGAATTGTTGCTATACCAGAAGTTGGAGAAATTTACAAAGGTAAGGTAAGGTCAATTCAGGCCTATGGTGCATTTGTAGAGTTTATGCCAGGCAAAGATGGATTACTTCATATTTCTGAAGTAGACCACAAAAGATTAGACAGCTTAGAAGGTGTGATTAAAGAGGGAGATGTTTTTGATGTTCAACTTATTGGATTGGATAAAAAAACAGGTAAATTTAAATTGTCAAGAAAATCTTTGATGCCTAAGCCCGAAGGAACAAAAACTCCTGAGGCAAATACAACAACTCAAAATTAATTAAATAACAAACTGATGAAAAAACCGCTTTAGGGCGGTTTTTTTGTTGAATTGTGATTTTCTTTAAGTGCATTAAACTTATATTGCTAAAAAACTATTTTAAAAATTAGAAATTAAAAATGATAGTATTTCCTAATGCTAAAATAAATCTTGGACTAAATATTATTGAAAAACGCAGCGATGGTTTTCATAATTTAGAAACAGTTTTTTACCCAATAAAAGGACTTTTTGATGCTCTGGAAATTATAGAGATTGAGGGTTTTGGAAATTTTGAAATGAGTTTTTCTGGCAATGAAATTCCTGGTGAGAGCAGCGCTAATATTTGTAAAAAAGCCTACGACTTAATTTCTAAAAGTTATCCCTTAAAGTCTATCAAGGTTCATTTGCATAAGCACATTCCAATTGGAGCAGGATTGGGTGGAGGTTCATCTGATGCTGCTTTTTTTATTAAACTATTAAACGAAAAATTACAACTTAATTTATCCTTTGGAGAGTTACACTATTATGCAAAACAACTGGGAAGCGATTGTTCTTTTTTTATAAACAACAAGCCAAGTTATGCCACAGGTAAAGGCGACCAAATGGAGCAAATAAACATTGATTTGAGTGGTAAATTTATTTTTTTAGTTTACCCAAACATTTTTATTTCCACGCCAGAAGCCTATTCAAGAATTTCTCCTTCTCAAAAAAGTAAAGATTTAGAAAATAGAATTCAACGGCCAATTAAAGAGTGGAAGGATACAATTATTAATGATTTTGAAAATAGTATTTTTGATAAGTATCCTTTGCTTGAAACCATTAAAAATGAATTTTACAAACAAGGTGCAGTCTATGCTTCTATGAGCGGCAGTGGAAGTGCAATGTTTGGAATATTTGAAAACGAACCAAAAAATATTTTCGAAAAGGAAAATTATTTTGTTTCAATTACTGAATTGTGATTTAGTATGTGAGGGAAATTTTTGTAATTGTCGTCAAAACAGAATACAAAAAGTATAATAAAATTATGAGACTGGCATTTATTTTTATATTCATTCTTAGTGTTTTTTCTTCACAGTGCCAATCTAATTCAAAAGTATTTATCTTGGTTAAGGCCATGTTGAATGGACAAGAATTAGCCTCAAATATGGAGCAAAAAATTAATCTAGAAAGCAACACTATTAAAATAAATGAATTAAAATTTTATTTGTCCAATATTCAATTCTTCAATAATCAAGAATTAGTTTGGTCAGAAAGTAACAGTTATCACCTTTGCGATATTTTTAGCCCAAATTCTACACTCTTAGAATTTAATTTTCAAAAAGAAATGAACTTTAATAAAATAGTTTTTTGTTTGGGTATAGACAGTATAACCAATGTTTCCGGTGCTTATGGTGGAGATTTAGATCCCACAAAAGGAATGTATTGGACATGGCAAAATGGGTATATAAATTTGAAATTAGAAGGCGAAATTAATGATGAGTTAACAACAAAGAATAAATTTAGTTATCATTTGGGAGGATATTTACAACCATTTAATGCAATTCAAAAAATTGAACTTAATGTTAACAATAAAAAGAGTTTTAATTTAGATTTCAATCTTGATAAAATTTTTAAATCGCAGATATTTTATTCTACCAACAAAATAATGTCTCCAAATTACATGGCAGTTGAACTTTCTAAGATAGCCGCTTCATGTTTTAGAATTGAGTAAAATGAAAAAACTAGTTTTGCTTTTTTTTTGTTTTGCTTTTTTTTCATTTCAAACTATCAATAATATTTTTTTTGTACCAAAAAACTGGCCGCAACCCCACTATAATTTTAAAAATAATAAACTAGACAGTAGTAAAATTTTACTGGGAAGAGTGCTATTTTATGATCCTATTTTATCTGCAAACAACACAATTTCTTGTGCCAATTGTCATTCTCCATTTTCGGCATTTACACACATTGACCATCCATTGAGCCATGGAATTTTTGACAGTATTGGAAATAGAAATTCAATTGCACTTATGAACCTAGCCTGGCAAAATACTTTTATGTGGGACGGCTCAATAAATCATTTAGATATGCAGGCACTTGCTCCGCTATCACATCCAAAAGAAATGGCAAGTTCAATTGATTCGCTGGTGCAAAAAGTAAATAAATCTAAACTGTATAAAAATCTTTTATACAACGCGTTTGGAGATAGCTTAGCAAGCGGAGAAAAACTATTAAAAAGTTTGTCGCAATTTATGCTAACACTTGTTTCTTCAAATTCTAAATACGATAAAGTTAAAGCTGGCAAAGAAGTATTCACCTCACAAGAGCAAAATGGTTACTATTTATACAAAAAAAATTGTTCTGCATGCCATACAGAGCCACTTTTCTCGAACTATGAATTTGCAAACAATGGCTTAAAGTTAGATGCAAGTTTAAAGGATTATGGACGATTTTCAGTCACAAAAAATCCCAATGATTCATTAACGTTTAAAATTCCAACTCTCAGAAACATAGAATATACCTATCCTTACATGCATGATGGAAGATTTGCAAAATTGATGCAAGTAATAAATCATTATACATCTGGAATTGAGAGAAACAGAACACTTCATAGTAAATTACATAATCCTATAGTTTTAACTGAAGTAGAAAAAGTTGATTTAATTTCCTTTTTACTCACATTGTCTGACCGGGAGTTTTTATTCAATAAAAAATTTGCCTTTCCCAAAGAAGTATATTTTGAAACAGGCAACAAATAAAAATAAATTTA
>JBAXQC010000017.1:0-42212 GCA_037131955.1 Bacteroidota bacterium
GGGTTTACATTTATGTTGGTTGCTTACGACATAAAAAAAACCGATGTTGATGTTCTAAAAGAGGTAAATAATTTTCAGGCCGAATGCGAAAAAAACAAAATCCCATTCTTTGGTATTTCAGGATCCATTGGAAAAGACATAGAGGATTTTAGGCATCAAAATCAATGCATGTATCCATTTTATTCTTGTGATGGCACTGCCCTAAAAACAATTATTCGCTCAAATCCCGGTTTAGTATTGTTAGAAAAAGGTGTGGTTAAAGGAATGTGGCACCACAACGATTTTCCTGATTTTAAAGACCTAAACAAAACATACACACTCACTAAATAATTTAGTTTGCTAGATTATATTTTAAAAAAAATTTTAAATGGAGTTCTTGTTCTTGCAGGAGTTATAACAGTTATATTTTTTTTGTTTAATATTATTCCTGCCGATCCTGCCAAAATGATGATGGGGCAGCAGGCAAACGAACAAGCACTTGCCTCAATTAGAAAAGAACTTGGCACTGATAAGCCCTTGGCAACTCAGTTTTTTATCTACTTAAATGACCTCTCTCCTATTTCTTTTCACCAAAAAAATAAGGAAAGTTCTACCTTTTTTTCAAAAGAAAAATATGGCTCATCAATTACATTTATTTCAATTAAAAACATAGAAATTCATTTTAAATTTCCATACCTAAGAAAGTCATATCAAACCAACAAAAAAGTAAGTTCAATAATTGCCGAAACACTTCCAGCAACATTTTTATTGGCATTTGCAGCAATGAGCTTTGCAACAATTTTAGGAATTGTATTTGGAATTTTTGCAGCCCTCAATAAAGATACCTTTTTAGACAGGCTGCTTTTATTTTTTGCTTCGCTTGGCATGTCGGGGCCATCATTTTTTGTTGCCATTATTTTTGCATGGCTTTTTGCATTTGTTTTGGGCGACTATACCGGTTTAAATTTATCAGGAAGCATATTAGAATTGGATGATTTTGGCGAAGGTGTGCAATTACAGTTTAAAAATTTAATTCTCCCTGCATTTACACTGGGAATAAGACCACTTGCAGTAATTACGCAGTTAATGAGAAATTCGTTGTTGGATGTTTTATCGCAAGATTACATCAGAACAGCCAAAGCAAAAGGATTAAACAACTATCAAATAATTATTCATCACGCTCTAAAAAATTCGTTGGGACCAATTGTTACAGCCGTATCGGGGTGGTTTGCCAGCTTAATGGCAGGTGCAGTATTTATTGAGTTTGTATTTGGTTGGAAAGGAATAGGAAAAGAAATGCTTGAGGCACTAGACAACTTTGATTTGCCCGTGGTGATGGGAGCTGTATTGGTTGTTTCTGCTATTTTTGTTTTTATTAATGCATTGGTAGACATTATCTATGGCTTGTTAGATCCTAGAGTTAGAATTTATTAAAAATACAGTGGCAAATAAAATACACCATTCAATTTTTTTATCTAGAACTTTTACTTTTTTTATTTGCTTACTTACTATTCTCTTTATTTTCTCAAAAAATAGTTTCTCGCAAACTGCTACCGAAAAAAGGGACGAAAATCAGAGAGAACGAACCATCAACGGCGATAGATTTAGGGTAGTGAACAACTATGTAAACTTAGGAATTGGTATCGGACAAAAATTTACATCACCTTCAAAATTTTCATTTCCGGTTGCTGCAGGTTACAATTTCAGAGTAAAAAATATTTACCTTCAAACTGGTTTTATGCGATCCGAAATGCCAGTAATTTGGGGAACGTACACCGATAATTTTATTAATGATTTGCATTTAGGTATTTGCAACAGGCGAGAAAACAAAAAAATAAATATCTCCTACATTGCCGGACCTTCTTTGGCATTTGGTTTAAGAAACAATGTAAGATTTAGTCACCTTGGATTTTATGCCGAAGCACACATTATCAGAAAATTATTTTACGATGTAGGAATTGGCTTTTGCCCTTTTTTCTCTTACAATGTAAAATATCCAATTGGTGGAATACGATTAGAGTTTTTCTTTAGTAGCAGTTATCAAGGAAAAATAAACCAATAAAAAAGGCTAGAAAAGTCTTCTAGCCTAATTTGTTTTTTTGAGTTAATCTTTACAAAACTTTACCTACAAAACTCATTAATTCATCTTTCATTGAATGAAACAGAGATTCAAAAGTTGCAAACTTATCTCTAATTTCTGAGTGATCATCCATTCGCTTTTTATCAGCAGCAACGGGGTTTTTATCAATTAAGTCAACAATCCCTTGCTCGGCCAATCTTATTTCATGTTTAAATGTATCAATTGCATCTTTTTGAATGATAAATTGATTTTGAAAATGTTCAACCATTGCCATTATATCTATTTTATTATTGGCTTTGGCAACTTCCTCAATACGATGTTTAAGGATTTTTATTTCGTCCTCGTAGAAAGAAAGTTTACTAATCCATTCCTGATTTTCGCGGTGTAAATCATACACTGGCTTTTTTTCTGTTGATTCCATATTTGTTTAGTTTTTGGGTTTCTATATCAATATTACAACTATTATTCAAAAATAGCTTCTTATTATCTGCTCGTTATTTAAATAATAATTGATTTTACTCTACAAAAATATTTCTAAACTTCTACATAAAAAATGATATAAATCAGTTTTTATGCTGCAATCAATTCTATAAATATTTTTCTGTAAATGAAATATTCAAATACTGGTTGTAATCAATAAGCACTACTTCATCAAATAGTAAAACAATACACTGTATCCCAAACCTGCAAGCATTATTAACTTTAAGCCTTTACTAATAAACTTGTAATTATTTGGAGTGTAGGCATTATAGGTTTTGTAAACTAGGAAGAATAATGGTAGTTGAAACAAAACAAAAATGTATGAAAACGAATAATAATCTTTGGCAATAAAAATATTGTATTGTGCAACAGCTAGCAAAGAAATTACAACCAGTAATATTGCAATGGCAAATTTATTGCTTACGGATAATCCAAATTTTGCAGGCAAGGTAGTTGCTCCATACCTCTCGTCTCCATCTAAGTCTTGGCAATCTTTGATAATTTCTCTACAAAAGGAAATTAAAAAAGCAAACAATGCAAACGCACTTGACCAGTACCACATAAACTTAAAATTTGCTTCTATTGCCAAAGGTATTTGTTTGTACATCAAAAAAAGTTCTTCGTTTTCTACAACCACTTTTTTAAATTGTTTAATTAACAATGGAATTTCAAACATGGCAGGAATAAAAAAAACAACGGCCGAAAGCAAGGCCACAATTAGATTTCCTATAAGCAACATCTTTTTAAATTCGCTCGAATAAAACCACAATAACCCAACGGTAATTACATGTACGAATGCCAATTGCGTAACGCCTACCTTTGCTGCAACAAAATATGCCAACACAATTCCAAACAAATTAAACAGTGCATAAATAGTGATTACAGTGTTTGAGGAAATTTCTTTGCCCACAATTACCTCATTAGGTTTATTGGCGGTATCAATGTCCACGTCAAAGTAATCGTTTATTAAATAGCCGCCAGCAGCAATAAAAACAACAGATAGCACTAACAAAAAAAAGAATTTGGGTTCCAATTGAAAACTCAAGTCCGAGGCATTTACAAATACACTAAGTATGGCATACTTCATTAAAAACATAGAAGCTGCTATAATTACTAAATTGGGAATTCTTAGAATTTTAAAAAATGGAGGCATAACAATTTATCAATTAAAATTCCATTTTCCTTGTGCCTTCAATACTTGCACTACAACATCTCTTACGCACCCCTTGCCTCCATCAAAAGAAGAAACATATTTGCACAATTCTCTAATTTCATTTACTGCATCCTTTGGACAAGTTGCTAATCCCACAATTTTCATCACTTCGTAATCAGGCATATCATCGCCCATATACAATACTTCGCTTTTGTCTAAACTATAGGTAGCCAAATAATCTTCAAACACTTCCATTTTGTTAAATGCTCCTATATACACGTCCTGCACACCTAAATATTTTAAACGAGTTTTAACTGCTTCAGACCTTGCGCCAGTTATAACACATACTAATAGTCCGCTTTTTATTGCTTGTTGAATTGCAAATCCATCTTTTATATTCATTGTTCGCACCATGTCGCCGTTTTCCATCAACACAATAGTTCCATCAGTGAGCACACCATCTACATCCAAAACAATTGACTTAATATTTTTTAATTGCGACTTATAATTTATGTTTTCAAGCATCGTAATGTTTTTCTATAATTGATTGTGAAATTAATTTGTAGAGGGTTTGAATATCTTTTTTATCTGCCAATAATTCTAAATGCAATTTCATTGTTTGATCATCACCCCTTACAGCAGGACCTGTTTGAACTTTTTCTGGGCCAAATAACAATGCCTTTTCTATTGTTTCCTTGATTAAAGGATGTAAAATTTCCAACGGAATCTCTTCTGTTTTTAAAATCTCTTTAGAAAGCACCAATAAATGATTAACAAAATTGCACGAAAAAACTGCTGCCAAGTGTATTTTTTTTCTTTTAGCTGAATCAGCCTCCCAAATATTAGCTGAGTATGCCAGTGCAAATTTCTTTAAGTTTTGCAAATTTTCTTTGGCATTAGATTCAATAAAAAACGGAACTGTTTTTAGCTTCAAGCTCTTTTCTTTGGTAAATGTTTGCAGTGGATAAACAACACCAAATTTTTTAAACTTATTTTTAAACACCTCCAAACTTACAGTTCCTGATGTATGAATAACAGTATAATTTCCTACAGGAATATTATCAATAACGTTTTCAATTTCCTTGTCTTTTACGCAGATAACAATGTAATCGGTGTTTTCGGGAATGGAATTGTATTCAATAGAAAAATCTGCATTTACCTCTTGAGCAATTTTTTTTGCCCAAAATTCAGTTCTGTTTATCACCTGAACTATTTTTACTCTTTCCTGCAAAAAAGATTTACAAAAATGTGTTCCTACATTTCCACAACCAATAACAGTAACGTTAATTTTGTTTTCAAAATCCATCTCTGCAAATATATCTAAATGCCTTAAAATTGTTTAAAATAGTTTTTTCAACAATTAAAAGTGTAAAATTGCACAGTTGTAAAATTACCAATCAAATAAATTTAGATAATTTTGGAAAAGAAAAATATTCTACAAACTTTTGAAATAATTAAATTTATGTCAGAGTTTAACGTGGCATATTTATTGAAACAAATAAAAAAAATTAAAAAATATGGAAGCTAAATTTTCGCAAAGAGTAAAGGATGTAATTGCCTTTAGCCGTGAAGAAGCCCTTAGATTAGGACACGATTACATTGGACCTGAGCATCTTTTATTAGGAATTATTAGAGAAGGTGAAGGGATGGCAGTTCAAATATTAAATTCCCTTGGTTTAGACCTTAACGATTTAAGAAGGAATTTAGAGTCAATGGTAAAATCTAATTTTTCTAAGCCAGTGAATGCTCTGGGCAATTTACCATTAATAAAACAAGCCGAAAGAGCTTTAAAAATTACCTACCTAGAAGCAAAAATGTACAAATCAGAACTAATAGAAACTGAACATTTATTGCTATCTATTTTAAAAGTAGATGACAATCTTGCAGCAACTGTTCTCAGCCGATTCAATATTACTTATGACATTGTAAAAAGAGAATTGGAACTTTTGTCAGCAAATCCTAACAATCCAATACAAGACATTAAAAATGAATTGCCGGGCGGTAGTCCAGGTGAAGACGATCCGGAGGATGACGGTGGGACTTTTGGTGCTTCTAAAAAACCCATTGACCCAAAATCAAAAACTCCTGTTTTAGATAACTTTGGACGTGACCTCACAAAGCAAGCAGAAGATGGAAAACTTGACCCAATTGTTGGACGTGAAAAAGAAATTGAAAGGGTTTCTCAAATTTTATCTCGTAGAAAAAAGAACAATCCAATTTTAATTGGTGAACCGGGTGTTGGTAAATCTGCCATTGCCGAAGGTTTAGCGCTGCGAATTGTTCAGAAAAAAGTAAGCAGGGTTTTATTTAATAAAAGAGTTATCACGCTTGATTTAGCTTCTTTGGTAGCCGGTACAAAATACCGCGGTCAGTTCGAAGAAAGAATGAAAGCGGTGATGAACGAACTAGAAAAATCTCCCGATGTAATTTTATTTATTGATGAAATCCACACCATCATTGGTGCAGGTGGAGCTTCAGGTTCATTGGATGCATCAAACATGTTTAAACCTGCTTTGGCCCGCGGAGAAATTCAGTGTATTGGCGCTACCACACTTGATGAATACAGACAATACATAGAAAAAGATGGTGCCTTGGAACGTAGATTTCAAAAAGTATTAATTGAACCTGCCACGGAAGAAGAAACCATACAAATTTTAAACAACATTAAACAAAAATACGAAGACCACCACAACGTTACTTACACTGACGAAGCATTAAAAGCTTGCGTTACACTCACTCAAAGATACATAAGCGACAGACATTTGCCAGATAAAGCAATTGATGCCTTAGACGAAGTTGGCGCACGAGTTCACATCACCAACATTAAAGTTCCTCCTGCAATTACAGAGCTAGAAAAGAAAGTAGAAGACATTAAAGTAGAAAAAAACAGGGTTGTTCGTTCTCAAAAATACGAAGAAGCTGCAAAGCTCAGAGACGACGAAAGAAAACTCTTGGAAGAACTAGAAGTTGCTAAAAAAGCGTGGGAAGAAGAAACAAAAAGCAACAGAGAAATTGTTTCCGAAGACAATGTTGCAGAAGTTGTTTCCATGATGACAGGAATTCCTGTGCAAAGAATTGCCGCCAACGAAGGAGATAAATTGCTTAAGATGTACGAACTTCTCGAAGGCAAAGTAATTGGTCAGAACGAAGCCATCAAAAAAATTGTAAAAGCAATTCAAAGAAACAGAGCTGGATTAAAAGACCCCAACAAACCAATTGGTTCATTTATTTTCTTGGGACCTACTGGTGTTGGAAAAACCCAATTGGCAAAAATTCTTAGCAAATATTTATTCGACAACGAAGACGCTTTAATTAGAATAGACATGAGCGAATACATGGAAAAATTTGCTGTGAGTCGCTTAATTGGAGCACCTCCGGGATACGTTGGGTACGAAGAAGGCGGACAGTTAACCGAAAAAGTTCGCAGAAAACCATACTCTGTTGTATTGTTAGATGAAATTGAAAAAGCTCATCCCGATGTGTTTAATTTATTGTTGCAGTTGTTGGACGACGGACAACTTACAGATAGTTTGGGAAGAAAAGTAGATTTTAAAAATACCATTGTTATTATGACTTCTAATATTGGTTCACGCCAATTAAAAGATTTTGGCCAGGGAGTTGGATTTTCTACCTCTGCAAAAACAAATACTGCCGACACCTATGCCAAAGGCGTGGTAGAAAGTGCTCTAAAGAAAGCATTTGCCCCTGAGTTCCTAAACAGAATAGACGATTTAATTATGTTCAACTCTTTAACCAGAGAAGACATTCATAAAATTATAGACATTGAATTGGCAAACCTCTTTAAGAGAGTAGAGTTAATGGGCTTTAAAATTAAATTAACCGATGAGGCCAAAGATTTTATTGCAGACAAAGGTTTTGATGCAAACTTGGGAGCAAGACCACTAAAAAGAGCAATACAAAAATACTTAGAAGACCCAATGGCCGAAGAAATAATAAAAAGCAAATTGGGCGATGGCGATGTGTGCGAGGTTGGTTTAGACCCCGAAACCAAAGAAATAACAGTGCACACCATCAAAGCCAAAAAGAAAAAAAGCAAAGAAGAATAAATAAGAAAACCTCTCAAATTTTGGGAGGTTTTTTTTTAACTACAAATGTCGGTTTAAAATTAAAATAATAAGAATTGTTGAAATAATTTTTTCTTTTATTCCCCTCACAAAATTGTAAATGATAATTTTGCACACCAGAAAAGAAAATTTTAAATCAAAGAATGACCGATAATCAAGACCCAAGTATATTCGACGAAAATAAAGAAAATAACCAAAACTCCGAGACAGCTAAAGTGCTGCATGTTTCGGGGATGTTTCAAAATTGGTTTTTAGATTATGCTTCTTATGTTATTTTAGAAAGGGCTGTTCCCTATTTGCAAGATGGCTTAAAACCTGTTCAACGCAGACTGTTGCACTCTATGTGGGATTTAGAAGATGGCCGCTACAACAAAGTAGCAAACATTATTGGCCATTGCATGAAATATCATCCACACGGCGATGCCAGCATTGGCGATGCTTTGGTGGGCTTAGGACAAAAAGATTTATTGATAGATTGCCAAGGAAACTGGGGAAACACCCTCACTGGCGATAGCGCTGCAGCACCAAGATACATAGAAGCCCGACTGTCTAAATTTGCATTAGAAGTAGTTTTTAATCCCAAGATAACCACTTGGCAAGCTTCTTACGACGGAAGAAACAAAGAACCTTTGGCGCTTCCGGTTAAGTTTCCTTTACTTCTTGCACAGGGTGTTGAAGGCATTGCAGTAGGATTGGCTTGCAAAATTTTACCTCACAATTTCAACGAGCTATTAGACGGTTGCGTGGATGTTCTTAGAGGTAAAAAAACCAATATTTTGCCTGACTTCCCCAGCGGAGGTTTAATGGATGCTAGTAACTACAACAATGGACTTAGAGGAGGAAAAATTAGGGTAAGAGCCAAGATTTCCATCAACGATAAAAAACAACTCGTAATTCACGAAATTCCTTTTGGAACTACCACAGGCTCAGTAATAGATTCTATTATTACTGCCAACGACAAAGAAAAAATTAAAATTAAAAAGATAGAAGACAATACTTCCGATGTAGTAGAAATTGTAATAACTCTTCCACCCGGTTTGTCGCCCGACAAAACTATTGATGCTTTGTATGCCTTTACAGATTGCGAAATTTCTATCTCACCCAATGCCTGTGTTATTAGAAACGATCATCCAGATTTTTTGGGAGTAAACGAAATTTTAAAAGAATCTTCCTTACTCACTAAAGAACTAATAAGGCAAGAGCTTCAATTAATAAAAAACGAACTACAAGAAAGTTTCTTTTTTGCATCACTCGAAAAGATTTTTATAAACGAGGAAATGTACATCGAGTTTAAAAATTATTCCGATAAAGAAACACTCTTTGCCTACTTGGACAAACAATTTGAGAAACACAAGAAAAAATTGTTGAGAGAAATCACCAACGACGACTACGAAAAGCTTACCCAAATTCCAATGATTAGAATAACACGATTTGACGGCTCAAAAGCTGACGAAAAAATGTTATCGCTGCAAGATCAGATCAAAGAAAAAGAAGCACAACTTTCTAATTTAATAGAATACACCATAGAGTTTTTTAAAAACTTAAAAAAGAAATACGGAAAAGGAAGAGAAAGAAAAACAGAGGTTAGAGCCTTTGAAACTATTGTTGCTACCAACGTTGTTATTGCCTCAGAAAAACTATACGTTAACCGCGAAGAAGGATTTGCGGGCTTTTCGCTTAAAAAAGACGAGTATATTTCTGATTGCTCTACCATTGACGACATTATTGTTATAAGAGATGATGGGACAATGACTGTAAGCAAAGTTTCTGAAAAAGCATTTGTAGGAAAAAACATCTTGCACATTGCCGTTTTTCAAAAAAACGACGAACGAACTGTTTACAATTTAATTTATCAAGACGGACCAAAGGGCAACGTAATGATGAAAAGGTTTTCGGTAACCGGTGTAACCCGTGATAAAGTGTACGATTTAACAAGAGGAAATAAGGGTTCTAAAGTGCTGTATTTAACCGCAAATCCTAATGGCGAATCAGAAGTGGTTTCTATTCAGCTAAAGCCAGTTCCAAACATGAAAAAAAGTATGTTTGATATAGATTTTGCTACCCTAGCAATTAAAGGCAGAAATTCGCAAGGAAACATTGTCACCAAATATTCTGTAAAGAAAATTACACAAACAGAAAAAGGAATTTCTACTCTTGGTGCAAGAATGATGTGGTTTGACGATTCTGTTCAGCGCTTAAATGTTGATGGAAGAGGAACATACCTCGGAGAATTTGCTGCCGACGATAAAATTCTTTCTATAACTCAATCTGGCTATTATCGTTTGCACAATTTTGATTTGAGCAATCATTTTGACGAAGATTTAATTTTAATAGAAAAATTTAATTCTCAAAAACCAATATCTGCAGTTTACCTTGATGGTTCAAAAAAAGAATATTACGCTAAACGCTTTATGGCTGATGTTACAGATAAAAAAACTTTATTTATAAGCGAAGCAGAAGGCTCTTATTTAGAATTGGCAACAACACAATTAAGACCAATAATTGATGTGGTATTTGCAAAATCTAAAGACAAAGAGCTACCCGACGAAGACATAAATTTAGTTGATTTTGAAGACGTAAAAGGATTAAAAGCAAAAGGGAAAAGAATATCTGCCAACAAATTAAAAGAAATAAACCTAAGACCTTCTTTAGAAGAAAAAATAGATGCGACCTTTTCTACAGAAGATGGTATTTCTAAAGACATTGATTTTCAAAGAATAAACTCAATTAGGCAACAACTAGACGATCTAGAGAATCAAATGACCTTAGACTTTTAATGAAGTGTAGCTTACAATTACCTAAAAAATAAAATATATTTGCAAAAAATACGATTTTGGTAGAAAAAAATAACGATAACAACTGGACAGAAGTAATTTCTCCTAAAAAAGGAATTCTTGATGTTCGTTTGTATGAAATTTGGAAATACAGAGATTTAATTGCATTATTTGTAAGAAGAGATTTTGTTTCAATATATAAACAAACCATTTTAGGTCCACTTTGGATATTCATTCAACCGCTATTTACCACCATTACTTTTGTTTTTGTTTTTAGTAGAATTGCCAAATTATCTACTGATGGAATTCCACCTGTGTTGTTTTATTTGTCTGGAATTACATTGTGGACTTATTTTGCCGACTCCTTTTCAAAAACATCCAACATCTTTGTGAACAATGCCAATATTTTTGGAAAAGTATATTTCCCAAGATTAACAACACCCATATCTATTATAATTTCTAACCTCATCAAATTTGGAATTCAAATTTCACTGTTTGTCTCTATTTACGTTTACTACGTTATTACAGGGAAAGTTGAAGTACTTGTAAATACCTATATTTTATTGTTGCCAATTCTTATATTATTAATGGCAGTTTTAGGCTTGGGCTTAGGTATCATTTTTTCTTCACTTACCACAAAATACAGAGATTTAGGGTTTCTTTTAGCCTTTGGAATTCAATTATTGATGTATGCCACTCCAGTAATTTATCCTTTAAGTAGCATAGAAGGCAAATTCAGAAAATACCTAGAACTAAACCCACTTTCTTCCATCATAGAAAATTTTAGATATGCTATTTTCTCTCAAGGGCAACCGGATTTGGGAGGGCTTGTTTATTGTGCAGTATTTTCTGTTGTTGTTTTATTTTTGGGAATTATAATTTTTAACCAAGTAGAAAAGTCCTTTATGGATACTGTTTAAATTATGTCGGTAGTTATAGAAGTAGAAAATTTATACAAACAATACAGGTTAGGAACTGTTAGCACAGGAACATTTTCTCATGATTTAAACAGATGGTGGCACCGTGTTAGAGGAAAACAAGATCCTTATGAAATGGTAACCTCTGTAAATGCAAGAGAAGAAAAAGGAATATCAGAATACGTTTGGGCATTAGAAGACATTAACTTTAAAGTAAATCAGGGCGAAGTATTAGGTATTATTGGAAGAAATGGTGCAGGAAAATCTACATTACTAAAATTACTATCCAAAGTAACCGCACCAACAAAAGGAAATATTAGAGTTAATGGTAGAATAGCAAGTTTGTTGGAAGTGGGAACTGGTTTTCACCCAGAACTTACAGGCCGAGAAAATATATTTTTGAACGGTGCTATTCTTGGTATGAGCAAAACCGAGATAAAAAGTAAGTTTGATGAAATAGTTGATTTTAGTGGCGTAGAAAAATACATAGATACACCAGTTAAAAGATATTCAAGCGGAATGTATGTGCGATTAGCATTTGGGGTAGCTGCTCATTTAGAGCCAGAAATTTTAATTGTAGATGAAGTACTTGCTGTTGGCGATGCAGAGTTTCAAAAAAAGTGTTTGGGTAAAATGAAAGACGTAAGCGGACAAGGTAGAACGGTACTGTTTGTAAGTCATAATATGGCAGCCGTTAAAACATTATGCACCAAAGGAATTATTTTAAAAAACGGTAAAATGATTTTTTCAGGAACCAGCTATGAAGCCTGTAGCATGTATTTAGAAAGTTCTGAGCAAAATTCATTAGAAGAAATTTCGCAAAGAAAAGACAGGCATGGCAGCGGGGAAGTAATAGTAACCGATATATATTTTGCAGATATAAACAACCGCAGAGCAGAGGATTTAATTTCTGGTGAATACGCCAAATTAAAAATCCATTTTAAAAAAACTGTTCCAGATAAAATTAGTAATGTTTTTTTGGGAGTTACTGTAAGAAATGATTTAGAAGTTGTACAAACTGTACTTGCCTCTGATGAATGTGGTTTGACTTTTGAAATTGATAGTGAAGAGGGAGTTTTTGAATTTGAATTACCCAGATTATTGTTAAGAGCAGGACGCTACTCAATAAGTTTTTTGTTAAGTAAAACAGTGAGTGCAATTGCTGGACATTTACCTCTAGATAGAATAGAAAACTCTAATTACATAAGAGTGGAGCCTGGCGATTTTTTTAAAGTAGGAAATATAAACAGGCCAAATGGATTTATTCAAGATTTGAAGTTGACTTTAAAATGAAAAAACTTTTAATTTTCACCGATTCATTAGGGCTTCCAAGAGATACTCCCGAATTAGTGAATTACGACGAAACTTGGGTAAATAAATTAAAAGAAAATTTCAATGTACATCAAGTTTGTATTGGTGGTGGCACAATAAAAGACCTGCATCAACAAATGGATTATTCAAAAATGTTTAATCCAGATTTTGTAATCATTCAATCCGGCATTGTAGATTGTGCCCCTAGAGCTTTAACTAAATTTGAAAATGAATTATTAAACAAATTTTGGATAACCCGTACATTTTTAGATTATTGGCTAAACGCAAAATCCTTAAAGTTTTTAAGAAAAAGAAGAAATGTAACATACACAGATAAGGCAACTTTTGATTATTACATTGGAGAGTTTTTAAAACTTTTTGGCAGCAAACTTTTTTGGGTAGAAATATTAAACGCTGGAGATGAATACGATAAACTTCTTCCAGGTATTATAAAAAATGTATCCATTTATAATCAAATAATTAAAAATAAAATAGGAGATCAAAACATAATTGATATTTCTACAATCCCAAAAAATGGAATTATGAAAGACTACATACATCTATCAGTTTTAGGACATGATTATTTATTTAATAAAATTACTAAAACACTGCAAAAAAAAGAATAAATGAACACAATAAAAAACATTGCAATAATTGGTGCAGGTCAACTTGGTAGCAGACATCTTCAAGCATTAGCAAACGTAAAATTTATTGATATTCAAGTGTTCGATACTTCTGAAACTGCACTAGAAACTGCTAAAAGCAGATTTGCAGAAGTTAATTCAAGTTTTTCTGGCAACATTACATTTCATACAAGTGTAAGTGAATTAAAAAAAGAAATAGAACTAATAATTATTGCTACAGGTTCTAAATTTAGAAATAAAATAATTGAAAATATTGTAGAAGCAAGTGATGTAAAATATTTTATTTTGGAAAAATTTTTGTTTACCAAAGCGAGCCACTATAAAACAATTACAGATATTTTTAAAACTAAAAATTGTACAGCTTGGGTTAATTGCCCAAGACGATTAATTGATTATTATCAGCTAATAAAAAAAGAACTATCTGGCAACATTCATTTTTCTGTAACAGGAAATTCTTGGGGTTTAGGTTGCAATGGAATACACTTTTTAGATTTTTTTTCCTACTTAACTAATACCGCTCAAATACGTTTAAATAACTCATTGCTTGATAAACAAATCATAGAAAGCAAACGACAAGGATATGACGAATTTACTGGAACAATTACTGGTTCTGCAAATGGAAGTTCATTTACAATTACTTCTTACAAAGAAAATATTTCTCCGCTATTAATTACAATACAGAACAATGATTTTAGATATATAATTTTAGAAGGAAATACCTCTAAAGTAATAAAAAGCAGTAGAGAAAAGAATTGGGCAACAGAAGAAATTTCTTTTACCATACCATTCCAAAGTCAACTTACAAATTTAGTGGTAGATGATATATTAAATACAGGTAAATGCAATTTAACTACTTTTGAAGAATCATCTGAATTGCATTTAAATTATCTAGAGCTATTAATTGATTTTACAAGAAAAATAAAAAACGATTTTACTATTGACGAATGTTTGATAACGTAAAGAAAAAAGTATTATTGGTAGGTGCAAGCCAAATGGCGGTTGATTATTTAAAAGTATTAGATGCATTAAATATTGAAACTGTTATTATTGGTAGAGGAGAAACAAGTGCCCTTAATTTTTTTGAAAAAACCGGAAAGCAAGTAATAAAAGGTGGATTAGAAAATTACTTAAATAGTGATTTTGAAAATAATTTTGATGCAGCAATTCTAGCTGTGGGCTTAGAAGAATTGGCACTATCTGCCACTCAATTAATGATGCATGGATTTAAGAAAATTCTTGTTGAAAAACCTGCAGCCATGTCTCAAACTGAAATTAAAAATATATCAGAATTATGTGAGAGTGTTGGTGCAGAAATTTTTGTAGCTTACAACCGCCGTTTTTATTCATCGGTTCAAAAAGCATTAGAAATAATCAAAGAGGATGGAGGTGTAAGTTCTTTTAATTTTGAGTTTACCGAGTGGAGCCATACCATTGAACCATTAGAAAAAAAAGTTGGAATAAAAGAAAATTGGTTAATAGGAAATTCAAGCCATGTAATTGATTTGGCATTTTTTTTAGGTGGCTTTCCAAAAGAATTAAAAAGTTTTGCTAGCGGTAAACTTAGTTGGCACGATAAATCAATTTTTTGTGGTGCAGGAGTTTCTCAAACAGGAAGTTTATTTTCTTACCAAGCAAACTGGGAGGCTCCCGGAAGATGGGCAGTAGAAATATTAACAAAATCGTCCAGACTAATTTTTAAACCTTTGGAAGAATTACATATTCAAAAAAAGGGTTCTGTTGCAATAATTAAAGTTGAAATTGACGACGAATTAGATAAAAAATTTAAACCCGGTTTGTATCTTCAAACTTTAAATTTTATTTTGGGAAATTATTCACAATTTAAAACAATTCAAGAACAGGAGAAAATGTTTGAGGTATTTTTAAAAATTGCAAAAGGAAATTAATGAAAACAGTTTTAGTAACAGGTGCCGACGGATTTATTGGTAGTCATTTAGTAGAAAAATTAATTGAAGCAGGAAACAAAGTAAAAGCATTTGTTTATTATAATTCATTTAATAATTGGGGATGGTTAGACACATTTCCCAAAGACATATTAAATGAAATAGAAATATTTGCTGGCGATGTTCGTGATCCTAATGGAGTAAGAACTGCTGTAAAGGGTGTTGATGAAATTTATCATTTAGCTGCTCTTATTGCTATTCCTTACAGTTACCACTCACCTGATAGTTATGTTGATACCAATGTAAAAGGCACTTTAAACATACTGCAAGCCGCAAGAGATTTTAATATAGAACGTGTTCTTGTAACTTCTACTTCTGAAGTTTATGGAACCGCCCTTTATGTTCCAATAGACGAAAAACATCCCAAACAAGGACAGTCGCCTTATTCAGCCTCAAAAATTGGAGCAGATGCAATGGCAGATTCTTTTTTTAGAAGCTTTAATTTGCCTGTAACCATTGTAAGACCTTTTAATACGTTTGGGCCAAGACAAAGTGCAAGAGCAGTAATTCCAACTGTAATTACTCAGCTATTGAGTGGCAAAACCGAAATTAAATTAGGGGCATTGCATCCCACAAGAGATTTACTGTTTGTAAAAGATACTGCAAATGGATTTGTAGAAATTGCTAAATCAACCAAAACTATAGGACAAGAGATAAATATTGCCACGGAAAAAGAAATTTCAATTTTAGATTTAGCACAACTGCTAATTGATAAAATTAATCCCGATGCAAAAATAATTTCAGACGATATTAGACTAAGGCCAGAAAAAAGCGAAGTAGAAAGATTGCTTGGTTCTGCAAAAAAAATTAGCTCATTAACCAATTGGCAACCAAACTTTACATTTGATGAAGCAATAAATCAAACAATAAATTGGTTTAAAAAAGAAGATAATTTAAAACAATACAAAACAGATATTTATAATGTTTAGTGAAACCGTTGAATTTATTAAATCTCAATTTCCTGGAAAGGACTTTATTCCCTTGCACGAACCAAGATTTGTGGGCAACGAAAGAAAATATGTGTTAGATTGTATTGATTCTACATTTGTTTCATCAGTAGGTAAATATGTAGATGATTTTGAAAAACAGTTGGCCAATTTCACCAACGCTACATATGCAATTGCTTGTGTTAATGGAACCGCTGCCTTGCACATGGCACTAATTTTAGCAAGCGTAGAACAAAATGATTTAGTAATTACACAACCTTTAAGCTTTATTGCCACATGTAATGCAATTTCATACATACAAGCTTCTCCCCTATTTATTGATGTAGATTTGGATACTATGGGATTAAGTCCCACAAAATTGCAAGACTATTTAAAAGAATTTGCTTTAAATGAT
This sequence comes from Bacteroidota bacterium, assembly GCA_037131955.1. Taxonomy (GTDB): domain Bacteria; phylum Bacteroidota; class Bacteroidia; order UBA4408; family UBA4408; genus CAIMMJ01. Next base: position 16,726 of record JBAXQC010000017.1, read on the forward strand.
GCACAAGGAAATTGCATTCATAAAATTACTAAGCAAAAAATTTCTGCTTGCGTTCCAATGCATACTTTTGGCCACCCTTGTAGAATTGATGAAATTGCAGAAATTTGCAATTCATACAACATTCCTTTAATTGAAGATGCCGCAGAATCTATTGGCAGTTATTACAAAGATAAACATACAGGAACATTTGGTTTAATTGGTACCTTTAGTTTCAACGGAAACAAAACCATTACTTGTGGCGGTGGTGGAGCACTTATTACAAACGACGAAAAACTTGCAAAAATGGCAAAACACCTTACCACACAAGCCAAAGTACCCCACCGATGGGAATTTGTGCATGATAATATAGGCTACAATTACAGAATGCCCAATTTAAATGCAGCCTTTTTAGTAGCACAAATGGAGCAATTGAATTCCTTTTTAATAAACAAGAGAGAACTTTCCAATCTTTATGAGAATTTTTTTATGCAAACTGAAATAAAATTTAAATTAGAACCTACCAATTCTAAATCAAATTACTGGCTTTCTTCTATTGAACTAAAAGACAAAGAAACAAGAGATAAATTTTTAGAATTTACCAATGACCAAGGAGTTATGACAAGACCAATTTGGGCCTTAATGAGCAAATTAAAAATGTTTGAAAATTGCTTAAAAGGTGATTTAGCTAATTCAGAATTTTTAGAAGAAAGAATTGTAAATATTCCTAGCAGTGTTAGATAAAAAAAGTAGTAAATGAAAATACTGGTTATAAGCGATGTTCACGGTAACTTACCTGCACTAGAAAATGTTTTAAAAAATGAAAAAAAATTCGATTTAATAATTTCGCTCGGAGATGTTGTAAATTATGGTCCGTGGAGTAATGAGTGTGTAGAATTATTAGAAACCTTCGAAAATAAAATTCTTTTAAAAGGCAACCATGAGGATTCATTTATAAGTGGAAATTATACTTCTAACAATATAATTTCAAAAACATTTTTTGATTTTTGTTATCCAAAATTTAAAAAAAAAAATGAAATTAGCTGCTATGCTCAAGAATATCAACTCAATCAATTTATTTTCTGTCATACAATTGAAAATAAATATCTTTTTGAAGACAGTGAAATAAAAATTGATAGAAATTATTTTATAGGTCATTCACATCAAATTTTTAAAAGAGAAATTGGTGAATTTTTATTAGTTAATACAGGAAGTGTAGGTCAAAATAGAAAAAATATTGATGAAATTAATTATGTTTTATATTACCCATTAACAAATAAAATTGAATTAAAAAGGATAATCTTTTCCTCTGACATTCTTGTAACACAAATGAAAAATGATAACTATCCACAATTGTGTATTGATTATATTCTATCTAAAAAAATTAAATGAGCAAAATAAATATTGGCGTTACGGGAACTGGTAGTTTAATTGGACAAGCAATTATTAAATCTATTAAAAACTCAAATTTAAAAGAGTCTATTGATTGTATTGGATTAGATTATTTTTTTGATACGGTTGGTTCTTTTTGGTGCAAAAAAAATTATTTATTACCTGACATTTTAAACCCAGATGTAAAAGCTGAAGAGTGGATAAAAGTAATTATAGAAACTATTATTGATAATCAAATTAAAATTTTGTTTGTAGGTGTAGATTTTGAATTGCCTTTGTTGGCAAATAACAAAAAAAAGTTGGAGGAAAATACTGGTGCAATAATTTTGGTTTGCTCAGAAAAAGTAATAAGTATTGCTGATGATAAATATTTAACCTATCAATTCCTAAAACAGAACAATTTTTTTTATCCTCAATCTTGGTTGCCTAATGAGTTAGAAAATATAGAAAAAAAATTTCCATTAATCGTAAAACCAAGAAAAGGAGCTAGAAGCATAGGAGTAAGTAAAGTAAAAAATGAAAAAGAATTAAATGGTGCAATAAAAAGTTTGAAAGATGCAGTTATTCAAGAATGTGTAGGAACAGAAGAAACTGAGTTTACTTGTGGTGTAATTTTTTTGAAAAATCAAGTAAAAAAAATAATTGTATTAAATAGAAGTCTAAAAGCTGGCAATACTTATATATCACATTTCAAAAAAGATTACCCCCAAATTATTACAGAATATTTAGTAAATGTTGCTACTGTTCTTCAACCTTTTGGCGCTTGTAATTTTCAATTAAGGTTAGACGAATTTGGAACTCCAAAAATTTTTGAAATAAACAGTCGTCATTCTGGAACAACCTATATTCGTTCACTTTTTGGATTTAAAGAAATAGAGTACATTATTAATTTGCTTTTATTTGACGTAGAAATTGACTTCAACTTAAATGAGGGAACTGTTGTTAGATTTTACGATGAATTTTTTATTCCATCAGCAAAATGAGAATTTTAATTACTGGTGTAAACGGATTTGTAGGCAACTATTTATTTAATTTTCTTAATATTGGAGAGAATAATGTGTATGGAGTTTTTAGAAATGGAAACCCACTCAATGAAAAATGTTTTAAAGTAGATTTAACAGATGCTGAACAAACTAATTATCTTTTTGAGGTTACTTTAAAAGATAAAATTGATATTGTAATTCATACTGCTGCAATTGTTGCACAAAATAATAATCTACACGACTTTTCTTTAGTAATAGAAAATTCAAAAATGGCTTTAAACATTTCAAATAGTTCAAAAAAATCTAATTTAAAACAAATAATAAACTTTTCTAGCTCTTCGGTATATCCAAATGTTGATGGTGATTTTTCGGAATGTTCTGAAATTAATCCTTCAAAAAATTCAGATTGTTTATATGGCCTTTCAAAATGGAACTCTGAAATTATTTTTGAATATTTTTTTTTAAATACAAGCACTAAAATTCTTCATTTAAGAATAGGAATGATTTATGGAAATGGAATGAATACTAGCAGAATAATTCCAGTTATGGAAAATGAATTAATTTCAAAAAATACAATTACATTGTTTGCAGATGGAGAAAGATATATCAACCAAATAAGTGTTCAAGAACTATGTAATTTTGTTAATTTATTCGCAATTAGAGAGGAAAAAGGTATTTTTAATGTGGCAACTGAATACATCTCAACCAAGGAAATTGCGAATAAGATAATTAAGGACAAAGGCAATAGTGAATCTAAACTTATTTTTTTATCCAATGGATTAAAAAATAAGTTTAAATTAGATGCCACCAAACTTAAAAATTGGATCAATGCTTAAACATTTGAAATTTATTTTGTTTTATCCTAAAATAGGTCCAGATATGTATCTTACTCATTGGCTTTTATTTATAAAGCCATTAAGAATTTGGTATCAAAAAAGAAACATTGGTAAAATTGGTAAAAATTCCGAAATAAGGCCTTATGTTAATATTGTTGGAGGTAAAAATGTAGAAATAGGTAAAAATGTTATTGTTCCTGGTGGTACCACCATTTCTTGTTTGCCAGGAAATTATTTGTCTAAGGTAATAATTGAAGACAATGTTTTGTTAGCACCAAATGTTTCTATTTATGGGAGCACTCATTTGTATAACAACATCAATATTCCCATAAAAAATCAAGGATATAAACATGGCACTGCAACTCTAAAAGAAGGATGCTGGATAGGCATAAATTCTGTAATTTTACCGGGTGTAACTATAGGAAAAAACAGTGTAGTTGGTGCAAATTCTGTTGTAAATAAAGATGTTCCAGATTTTGTGATAGTTGCAGGCTCGCCAGCAAAAATTGTAAAATATTTATCAGACCATGATAACAAATAAAAAAGTTTTAATTATTGCTGAAGCAGGAGTTAACCATAATGGTGACGTTAATTTGGCAAAAAAATTAATAGATGTTGCGGTAGATGCAAAAGTAGATATTGTAAAATTTCAAACATTTATTGCAGAAAATGTAATTTCTAAAAATGCTCAAAAAGCTCAATATCAAAAGGAATCAACTGGAGTTGAGGAAAGCCAATTGGAAATGGTAAAAAAACTTCAACTAACTTTTGATAATTTTACTAATCTTAAAAGATATTGCGAAGAAAAAGGAATAATGTTTTTATCTACTCCATTCGACTTAGAAAGTGTAGATTTTTTAAAAACATTAAACATGGGTATTTGGAAAATTCCTTCTGGTGAAATCACAAATTTACCATACCTAACTAAAATAGGGCAATTCAATCAAGAAGTCATTTTTTCTTCTGGAATGGCAACATTAGAGGAAATTGAAAATACAATCAATATTCTAGTTAAAGCCGGAACATCAAAAAATAAAATTTCAGTTTTGCATTGCAATACGGAATATCCTACACCTATGAAAGATGTAAATTTAAAAGCAATGCAAACGATAAAAGAAGCATTTAATATTAATGTTGGATACTCTGATCACACATTAGGAATTGAAATTCCAGTTGCTGCAGTGGCAATGGGTGCAACAATTATTGAAAAACATTTTACTTTAAACAAAACAATGGAAGGGCCTGATCACCTTGCTTCATTAAATCCTGAAGAGTTAAAAAATATGGTAACAGCAATTAGAAATATTGAAATGGCTATGGGAGTTGGCATCAAAGCACCATCAGAATCTGAAAGAAAAAATATTCTAGTAGCAAGGAAAAGTGTTCATTTAAAAAATGATTTGCCTTTAGGCCACACAATAACTGATAATGATTTAGTAATGAAAAGACCAGGTGATGGAATCTCGCCTCTTCACATTGAAAAAGTTATTGGAAAAAAACTTAAATCGAACTTAAAAATAGATCATAAATTAAGTTGGGAGGATATTGAATAATGGAAATTAGAGAATATCAAAAAGGCGATGAAATAAAAATTTATGAATTATTTGAATCGACTTTTGGCAAAAAAATTAGTCCGGATTATTGGAATTGGTTGTTTGTAGAGAATCCTACCAAATTAGTAATGATAAAATTAATGTGGGACAATGATGTGTTGGCAGGTCACTATGCAGTTTCACCTCTTTTTTTTAGTTTCAATAATGAAAAGATTTTGTCCGCACTTTCCTTGACAACTATGACAAATCCATTGTATGTAGGCAAAGGAATTTTTACAACATTGGCGGATAAACTTTACAAAGATTTTGTTAAAAAAGAACATTTAAAATCAGTTTGGGGATTTCCAAATACTAATTCTCATTATGCTTTTATTAAAAATTTAAAATGGCAAAATTTAGAGGTATTACCCACCTTAAGTTTAAACATAGAAAAATTTAAAATCTCTAGTAATAATTTATTTTCTGATTTTAATTTGTTTAATGAAGAACATTCAAAAGCAACGCACAATGTACTTTCTAAATATTTAGTATTTTCTTACAGAAATAGTGATTATATGAATTGGAGATACACAAAACATCCCCTAAACAAATACGATTTTTTTGAAAAAGAAATTAATGGAATAAATTATTTTGCTGTTACAAAAATTTTTAATTCTTTTTCAGACCCAACAAAAATGGAAGTTGATATATTAGAATTAATTTTGCCCGAAGAGTATGATATTATATATTCATGTATTTCTGATATTTTAAGATTTTACGAAAATAAAAATTTAATAAAAATAAATATATGGATGCCGATAAATGATATTAAACATATTTATTTAGAAAAAATAGGATTCACTCAATCATTACCTATCACTTACTCTGGTATTTTAGTTTTAGATGATAAATATAATCAATTGAAAAACAATAATAATTGGTATATTTCAATGGGGGATTCAGATATTTTTTAAATTTTTTAATTATGAAAAGAAAAATACTTGCTGTAACTGGAGCACGATCAGAATACGACATATTGTTTCCTGTTTTAGATTTACTTCAAAAAGACGAAACGATAGATTTAAGTATTCTTGTTACTGGGTCGCACCTCTCAGAAAATTATGGAAAAACAATTCAAAATATAATTAACGATGGTTTTCACATTGCTGATAAAATTTATAATCTTATAGACAGTAATGAACGAATTGGAAGAGTAATATCATTAGGAAATCAAATTCCTGCATTCGCACAATCATTTGATAGATTGAAACCAGATATTGTATTAGTGGTTGGAGACAGAGAAGAAGCAATTTCAGTTTCACTCACAGCAGCATACATGGATATTCCTGTTGCTCATATTGCCGGCGGAGATATAGTAAAAGATGGAAACATTGATAATTCTGTTAGATATGCCACAAGTAAATTTGCACATATACACTTTACTATTTTAGAAGAACATTCAAACACATTAATAAAACTTGGCGAAGACAATTGGAGGATTTATACAGTTGGATCCCCAGCTCTAGACAGATTTTTGGAAACACCAAAAATGGAAGTAACTGAAATTTCTCAAAAATTAAATTTCGATATTGCCAAAGATAAATACTTGGTACTTATTCAACATCCAATTATTACTGATGTTGAAAACGAAGATAAAAATATAAGAGAGACCTTAGATGCAATTATTGAATCTGGATACAAATGTTTAATAAATTATCCAAATTCCGATGCCGGACATCATTCAATTATTGAAGCATATTTAGAATATACAAAAAAACATCCTCAATTGTTTCTATTTAAAAATTTAGATAGAACTACATATATAAATATTCTAAGAAATGCAGCTTGTTTATTAGGTAATTCTAGCTCCGGAATTGTGGAAGCTCCTTCTATTGGTTTGCCTGTTATCAATATTGGCAAAAGACAAGTAGGCAGAATACATTCAGATAATGTTCTTTTTGTAAATAACATAAAATCAGAGATTCTTGGTGCTATATCAAAATCATTAACAAATTTGCAGTATATTGCGGAGGTAAAAAATTGTAAAAACCCTTATGGAGAAGGAAACAGTGCAAAGAAAATTGTAGATGTTTTAAAAAATATTATTTTAGATAGAAACCTCTTATATAAAAATATAACTTATTAAAATCACTAGAAAAAACATGGAAAACGATTTAAAAATTCTTCAAAAATTAAGTGAAAAAGACCTTTCAAACAGAGAAAGTTTAATATCATTGTTTAAAAATTCACCAATACCTGAAAGTGAAATTTTAGCAAATCTTGGACTTTATTTAACAAGACAATCTCTAAGTAGAATTTTTTTTATGAATGAAATGTACCAAAAAATAATTAATGTAAACGGAAACATTATTGAATTTGGAACACGTTGGGGACAAAATTTAGCATTATTTGAATTGTTTAGAGGAATGTTTGAACCATACAATTACACAAGAAAAATTATTGCATTTGATACATTTGAAGGTTTTCCTTCTGTGCACGAAAAAGATGGAACTGATTCTAATATTGTAGAAGGGGCATACAATGTAACAAAGGGCTACGAAGAACATTTAGCTCAAATTTTAGCCACTCATAAACAATCCAATCCAATAGCTCACATACCAAATCACGAAATAGTTAAAGGAAATGCAATTCATACATTTAAAAAATATTTGGATGAACATCCTGAATTAATTATTGCTTTTGCCTATTTTGATTTTGATATTTATGAACCCACTTACGAATGTTTGAAATTGGCAAAAGATAGATTCACCAAAGGAAGTGTAATCGGTTTTGATGAATTAAATCATCCAAATTGGCCTGGAGAAACTCTTGCATTCAATGAAATATTTGGAATAAGTAATTACAGAATTGTTCGTTCTCCATTTGCCTCTTATTCTACATATATTATTTTTGAATAATGAAAGTTGTTGTTATTTCTGCTCACCCTGATGATGAAGTAATTGGTGCAGGCGGAACTCTTTTAAAACACAAAAAAAATGGAGATGAAATTTATTGGATTATTATTACCAATGTTCTAGAATCATATGGGTTTTCTAAAGAAAGAGTAGATTCTAGGCAACAAGAAATAGAAAAAGTTTCCAAAGAATTTGGGTTTTTAAATACATTTAAATTAGATTTTCCTACAATGTCTTTGACTCCTAGTGATTTACCTGATTTAATCTTAAAAATATCAAACGTTTTTCATTCTATTCTGGCAGAAGTAATTTATGTAATGAATAGATCCGACGCCCACTCAGATCATAGAGTTACATTTGATGCCGTAATGGCTTGTACCAAATCATTCAGGTATCCTTACGTCAAAAAAGTATTGATGTATGAGTGTATCTCTGAAACAGAATTTGCACCAGCATTACCTGAAAAATTTTTTCAGCCAAATTATTTTGTAGATATTTCTGTGTTCATGAAAAAGAAACTAGAAATCATGTCTTATTATCCATCAGAAATAGACGAACATCCTTTTCCAAGAAGTTACAGAAATCTTGAAGCACTAGCAGTTTTTAGAGGTGCGTCTGTAGGTGTTGAATATGCGGAGGCATTTCAAATAATAAAATTCATTGATAAATAAAGTCAACATATGACATTTGATTTTGAAAAATGTTTATTAGAAGTAAATTCTTCTGGGAAGCAAGCTTTAATGAGAATTAATGAAATAGGTATACCAAACATGGCGATTTTTGTTATAGATGTAAACAAAAAACTTTTGGGTTCAATTACCGATGGAGATATAAGAAGGGGCCTAATAAAAGGTATTTCTATAGATCAAAATCTTGGTTTTTTCATGAATGATAATAATAAGTTTTTAATTGAAAATGAAAATGAAAATAATTTTACAAAAGTAAAAGAATTTAAAAAATTAGGAATGAGGTTTATTCCTGTAGTTGATACCAATAAAATAGTTCTTGAAATTTTAGATTTAGAAAAACTTAGAGCAAGTATTCCTGTTGATGCCATTATAATGGCTGGTGGAAAAGGTGAAAGACTAAGACCACTTACAGATAAAATTCCAAAGTCAATGCTCAAAGTTGGAGAAAAGCCAATAATATCTATAAATATTGAAAGATTAATAAATTTCGGCGTTCGTAATTTTCATATTGCACTAAGGCACTTTGCTGAACAAATTGAGAAAGGAATTTTAGATTCAAATTATAAGGATATAAAATTTAATTTCGTTAAAGAAGACAAACCACTAGGTACAATCGGATCTGTAAATTTAATAAGAGAATTTGGAAACAATCATATAATTTTAATGAATTCAGATTTACTTACAAATTTAGATTTTGAAGATTTCTATCAAAGTTTTATAGATTCTGATTCTGATATGCAAGTGGCAACAATTCCATATCACATAGATGTTCCTTATGCAGTTATGGAAATCAATGAAAATCAACAAGTACTATCATTCAAAGAAAAGCCAAGATTTACTTATTATTCCAACGCGGGAATTTATTTATTTAAAAAAGAATTAACAAATTTAATTCCTATCAACGAAGCATTTGATGCAACTCATTTCATGGAAGCAGTAATAAAATCCAATAAAAAATTATCTTCTTATCCCTTGCTAAGTTATTGGCTAGATATTGGTCGATTAGAAGATTTTTACAAAGCCCAAGAAGATGTGAAAATTTTAAAGTTTTAATGGAATTCAAAAAATTAAATTCAGGAAGCAGTACTTTTCTCAACTTAGCAAGAGTAGTTTCTGCACAATTTGTTGTAATTGGTCATTTAATCAGAGGACTAGCGATTTTCCCCAAAATACAACCACCATATATCCCCTTTCTTCAAGGAATTGGTGTAGTTGTTTTTTTTATTTTATCAGGCTTTTTAATTCCATACTCAACAGTTTTAAAATTGAAACAAAATCCTAAATATTCATTCAAAGAGTTTTTTATTGAAAGATTTTCCAGAATTTTTATTTCTCTGGTTCCATGTTTATTATTTATTGTATTGATTGACCTTAGTACTATTATTTTTAATCCAAACCAATATCATTTTTACGACACATTCAATATAAAAAATTTTATTGGAAGTTTGCTAATGTTGGAAGAGAATCCTTTCTATAAATTATCTAATCTATTATATATAGAATCCTTTGGTTCTGGCCGTCCTTTTTGGACTTTAGCAATAGAATGGTGGATTTATTTTTGGTTTGGATTTTTATATTTAGAAATAATAAACAAACAAAATGCAAATTTGAAAAATATTTTTATTCTTGCTTTTTTTTCAATTGTTCCGTTTTCTAATTTTATTTCTGGAAGAGGCGAAGGATTAATGTTACCATGGTGTTGTGGTACGCTAATTTTTATTATTTGGCCATTTTTTCAAAAGATTAATTTCAATAAATTTTTAGTTTTTGTAACTTCCGTTTTTCTTCTATACTTAATCTGGATTCGATTTAATGCAACTCAATTTAGATATGTTGAACCGTATTATGTTTTACTTTTATCTTTTTTAATTTTAGTTCTTTTGGGTTTTAGTCATCACCTAATAATTACTAATAAAATGAAATTAATTATTCAATATTTTGCAGATTTTTCTTTTACATTGTATTTAATTCATTATACATTAATTTATTTCGCTTTTCAATTTTTAAATGTGTTCAATGATAAATATCTTTTTTTTATTTGTTGTTTTTTGTTTGTTAATTTAGTTTCAATTTCACTTGCAAAACACACTGAAATGAAGTATAAAATATTAAGAAGTTATTTGATTAAAAAATTTATAAAAAAGTGAATATTCTAATTACAATTTGTGCACGAGGTGGTTCTAAAGGTATTCCTGGAAAAAATATAAAATTTTTGGCCGGTAAGCCTTTAATTGCCTATACTATTTCTACAGCTATGGAGTTTATTAATTCCAATAAGGAAATAAATTTTGAAATAGGATTTTCTACAGATTCAACTGAAATTGCAAATGTTGCTCAAAAATATGGAATTGATATATCCTATAAACGTCCAGATTTTTTGGCTACTGACGAAGTTGGTAAAATGGACGCTATCATAGACATAATCAATTACAAAGAAAAAAAACTTAGTTTAGTATTTGATTATGTTTTAGATTTAGATGTTACATCACCTCTGCGTAATGTAAATGATTTATCAAATGCCTATCAAATTTTAAATGAAGATGCTAGATGCCTCAATTTGTTTTCTGTAAACAAAGCACATCGTAATCCATACTTTAATATGGTTGAAGAAAAAGAAAATGGTTATTACGGATTAGTAAAATCTAAAGGTGATATTTTGTCAAGGCAAAAAACTCCACTTGTTTATGATTTAAATGCTTCTTTCTATTTTTTTAAAAAAGAGTTTTTTGAATTAGGTCTAAAAACTCCAATTTGCTCAACAACCAAAATTTACGTCATGCCTCATATTTGTTTTGATTTGGACGAAAATATTGATTTTGAATTTCTAAGTTTTTTAATTGAAAACAATAAATTGGATTTTATTCTCTAATGGAAATTTTAATTGTAGGCTTGGGTAGTATTGCTAAAAAACACATTGATGCAATAAAAAAAAATAACCAAAACCATAAAATATTTGCTTTAAGAAGTTCAAATAAATCTCCTCAATACTTAGATGTTCAAAATATTCATAATATAAATCAATTATTAAAAAAGCCAGATTTTGTTATAATTTCAAATCCTACTAGTAAACATGCCAAATCTTTAAAAGATTTTTTTTCATATAATTTATTTATAGAAAAACCTATTGTGCACTCTAAAATCCAACTAAAAAAAGTTGTCAATCAATACCTAAACTATAATTCTATTTCTTACGTTGCTTGCAACTTGAGATTTCTCGACTCACTCATTTTTGTTAAAAATTATTTAAAAAAAGATTCACTAAGAATAAATGAAGTTAATATTTATGCAGGGTCTAATCTACAAGAATGGAGGCCAAATAAAGATTATAAATCAATTTATAGCTCTATTAAAAAACTTGGTGGTGGTGTTCATCTTGATTTAATCCATGAAATTGATTACTGCTATTGGTTTTTTGGTAAACCAATCAGAGTACAAAAAAATTTTTCAAATAATTCCTCACTAAATATAGATTCTTTTGATTATGCTAATTATTTATTAAGCTATAAAGAGTTTACTGCAAATATTATTTTAAATTATTATAGAAATGATAAAAAAAGGACATGTGAAATTGTTTGCAGTCATGGAACTATTTTGGTTGACTTATTTGAAAATAAAGTTTTTGAAAATGGTAAACTAATTTTTAGTTCAAATCAAGCAATCATAGAAACGTATAACTTACAGATTAATTATTACATAAATTGTTTAGAAGAAAATAAATCAACCTTTAATTCATTCCATAATGGAAAAGAAGTTTTAGAAATTTGCTTATGAAAAATATTTTAGAAAATAAAGTAATTGTAGTTACTGGGGGTAGCGGACTTATTGGTAAAGCTATTGTAAACGAGATAGAATCAAATGGTGGCATAGCAATAAATGCAGATATTTCTAATCAAAATGAGTCAGATTCGAATAAGTATTTTTTAGATATTACTTCTGAAAAATCAATAAGAGAATTAATCGACACTATTTTAAACAAATTTGGTAAACTGGATGGTTGGGTAAATAATGCATACCCTAGAACAGCTGATTGGGGTGTTAAATTTGAAAAAATTCCTTTCGAATCCTGGCAAAAAAATGTTGATATGCATTTAAATGGTTATTTTTTATGTTCAAAATTAATTATCGAACAAATGGTTGTTCAAAATTATGGAGCAATAGTAAACATGGCATCTATTTATGGCATATTAGCTCCCGATTTTAGTATTTACGAAAACACCGAAATGACTAGTGCTGCAGCTTATTCTGTTATAAAAGGCGGAATCGTTAATTTTACAAGGTATTTAGCTTCTTATTTTGGTAAAAACAATATAAGAGTAAATACAGTTTCTCCAGGAGGTATTTTTAATAATCAAAACCCAGAATTTGTAAAAAAGTATGAAAAGAAAACCCCCTTGGCAAGAATGGGAAAACCTGAAGATATTGCACCCGCTATTTCATTTCTTTTATCTGATTCTTCCTCATTTATTACAGGTCAAAATATAATAATTGATGGCGGTTGGTCTATTATTTAAAATAACTATTTTGGATTTAAAATAATTTTTTTTAGTGAAATTAGTCAAAAAGGAGCAAATTAAAAATTTTACATTTGATTGTAAAAAAAACTTCCCTTTAATTTCTTTGTTTGAAAATAGCTACCAAATTTGGCCAATTATCAGTATTAATTTATTTTATTATTTAGTAAAAACTAAATTAGGTTATAATACTAGAAGGCAAGAAATTCCTATAGTTTACGAATACAATGGAGCAATATATGTAATTCCTATCAAGGCCCTGATGAATAAAAAAACTAGCAAATTTACGATTGTCAACAAAAGTATAAGGACTTACGGAAATTCATTATCTGTTGATACTACTTTCGAACCGGATTTTGAAATGATGATAAGGAAATAAAGAAAAAATTAAATACAATGATTGAGGAAAGGGTATTAATTATTAATATCATAAAAGAAATAGAAGATAAGTTTCCAGTTTCGGATTGGAAAATTAAAAATGTTCATGTTTGGCCATTTTTAAGAATAAAATTATACTTTTTTATTTACAAACAGTTAAACACAAAAAATCAACAAAATATAAAAACATCAAATGAAAATAGAAATTCAAAAAAAATCCCTAAAGATTTTCTAAACCAATTAAAAAACTATATAAAGTTTAAAATATGGCTTGGGAGTTTAAAAAAGAAAAAAAATCTTTTTTTCACTCATGCTGCAAATTCATCTATCTATGAAAATAAAAATATAATTAGATTTTTAGATCCTTTAATTTTAAAATACAATTTGAAGGAATTTACAACCATTTTTGTTTTTGGATATGAAAAATCATCAAATAGTTATAATCAAGAAATAAAAATAAACTTTAACTACGGTTTAAATCTTTATGAATCTTATAAAAATTATTTTATAAAATTTTTTCAATTAAAGACCGGCTCTAGCAAAATACCTTATTCATACTTAGAATTTTTAAAATACATAAGTAATTTGTTTAATGAAAATAGAAAGTTAGATAATGAGATAGATATTTGGGAAGATTTGAATTGTTTCATTGATTTTTACTCACCTTTTGTAAATAAAATTATTAAAAAAATTAATCCTGAGAATTTTTTTGTTTTAAGTTATTACGATAGTCATTTAAATCAATTATTTACTTCTATTTGCAATAATTTAGGAATAAAAACAATAGAAATGCAGCACGGACCTCAATCTGAAAATCAACTGGCATATGGTTCTTGGACAAAAATTCCTCAAGATGGATTCAATTCTATGCCCAAAAATTACTGGTGTTGGGATGAAATTTCCACAATAAATATTAAGGAGTGGAAACTAAAAAAAAATATTATTAATGCTTTTGTTGGTGGTAATCCTTGGATAGATTTTTTAAAAGATAAAGGTCTTAAAACAACAAAAAACAATTATATTTTATATTCATTACAACCAAATCCAGTGAAACTTTCTGAAATGTTTCCACCTCAAATTATAAAAATAATAAAAGATAAAAAACATGAATGGCATCTTAGAGCACATCCTAGACAGAATATTGAACAGCTGGTTGATTTTTTAATACAACAACATATTTTTGATTGTGTAAAAATTGAAGATTCAAATCTTCAACCTCTTCCCATTTCTATTTTTAATTGCTTGGTGCATGTAACAAATTTTTCAGGCACTAGCTTAGAGGTAGCATTAATGGGAAAAAAAACAATTCTTTTGAACAATATTGGACGTTTAAATTGTATTGAATTAATCGACAGTGAAATGGCTATTTATATGAATCCAGAAGAAGATAACTTTGAAAATAGATTTTATGAATTTATAGAAACAGGCTTAAACTCCTCAAAATATATTCAAAGTAAAGTTGATTTTGATGAAATCAATAAATTAATGTCATAAAAAATAAACGCAAATGGTTATTCTAAACTACGGAATAGGAAATTTAAATTCCATAAAAAACATGTTCAACCGTGTTGGGGTAAATGCATTAATTACCGATAACCCATTAGAAATAGAAAAAGCAAAAAAAATTATTTTACCTGGTGTTGGCCATTTCGATTACGGAATGAAAATGCTGAGGCAATCTTCATTTTTTGAAATTCTTAACCAGAAAGCTACACTAGAAAAAGTTCCCATATTAGGAATTTGCTTGGGCTCACAAATGCTTTTAGAAAAAAGTGAAGAAGGCAGTGAACAAGGTTTGGGTTGGATAAAAGGCGAATGTAAAAAGTTTGATTTCCAAGAAAATAAATTAAACCTTTCAATTCCTAACATGGGATGGAATGAGGTAGTTTTTGATAAAAATTTTGCACTCTCTAAAAACCTAACTGAAAATTCTAGATTTTATTTTGTACATTCTTACTTTATGAATTGCCATGACTCAGAAAACTCAAAAGGTAAAGCTAATTATGGAATAGATTATACCTGTGCTATACAAAAAGAAAATGTTTTTGGTGTGCAGTTTCATCCCGAAAAAAGCCATAAATTTGGCATGCAGCTTCTAAAAAATTTTGCTGAACTTTAAATGAGAAGAATTAGAGTTATCCCTTCACTTCTTATAAAAAATGATGGCTTGTACAAAGGGCAAACATTTAAAAATCATAGTTATGTTGGCGATCCAATAAATACCGTTAGAATTTTTAATGAGAAACTGGTAGATGAAATTTGCATATTAGACATTTCTGCAACACCCAATAATATAAAACCAAATATTCAAAAAATTGCAGACATAGCCTCAGAAGCTTTTATGCCTCTTTCTTATGGCGGTGGAATAACTAAAATTGAAGAAGTAGATGAATTGTTCTTTAATGGTATTGAAAAAATTATTCTAAATAGTTCTAATTTTAATCAAGAAAATTTAATTACTGCTGTAGCCAAAAAATATGGAAACCAGAGTGTGGTTGTAAGTATAGATGTAAAAAAAAATTGGTGGGGAAATTACCAAGTTTATTCTAATTGCGGCGAGAAAAATCAAAAAATTAGTCCCGAAAAACATGCAAAAAATCTCGAAGAAAAGGGGGCAGGCGAGATACTTTTAACATCTATAGACCATGAAGGAAAAACAAATGGATACGATTTAAATTTAATAGAAATGGTAAGTAAAAATATTTTAATACCTTTGGTAGCTAGTGGAGGTGCTTCTTGTGTTGAAGATTTTTATTTGGCTATAAAAAAAGGTGCATCGGCGGTTTCTGCTGGGAGCATGTTTGTTTTTCAAAAACCAAATAACGCTGTTTTAATTAGCTATCCTCCTCAGGAAGAATTAGAAATGTTATTTAAAAGGTTATGATTTTATCAGAAAAAGATCCATTATACCGCCAATGTGCTATATCTTTAATGGACAACATTGCAGACCCTACCATTACTTTTGATGACAAAGGAATAAGTAATTATTACTACGATTACAAAAAAGAAGAAGCAAATCAAACTTTAATAGGTGCAGATGCACAAAAGAAAATTGATGAAATTATCCATACGATAAAAAAAGACGGAGTTGGTAAAAAATACGATTGTATTATTGGAGTAAGCGGAGGAATAGACAGCACATATTTATGCTACAAAGCCAAGGAATATGGTCTTAGAGTATTATGTGTTCATTTTGACAACGGCTGGAATTCGCAAGATGCCGTAAATAACATTGAAAATATTTTAAAAAAATTAGATTTTGATTTATATACCTACGTAATAGATTGGCCAGAATTTAAAGACATTCAACTGGCTTATTTTAAAGCAGGTGTTATAGACATTGAGGCTGTAACTGATATTGCTATTTTTAATAGCCTTGACATGATTTGTGGAGAACAAAAAATTGGATACATTTTAGACGGCAGAAACATTTGGACAGAAACTACATTACCCAGAATTTGGACAAATAAAGACCCAAATAATCTTTTTGCAATACATAAAAAATTTGGAACAATTCCAATAAAAAATTACCCAGCAACTTTTAAAAACGAGAGATTTATTAGTCCTGCCGGAAGTTATACCAGCATTCCTTTGCTAAATTACCTCGATTACAACAAAGCCAAAGTAAAAGAATTAATTAAAACTGAATTAAATTGGTCAGATTATGGCGGAAAGCATTACGAATCAGTTTTTACAAGATTTTATCAAGGCTACATTTTGCCCGTTAAGTTTAATGCAGACAAAAGAAAGGCACATTTAAGTAATTTAATTTTTTCGGGACAAATAACCAAGGAACAGGCACAAGAAGAAATAAAAAAACCAATTTATCCTCACGGAATGTTGGAAATTGACAAAACATTTGTACTAAAAAAATTAAGTTTCTCAGAACAGGAGTTTTCAGAATACCTAAAAAAAGATGCCGTACCTCACGAGTTCTACAATCCAAAACCAAAAGAATTTAAACCTTCAACAATTCAAAAAGCTCGCAGTGTATTGGGTAAAATAAAAAGAAAAATAATCAATGGATAAAAAATTAAAATTTGCAATTGTTGGTTGCGGAAGAATAGCCCAAAGACATGCAGAACATATTTTAAATAATGGGCAATTAGTTGCCTGCTGTGATAATGTAAGAGAAAAAGCTGATGATTTTGCAAAAAAATTTAATTGCAAAGCCTATCATTCTATAGAAGATTTATTACACTCAGAAAAAAACAATTTGGATGTTGTTTCTATTTGCTCTCCAAACGGTCTTCATGCCCAACATAGCATTTCATCTCTAAACGCCGGTTTAAATGTATTGTGCGAAAAACCAATGGCAATAAATGTTTATGATTGCGGCGAAATGATTAAGGCAGCCGAAAAAGCAAATAAAAGATTGTTTTTAATAAAACAAAACAGGTTCAATCCTCCAGTTGCTGCCGTTAAACAAGCAATTGACGAAGGAAAATTAGGAAAAATATTTAGTGTTCAACTTTCTTGCTTTTGGAATAGAAACGACGATTATTACAATAATTCATGGAAAGGTACAATAGATTTAGATGGCGGTACACTTTACACACAATTTAGCCACTTTATAGATTTATTGTACTGGATGATTGGAGATGTTAAAGATGTTAAAGCATTTACTGGAAATTTTAATCATAAAAAAACAATTGAGTTTGAAGATACAGGTGTTGCCATTATTAAGTTTTATAACGGAGCAATAGGTACGATTAATTACAATGTAAACTCTTATCAAAAAAACATGGAGGGTTCATTAACAATATTTGGTGAAAAGGGAACGGTGAAAATTGGCGGTCAGTATCTAAATGAGTTGGAATATCAAAACATAGAAAATTTCGAAATAAAAGATTTACCTGTTGGGAATAAACCAAACAATTATGGAACTTATTTTGGAAGCATGTCTAATCACGACAAAGTTTATGAAAATTTGGTGGATGTTCTATTACATGGTAAAAGTATTTCCACTAATTCTTTTGAAGGATTAAAGACCGTTGAAATTATTGATAAAATTTACTCAAAATCGTCAATTTAAGATATGAATCAGCCTATACTTTTGCAAAGTAAAATTGTAAACAATAGTTTTGGTGAAAATGTAAAAATTGTAGAACCTGTTAATATATATGGTTCTGAAATTGGTGATAATTGTTTTATTGGTCCATTTGTAGAAATACAAAAAGAAACAAAAATTGGAAACAATTGTAAAATTCAATCGCACAGCTTTATTTGTGAATTTGTAGAAATAGGCAATCATTGTTTTATCTCTCATGGAGTTATGTTTATCAATGACCTTTTTAGCGAGGGTAAACCGGCTGGAGGTGATAAAACCAAATGGAAATCCACAAAAATTGGAAATAACGTTTCAATAGGAACCAACGCAACCATACTGCCTGTAAATATTTGCAACAATGTAGTTATTGGCGCCGGCTCTGTGGTTACTAAAAATATTAACGAACCCGGATTTTATGTAGGAAATCCAGCAAAAAAATTAAAATAAATGAATATCCCTTTTGTAGATTTAAAAGCACAATATCTAAGCATAAAATCCGAAATAGACAAAGCAATTTCAAACACGCTAGAAAACACATCATTTATTGGGGGAAAGCCTGTTTTAGAATTTGAAAAAGCATTTGCAGAAATGTATGGAGTAAAGCATGTAATTTCTTGTGCAAATGGAACTGACTCCTTGTATATATTAATGAAAATGCTTGAAATTGGAACAGGCGATGAAGTAATTACTGTTGCCAATTCCTGGATTTCTAGTTCCGAAACAATCTCTCAAACTGGCGCAACACCTATCTTTGTAGACATTCATCCAGAATATTACAGCATGGATGAATTGCTTTTAGAAAGAGCAATTACTGCAAAAACAAAAGCAGTTATTGCAGTTCACTTACAGGGCCAAATGTGCAAGATTGATGTAATTAAAGAAATATGCGACAAGCACGGTATTCATTTAATTGAAGATTGCGCCCAATCTCATTTTTCTGAATACAACGGTGTAAAAGCAGGATTAACAGGTATTGCAGGTTCATTTAGTTTTTATCCAGGAAAAAATTTAGGTGCTTATGGCGACGCTGGCTGTATTATTACTAACGATGATGCATTGGCGAAGAATTGTAAAATGTTTGCGAACCATGGAGCATTAATTAAACATCAACATCAGATAGAAGGTATAAACAGTAGATTAGACGGTTTGCAAGCTGCAATTTTAAGTGCAAAATTGCCTTTTGTAAAACAATGGACAGAAGCAAGAATTAATGTTGCAAACACCTATACAAAATTACTTAAAGATATTCCAGAAATTACAATTCCAAGCATTAGACCAAATAGCAAACATTCATTTCACCTGTTTGTAATAAGAGCAAAAAGAAGAAATGAGTTAATGGAGTTTCTAAAAAGTAATTATGTAGAATGTGCCTTGCACTACCCTACTCCTCTTCCATTTTTAGAATGTTATAAAAAATACAATTACACCCCAGATCATTTCCCAGTTTCATATCAATTAAAAGATGAAATACTTTCACTTCCAATATACCCTGAGTTAACTAAAGAACAAATTATTTTCTTAACTGACCTAATAAGAAAATTTTATTCTTAAAGTTCTTAGCTCATGAAGAAATTAAAACTTCTCAAAATAGACTCATTTTATCCGGTATCTTATTTGTATCAAAAGCAAAAAGAGAATCATGAAATAATTCAGACGATGAATTATAATGATTACTACAGCTGGCAAATGAGTTTGAGAAGTTACCTCTCAGATTACTTTACGCATAGTATGAACAAAATGGGATGGGAAGCAAGAGAGTTCATTGATTTGGATGAAGTATTAATTGAAAAACTAATTAATGACAATCAAATAAAAAAAACTGGTTTATTGTACCAGCTAAATTTTCTTAAAGTCTTTATACTAAACCAAAAAATTATAGACATTATTTTTTTTTGGAAAAATCTGCATTGGTTAAAGAACAAGTTTGCAAGAGAAAAAAGAAATTGGTACCTCGAAAAATACATCATAAGTTATAAGCCCGATATTATTTTTGTTCGTGAACCCTTAACTATTGATGGTTCATTTTGGGAAATTTACTCCCGTAAAATTTTTATTGTTTCTTTAATTGGCTCCAATACTGCCCATGCAATAAATTTTCAACCCAGCAGAAGTAATTTCTTGATTGCATTAACACCAGAATATTTTGAGTTTTTTAAAGCTTTGGGCATTCCTTCTTACTTTTTGGAGTATGGGATTGACGTAAGATTAGGGAAAGAGTTATCCCAAGAAAGTAAAATAAATGACGTGTGTTTTGTTGGACTTTTAGGAACAGAAGATCAAAGTGTAAAAACAGAACTTATGAATTTTTTGTGCCAACACACTAATTTTAAATGGTGGGGTCCTAAAGGCAATCTAATTTCTAATTACCCTAAACTATTAGAATGTTGGCAAGGAGAAACCTCAGGAATTGATATGTACAAAATTTACAAGCAATCAAAAATTGTAGTTAACGATTATGTTAATACCGCAATGGGCAATAACGTAAACATGAGAACTAAAGAAGTACTGTCTGTAGGCAGTTTTTTGCTTACTCGCTATGCACAAAATATTTCTATTCTAGAAAAACAAAATGTTTGTGTAACCTTTAAAGATGAGTATGAATGTCTTCAAAAAATAAACTATTATTTATTAAACGAAACAGAAAGAGAAAAAATAGCAGAAACAGGATTAAGTTTTGCACAAAAAAATTACAATTATTCTCAAATAATTAAAAAATTAATGGAAGCAATTGAACCGGTATATTCTAATTTCAAAAAAAAAAATAATCTATAATATGCAAGTAATAGACTTTTCAATTATTATTTGTTGCTTCAATAGTGCCAAAAGAATTGAACCAACACTTGGTCACATAGCTAAACAAAATTCAAGTCATTTCAAATTTGAGGTTATTTTAGTAGACAACAATTCAACAGATGAAACACAAACAATCAGTTTAAATATATGGAATAGTTTTAATTCTAAAAAAGAACTAAAAGTAGTAAAGGAAACAACTGTAGGGTTAGTCTATGCTAGAAATGCCGGAATTAAAATTGCCAATGGAAAATATATTTTATTTTGTGATGATGACAATTGGCTGGAAAAAAATTTTCTATTAAATGCCTTAAAAATATTAAATACCAACTCAAACATCGGAGTATTGGGAGGCAAAGCCGAAGCTGCAAGTTCTGCTGCATTGCCAAATTGGTTTGAAGCAAACAAGGGTGCTTACGCAGTTGGAGAACAAGCAATAAAAACAGGAATGATTAATGATAGAGGATATGTATGGGGTGCAGGAATGATTTTTAAAAGAGAAGAATTTATAAAATTAATTCAATCAGGATTTTATTCACTTTTAATAGGTAGAAAAGGAAATGAACTAAGCTCAGGAGAGGATTCCGAAATTTGCAAATGGTTTTTGTTAGTTGGGAAAGATTTATTTTATTCTGAGGAATTGGTATTTCATCATTTTATAGAGCCTACAAGGCTTACCAAGGAATATTTTGAAAGACTAAATATAGGATTTGCAAAATCTCATGAAATTTTATGGATTTACGATTTATTACTACGTTTAATTAAAGGCGAAGAAAAATATTCAAATTTTATTGTACAAAAGATAAAAATAAAATACCTGTTAAACAGAACTTCGGAAAGAGAGAATGTAGTATTAGAATTTTATAATAAAAAGAAAAAATCATACCATCATAAGGCTAAAATTATATTAGAAGCAAGAAAAAAATTTTTTACGCTACCCCAATTCTAACAACTGCCTAAGCTTAATATCCGTTATAACAAGAAATTTAGTTGGAAAAAATATTCTCAAAATTTTCATATCAAAACGACTAAGTTTGTATTCTCCAACTTTTTTTAAAACCGAATTTATTTTTTCTTTTTCATCTCTCATAAACACATAAGCATCTAAAATTTTTTTACCGCTGTATTTTAGCAACATCCTTTCAATTTCCAACATTCTCTTATCTCCTCCGGTGCTAGTTTTATGAGAATCGTGCACTCTATACATCGACATTACTCTGCTAAAATAAATAAATTTTACATTCTTATTTTTTGCCCTCACAAACCAATCCCAATCAAAAACAAAATGAAAATCCTGATCAAGTGCACCTATTTCTTCCCATACTTTTTTAGTCCAAAAACTTCCTGGTTGAATTATATAATCGTAGAGTTCTAAATTATAATTATCAAATTTATTTTTTGCGTTGCTCTGTTTAATAGTTTTTTGAGGTTCATAAATATGGTCTACTTCTCCAAAAAGAATTTCTTTTTTGTTTGCATTTAATTTTTCTGCTACAAATTTTAATGTTCCATCAAAAAAGTAATCATCAGAATTTAGCCAACATAAAATATCACCTGTTGCTCTTGCAAATCCTTTGTTTATTGCATCAGCTTGACCCTTATCTTTTTCGCTTACCCAATACGTAATTTTAGATTCATATTTTTTAATAATTTCAACTGTTTGGTCATTGCTGCCTCCATCCATTACAATATATTCTATGTTTGGATAGTCTTGGTTTATAACAGAAAGAATAGTTTCTTCTATGTATTGACCTTGATTGTATGAAGGTGTAATGATGGATATTTTAGGTAAATTCATTGCATAAAAATCTGCCAAATTTAGAACTTTATCAAGGAAATTTCCGATAAAATAACTCTAAGAATCATTTATTGATATTTTTTAAATCTTCTTGATTTTAAATTTCAACAAAAAAAAATTAAATTTTAGCTCGGCTTTTAGATTTTTATTTCTAAATTTATTCATAATATCGCATCAAAATTAAATAAGTTGAACAACAAACCAACAATAATGCTGATTGATGACAATGAAGTGGACAACTTCATTAATCAAAGAATGATAGAGAGCTGTTCTTTTGCAGGTAGAATTTATGTACATTCCAGTTCCAAAAGTGCGATAGAATTTTTTAAAAATTTTGAAAGAATAAAAGATTTACCCAAATCACTACTTCCCTCCTTAATTTTTTTAGACATAAACATGCCGGTTACAGATGGGTTTGGTTTTGCCGAAGAATTTAACAAATTGTCTAAGGATATTACCGAAGGAATTAGAATAGTATTTTTAACTTCCTCAACAAGCCATAGTGATATAGCTAAATACAAAGTAGTAAAAAACACCCTAGATTTCATAAACAAACCTCTTACTACTGAGCAATTAAAGTCAATTGAACTAAAATTGGCTTAATGTAACGACAATCTGTCATTTTTTTTTACTTGGCATAAGCATTGCTAAATTGTTATTTTAATCAAATAATTTTATTTAAAACCCATGAAAAACGGTACAATTAATGTTTCAACGGAAAATATTTTTCCGATTATAAAAAAATTCCTTTACTCTGATCACGAGATATTTTTGCGTGAATTAGTTTCAAATTCAGTAGATGCCTGCAAAAAACTACAAGCCCTAAGAGCTCTTGGCGAGGCACCGGCCAGCGAAGAACAATCTAAAGTTGAAGTTATTGTTGATAAAGAGGCCAAAACAATAAAGATAATTGACAACGGAATAGGTATGACCTCCGAAGAAGTTGAAAAATACATCAATCAAATTGCCTTTTCTGGTGCAGAAGAATTTCTAAATAAATACAAAGACAAAACCGATACACAAGGAATTATTGGGCATTTTGGATTAGGTTTTTATTCTGCTTTTATGGTTGCAGCAAAAGTAGAAATTGAAACATTATCGTTTAAACCCGATGCAAAAGCTGTGCACTGGACTTGCGATGGAAGCCCTAATTACTCGCTAAATGAAATTGAGAAATCGTCTGTTGGAACAACAATAACGTTAAACATTGCCGAAGATTCTGAAGAATTTTTAGAAACTGTTCGTATTAACACTTTACTAACAAAATACTGCAAATTTTTGCCGGTAAATGTGGAGTTTGATGGAAAAGCGATCAACAATATTGCTCCAGCTTGGACCAAAAAACCAGCAGATTTGCAGGAAGAAGATTATAAAAACTTCTACCGCGAATTGTACCCAATGTCTTTTGACGAACCATTGTTTCACATTCATTTAAATGTAGACTATCCATTTAATTTAACCGGAATTTTATTTTTTCCTCAACTAAAAAAGAACTTTGAACCACAAAAAGATAAAATTCAATTGTACAGCAACCAGGTTTTTGTAACCGATGCAGTTGAAAATATTGTACCTGAATTTTTAACCATGCTTAAAGGTGTTTTAGATTCGCCAGATATTCCTCTTAATGTCTCTAGAAGCTATTTACAAAGTGATGCAAACGTAAAAAAAATCAGCAATCACATCACCAAAAAAGTGGCTGATAAGTTGGATGAAATGTATAAAAAAGATAGAGCAGATTTTGAAAATAAATGGAACGACATTTCTGTTTTTGTAAAATACGGTATGATTTCGGAAGAAAAATTTTATGAAAAAGCCAATAAGTTTTTCTTGTTCAAAAATGTAGATTCTAAGTTGTTCTCTATTGAGGAATATGCCGAGAAGATAAAAGAATCTCATAAAGACAAAGAAAATAAAGTGGTGTATTTATATGCCAATAATCAAATAGAACAACATACATTTATTGAATCTGCAAAAGAAAGAGGCTATGATGTTTTGCTTATGGATGGCCCATTTGACAGCCATTTTATAAACTTTTTAGAATCGAAAATTGAAAACTCAAAGTTTGTAAGAGTAGATGGAGATTCAGTAGAGAAACTCATTGAAAAAGATTTACCTATTCCGGCAAAATTATCAGAGGACGAACAAAACAACTTAAAATCGCTTTTTGAAACTGTTGTTGAAAAGGAGAAATTTACGGTTGCAATAGAAAACCTTCAAGAAACAGATCAACCCATGTTAATTACGCAACCAGAATTTATGAGAAGAATGAAAGAGATGAACCAGTTTGGAGGCGGAATGAGTTTTATGGGCACCATGCCAGAAATGTTTAACCTTGTTGTAAATGCTAATCATCCAATAATGCAAAAAATATTAGGCGAAAAAGATGAAACAAAAAAGCAGGATTTGCTCAAACAAACTACAGATTTGGCTTTGCTATCACAAAACATGCTCAAAGGCGAAGAATTATCTAAGTTCATTAAACGCAGTTTGCAACTGATTTAATTTTCTTCAACCAAAAAAAAATCCCAATTCTTTAAAAAGTTTTGGGATTTTTTTTTGGAGTTAAGTGTAACTGCTTACGCAAACAAAAACGTAAACTTTGAAAATTTTATAGCACAAAAATCAAACACTTCTAAA
>JBAXQC010000018.1:0-40379 GCA_037131955.1 Bacteroidota bacterium
AATGAAATAAAAAAAACCAAAAACAAATTGCTCTTTTGTTTAAACGCATACTTTAGAGTAGGCAAACAAAAGCCAAAAAAAATTATTTTAGTGGGAAGTTTTTTCATCAATAATTGATAACCAAATATAGAAGTAGTTTTAAATTTTTGCTACTATTTTTTTAATTGTTTTAATTGACACTTATAATTCTGATGGGGAAAGGATTATTAAAAAAAATAAACTTATCAATACAAAAGTTACTAGGCTTAGGCTTTATTTGTGAAGGTGATAGAAATAATTTGGTTTAAAAAACATTTACTCCACCCCAATATGCATTAAAGCATCTCCTTCGTTAATTACAGGTTGGTTGTTTATACCAATTAAAAACCCATCTGAGGGTGCAATAATAGGAGATTCATTTTCTCCATAAGGGTCACTAATTAATCCTATGGTTTCGTTTTTTTCTACAAATGTTCCGTACTTTTTTGTAGTTCTAAAAAGGCCAGAAGTTTTTGCTCTTGCCCAAGCAGAACTTTTTAAGAAAATAGGTTCGTTTGGTAGTACGTCGCACTCCGTCATGCCCAATGAATTAAGCAATCTCATGCTTCCATTAATACCTTCGTTTATGGCTAATTTATTAAATCGCATAGATTCTCCACCCTCGTAAACCAAAATAGATTTCCCTTTTTTGTAGGCTTCTTTTCTTAAAGATTTATCTCTGTAGGGTGCATCTAAAATAAAGGGTGCTGCAAAACTTTTTGCCAATTGCACATTCACTTCATTTTCAAATACACAACGCAATTGAGGGTAATTGTTAATTTTTGCACCACCTGTATGAAAGTCAACGCCGTAATCTATAATCGGAACAATTTGCTGCATAATATCATACGCAATTCGGCTTCCAAAGGAGCCTTTTCTGCTCCCTGGGAAACATCTGTTTAAATCTTTTTCATCGGGTAATTCTCTAGTATTTAACAAAAAAGAAATTACGTTTACAATTGGAATAATGATGATGGTTCCTTTGTAAGGTTTTTTTATTTCTTCTTTTTTCAATAAAAAACGTAAAGATTCAATCCCGTTTATTTCATCGCCATGCATTCCAGCCTGAAACAAAACTACTGGTCCGGGATTGCGGGAACGATAAATAAAAACAGGTATGTCTAATTTTGTTCTAGAAGGTAATTGATAGGTATTTAAAACATGTTCAACCGACTCTCCGGGGTAGATATTTCTGTTGTTGATATTAAATACACTCATAGTTTTATTTTTTACGAGTAGAGTATTCTTTTAGACCTTCGTCTAAAAACTTAATAAAATTTTCTATGCTGGGGTCGTAGCCTTTGGGTTTATTTAATAATTCTTCGTTGTTGTCTAACAATACATAAAAAGGTTGTGTGTTGGTTTGGTACCTTTCGGTTTGTAAATCGCTCCACTTATTTCCAATAGTTTTTATTTTATTGCCTGTGGTTTTTGATACTCCTTTTTCGTTTTCGGGCAATTCTTTTTTATCGTCTACATACAAAGAAACTAACACATAATCTTGGCGAAGACGTTTTAAAACTTCTGGGTCAACCCACACTTTGTCTTCCATTTTTCTACAATTAACACAACTCCATCCTGTAAAATCTACCAATAAAGGTTTGCCAATTTCTTTGGCATAATTAAACGCCAAATTATAATCGTGAAAACAATTTAAATTGTGAGGGCAATGTTCAGAATCTACACCTTTTACTGTCTTTCCTTCTTTTGCTGCCATTTCTCCTCCAGTGCTCAAACTCCATCCTTCGTTGTAAAAAGTAGGAGGTGGAAACCCACTAATGATTTTGAGCGGAGCGCCCCACATTCCTGGAATTAAATACACCACAAATGCAAAAGTAACAATAGAAAAAAGTAACCTTGGCACCGTTACGAACTTTGTATCGCTATCGTGAGACAGTTTAAATTTCCCTAAAAGATACAGTCCCATCAAAAGGAAAATAACAATCCACAATGCAATAAAAACTTCTCTTGTCATAATTCCCCAATGGTAAGCTAAATCTACGTTGGAAAAGAATTTTAAACCCAAAGCCAATTCTAAAAAACCTAAAATTACCTTAACGGAATTTAGCCAACCACCCGATTTAGGCAATGAATTTAACCAACCTGGAAAAGCAGCAAACAAACCAAATGGCAATGCCAATGCAGCAGAAAAACCCAACATTCCAATGGCAGGATTTATAACATTTCCTCCTACGGCAGCTTGCACTAAAAGACTACCAATTATTGGTCCGGTGCAAGAAAAAGAAACCAATGAAAGCGTGAATGCCATAAAAAATATACCTAACAAGCCACCTTTTTCAGAGGATTGGTCAGCTTTGTTCACCCAAGAACTTGGTAGTGTAATTTCAAATGCTCCCAAAAATGAAGCAGCAAAAATCATAAAAATCACAAAGAATAGCATATTCATAATTCCATCGCTAGCTAGTGCATTTAAGGCATCTGGCCCTAAAGAAAGTGTAATAATCAAACCTAGAGAAACGTAAATTCCAATAATGGAAAATGAATAAATTAAAGCATTTACAATTCCAACTCTTCTATTTTTACTTTGTTTGGTAAAAAAACTAACGGTTAATGGAATCATCGGAAACACACAAGGCGTTAGAAGTGCCAATAATCCACCCAAAAAACCAGCAATAAAAATTCCCCAACTTCCTTTTTTTTCTTCGGTTTGGTCTTCTTGTGCTTGAACTTTTTCTGTATCGGAAGTTTCCACTTTAATTTCTTGCGTATTTTCTGCGATAATTAAACTTGTAGAATCATTTGTATTTTCCTGAGGTATTATTTCTGCATTTACTTTAGCTTCTTCATTACTAATAACTGAGCCTTCCAGTTCAAAGGAAAAATCTACATCAGTTGGAGGTAAACATCGTCCTTCTTCGCAACACATATACTGTAAACTTCCTTTTATAGTTTGTTTGCCTTCTTTAGTTAAAACTACTTTCTGAAAAAACTCTGCTTTCGTTTCAAAATAATTTACATTCATTTCAAAATTTGCATCGTATTCTTTTTTTGATTTAGATTCTGTTGTTTTTCCATATAGCTTATAAGAAGCATTTTTTTCAAAAGTAAAACTAGTAGCTACAGGCCCATTATCGCTTTCTAAATATTGAGAATATACGTGCCAACCTTTGTCTATATTGGCTGTAAAGATTAATTCAAACTGATTGTTTGCGATTTTTTTGGAAGAAAATTTCCAATGAACTGGAGTTACAATTTGTGCGAATGTGGTAATGCTAAAAGCTAAAATTAAGACAAGTAAGATTGGAGTTTTTTTCATTTAATGTTTAGAATTTATTTAAAAATGCAAGTATCAAAATTAGAAATTTATTTAGAGTAATAAAGCTTGCATTTTGTTTGAATAGATTAAAAGATGTGAATTTATATCTTTTTGTTGTTTTCCTGAGCAAAACAACATCTTATCTTTTTATAAAAACTTTTTTCATTTTTGATGATTTAAAATAAAACCTGCTTATTTTAAATACTATTTTTGTGAAAAATCTAATAGATGAAATTTCCTAAATCATTTTTGATAGCTGAAATTGCTGAAATGCTGAATAAAAAATTTGTTGGCAGTTCAAGTAATTTAGTTTTGGGTATAAACGAAATTCACATGGTAGAAAATGGAGACATTACTTTTGTAGATCACCCCAAATACTACGACAAAGCTTTAAACTCTGCAGCAACTACTATAATCATAAATAAAGAAGTTGTATGTCCTGAAGGCAAGAATTTAATACTTTCTGAAACGCCTTTTGACGATTATAATTTTTTGTGCAGAAAGTTTAGACCATTTAATCCTCAGCATGTTTTTATACATCCTTCTGCACAAATAGGAGAAGGAACAATTTTGCAACCGGGAGTTTTTATAGGTGAAAATTCAATCATCGGAAAAAATTGTATACTCCATTCAAACGTTGCAATTTATAACCACTGCGAAATTGGCGATAACGTTGTTGTTCATGCTAACGCTGTTATTGGTTCAGAAGCATTTTATTTTAAGAAAAAAGAAACAGGCTATGATAAAATGTACAGTTGTGGCAAAGTAATCATTGCCGATGATGTAGAAATTGGAGCTTGTTGCACAATAGACAAAGGCGTTTCTGGAAATACCATTATTGGAAAAGGGTCTAAGTTCGACAATCAGGTACATGTTGGTCACGATACACACATTGGCGAACGTTGTTTATTTGCGGCACAAGTAGGAATTGCAGGTGTTGTAAAAATAGAAGACGACGTAATTTTGTGGGGACAAGTAGGTGTACAAAAGGACTTAACCATCGGTAAAGGAGCAATCGTATTAGGTCAATCTGGTTTATCAAAATCAATTGAAGGCGGAAAAGTATATTTAGGTTCGCCTGTAGAGGAAGCAAGAAAAAAATGGAAAGAAATAGCATTAGTTAGAACATTGCCATCTATCATTGAAAATTTAAATACTAAATGAAAAAATATTTTATTTTTTATATCCTTGTTCTCTTCGTTCAATTAACACTTTCACAGCCAAGAGAAGAAAGGTACCCGAACGGAAAACTAAAGTTGTTGGAGAACTACAAAAATGGCATGCAACATGGATTATCATCCTATTATTACGAAAACGGAATAAAATCTAAAGAGGGAAATTATGAGAATGGAAAAGAAACTGGAGTTTGGAAATTATGGTACAAAGACGGTAAACTACAATCAGAAGAAAACTATTATTTAGGAAGGAGATACGGTGCTTTTACCACTTATTATGATTCCGGAATTTTAGCATCTAAAAATTTTTTTAAAAATAATGTTCCAGATAGCACCTGGATATTTTATTTTGAAGATGGAAAAATTAAATCTGAAGAAAATTATAAGTTGGGCAGAAAACATGGAGAATGGATTTATTACGGAGAAAATGGAAGCAAAATTTCTGAAGGTAAGTTTGTAGAGAATGTATTGGAAGGTATTTTTAACTCTTGGCATCAAAACGGCAAAAAAGCCAGCGAAGGAAGTTTTTTAAAAGGAGAAAAAAGTGGCTTGTGGAATTTTTATTTTGACAATGGAATGTTGCATAAAACAATCAATTTCAAAGATTCACTAGAATATATACTTGATTACAGAGACAACAAAGGAGTACAATTATTGAAAAATGGAAACGGAGTTTTAAAAGAATTTACATCCAATGGCAAATTAATTTCCGAAACAAATTATCAAAATGGATTAGCAGATGGAATTTCGTTGAATTACAATTTTAGTGGACAAAAAGAATCGGAAGTGCTATTTAAGGCGGGGAAAAAAAATGGTGTTGCAAAATATTGGCTCGACGATAAGTTGGTACGAGAAGGAAATTTTATAGACAACAAAAAAACTGGGAATTGGAAATGGTACCATAAAAATGGTTCACCAGAAATGGAAGGAGCACTTTTAAATGAAGTACAAGAGGGCAATTGGAAATTTTATTTCCCCAGTGGAAAAATTGATTACGAAGGGTTTTTTAAGCAAGGGAAAGAAGATTCAACTTGGACACATTATTATCAATCTGGAAAAATCTGGAAAGAAGGTAGATATGCAAATGGGAAAAAAACCGGCAAATGGTTGAACTATTTCGAATCGGGAAAAAAGATGCAAGAAATTAATTACTCCGACAACAAAGAGAATGGTGAACAAATTTCGTGGTACGAAAATGGCGAAAAAAAGGACATAGGCTTTTATGAAAATGGATTGATGCAAGGAGAATGGAAAGCTTGGCACTCCAATGGAAAAGATAGTTATACGGGCTTCTATGAAAAAGGAATTAAAGATAAACAATGGAATTTTTGGTTTGATGATGGAAAACAAAGTGCTATTGAAACTTACAAAAATCAAAAACCTGACGGCGTTTCTACAAAATGGTTTTCTAGTGGTAAATTAAAAGAAGAGGGAAATTACAAGGACGGTGAAAAAGATGGAAAATGGATTTTTTACTACGAAGCGGGAGGAGTTTTTCAAGAGTTGAATTACAAAAAAGGAATTTTAGATGGATCTAAAATTATGTACCATAACATTGGAACAATTTGGAGCAAACAAAATTATTCAAATGGACAATTAAATGGATTGGCCGAAAAATTTGATAAAAAAGGAAAGTTAATCTCTAAAGCAAAGTATAAAAAAGGTATCCTCCAAAAAGAATAAGTTTAGTTTTTATTGAAGTAATTCATCGCCAAGGTATAAGACGTTAAACCAAATCCCGAAATGCAGCCTACACAATTAGGAGCTATTAATGATTTTGACCTGAATTCTTCTCTCGCTAAAATGTTAGAAATATGTACTTCTATTACAGGAAGTGAGATTGCTGCTATGGCATCGGCAATAGAAACTGAAGAATGTGTGTAACCGCCTGCGTTGATAATAATTCCTTTGAAAAATTTATCTGATTCCTGAATTTTATTTATTATTTCTCCTTCTATATTCGATTGAAAATAATCTATTTCAGTTTCTATAAATTCTTTTTTTAATTCAATTAAATATTCTTCAAAAGTTTTGTTGCCATAAATTTCTGGCTGACGTATCCCTAATAAATTTAGGTTTGGTCCATTTATAATAAGTACTTTTTTCATTTTAAAAATTAGATAAAAACAAGTTCTTCTTCGCTAGGGCTTAAATAATTTGGATATCGGGTTTTGTGAATTTCAAGCACAATATCGTAAACAGCTCTTTTTAATTCTTCCCAGTTTTCTTTTTTAATTGCCGAAATAAAAATGCTACGGTGCTGAATATTTCCCATCCACATTCTTTTTAAATCGTCTAAAGAATAATTGTTTCTTTTTACTTCTGTTAAATCGTCCTCGTCTTTTTTATCAAATGTAAATGCATCAATTTTATTAAATACCATCAAGGTAGGTTTATCACCTGCTCCAATTTCCATTAAAGTTTTGTTCACTGTATTTATGTGGTCTTCAAATGCAGGATTTGAAACATCTACTATATGCAAAAGTATATCGGCTTCTCTTACCTCGTCTAAGGTAGATTTAAACGATTCTACCAATTGAGTTGGTAATTTTCTTATAAATCCAACTGTATCTGAAAGTAAAAATGGCAATTGTGCCAAAACAATTTTTCTAACTGTAGTATCCAACGTTGCAAACAATTTATTTTCTGCAAACACTTCCGATTTTGCCAATTGATTCATCAAGGTAGATTTTCCTACATTGGTATATCCAACAAGGGCAACCCTTACCAGCTCTCCTCTGTTTTTTCGCTGAGTGGACATTTGCCTGTCTATCAAGGCAATTTTTCCTTTAAGGAAAGCAATTTTTTCACGAACAATTCTTCTGTCTGTTTCAATTTCTTTTTCTCCTGCACCCTTCATTCCAATACCACCTTTTATCCTATCTAAATGCGACCACATTTTTGCTAATCGCGGCAATAGATACTCTAATTGTGCCAATTCTACTTGTGTTTTGGCATGTGATGTTCTTGCCCTTGACGCAAAAATATTTAATATAAGAGTTGTTCTGTCGTGGATTAAAATATCTAATTCTTTCTCTATGTTTCTTTGTTGCGATGGAGAAAGTTCATCGTCAAAAATTACAGATGTAATGTTGTGCTCTTTGATGTATGATTTTATCTCTTGCAATTTGCCCGTGCCAATAAAAACTTTAGAATCTGGTCGTTCTAATTTTTGAGTAAATCTTTTTACAGTTTTTATTCCTGCCGTTTCTGCTAAAAATTCTAGTTCATCAAGGTATTCCGTTATTTTTTCTTCCGTTTGTTTTTGGTTCACCAAACCTACCAAAATGCAAGTATCTTCTATTTTTGAGGTGTAGGTAAATTGCTTTGCCATTATTTTTTCATTTGAAGCACGTACTCCGTTACGGCATCAATTTCTTCTGCAGATAAAGCATCTTTAAATTTAGGCATAGAGTTTTTTCCGTTGTTCAATAAATATACAATATCGTCTTTTACCATATTGGTTGCAGTTAAATTTTTTGCACCGGCCATTCCCAATTTTCCGTCCGTGCCATGGCAGTTTTGGCATTGAGCAGCATAAACACTTTTTCCTAATTGGCTTGGTTCAGTTACAGCTATTTCTACTTTGGTAGCTTTTTTACTCATTTCGGCCAAGCCATAAGAAGCAATTATCAATAACAATGAAAGTGTTGCTAAAATTTTATTCGATTTTCTAAATCCAATAACTGCTAATGGAATTGCAGCAAACACACAAATTATTTTCACAATTAAAATTGGTTTAACCACAGGTAAGCCAATAATTAAATAAACTCCTGTTGCCAAAAACAAAAACGAAACAATCATTTCCGGAACTTTTACCATTTTAGTAAATTTGGTAAGACTGTCTGTTTTGTTCATCAAGAGTAATACAGTTTTTATCAAATAAATTAATAGAAACAATATAACTACTAGTTTGTGAGTATGGAGCATTCCTGTGTACATATAGATTTTATTTAGTGTTGCAAAAATATCAATAAAACAACATGAAACGATGTTTTTTGTTGGTGAAGTACCAAAAAAAATGCCCCGAAATTTTCGAGGCATTTAAAAAAAATAAAAATTATGTACTACTCTTTCAGCAACTTTCTTGTAATTGTTTTGTCATCATTACTAAAGGTAATAAAATAAATTCCGTTGGTTAAATCTGAAATGTTTATTTCCTTCAAATAGGATTTAGCAAGACTTCCGCTTTCAATTACCCTGATTATTCTTCCAGAAATATCGGTCATATAAATTTTTATTTGTGTGGAATGATCAAATTCGGCACTTAGGATAAATTTATTATTGGCAGGATTTGGATAAATTGAAATAGTTTCAGTTTTATTTTGAGCAGTTATTTTAGTAATTAGGTAATCAAAAGTTTCCGAAATTCCTGATAAACAACCGCTATCCGAAACAGCACTAACAGTATATACTCCATTTATTGTTGGATAAATGGTTTGTGATGTTTCAGTTAATTGTACACCATTTAAATTCCAAATGTAAGAAGGGGCAACAATAGAAGCACTTAAGGAACCATCTCCATTTAAAATTATTACTGGTGTTTGTGGCAAAGGATTTACGCTTATACATGTTGGCTCAGAAACCGATGTACATCCATTTGTATCAGTAATTGTAACGTTAAAACAACCACTTGCCGTAACGCTAATTTCATTACTTACCGCGCCATTAGACCACAAATAACCTGTGATAGGTGCACCAAGTGGGCAGATTAATAAAGTGCTAGAACCTTCACAAATACTTGTAGATCCATTTACAGTTATGTTTGCTGCAGGTGCAGCATTTACAACAATTGTTACAGTATCTGTTACAATGCAAATACCATCATTTGCAGTTACTACATAATCTGTTGTTAAGGCAGGTGATGCCATTGTGTTGGAATTTGAAGGATCACTTAAACCTACTAAAGGAATCCAAGAGAAGCTTGCAGTTCCGGATGCAGAAGCATTTAATTGCAAGGAATCGCCTAAACATAGTGAATTTGAAGCTCCAGTAATACTTGCATTAACATTTAAATTTTGAACCGAAACAACAATGGTATCAGTATCAGAACAGATCCCATTACTTACATTTACTACATAACTTGTAGTTTCTGTTGGATTTGCTACTGGATTTTCAACAGTAGCATTGCTTAATCCTAAGGATGGTGACCACTGGTAACTTGTGCCCCCAGTAGAACTAAGTGTTGCAGAAGATCCTGAGCATATAACAACATCCGCTCCTGCATTTGCTGTTACAGCTGGCACAACAGTAATAGTTATTTGGTCGGTGGCATTGCAGCTTCCACTACTAGAAACAACTGTGTAGGTTGTAGTTACAGAAGGACTAGCTATTGGATTTGCGATAGAAGAATTGCTGAGTCCGGTACTAGGTGTCCACAAGTATGAAGCACCACCAGTTGCTATTATTTGCGTTGTTCCGCCAATACAAATGCTTGTATCAATTCCAGCGTCGGCTGTAACAATACCAACTGTTACATCTATTGTATCAACAAATGTACAACCACTTTCTAAAATGGTAACTACGTAGCTTGTGCTGGAACCGGCAGTAAAAATTGGATTGGAAATATCTGCAGCACTTAAATTTATTGATGGACTCCAAGAATAAGATGATCCTCCACTTGCAAGAAGTTGAGCAGTATTTGCAGGGCAAACTGTAATGTCTAAACCAGCTGTTACATCAGTCCCAACAACGGTTACAGTAATGCTATCAATTGCACTACATCCGTTAGTTGAATTTAAAACCAATACTTGATAAGTGGTAGTTTGAGATGGATTTGCAATTGGATTTGCAATGGATGCATTACTTAATCCTAAGCTAGGACTCCAAAAATATTCATTGCCACCGCTCGCATTTAACGTACCAGGGGTGCCACTACAAATGGAAATATCTTGCCCTGCATTTGCAATAACTGAATTAATAGAAACAACTACTTCATCAGTTGCAGTGCAACCATTATTTGTAACCAAAACAGAATAAATTGTTGTTGAAATTGGATTGGCAACTGGATTGGCAATTGTAGCATCGCTTAATCCTGCAGAAGGGCTCCATAAATATGTTCCTTCACCTGTGGCATTTAAATTTACAGATCCTCCATCGCAAACAGAAATATCACTTCCAGCATTTGCAAAGGCAGAATTAACTGTAATTAATAATGTATCAGTGGCAGAGCAACCGTTTGAAATTGTTGTAACACTGTACAATGTTGTGCTACTAGGATTTGCAATTGGATTTGCTATTGTTGAATTTGATAAACCTGCAGAAGGACTCCAAACATAAGTAGATCCACCAGTGGCTTGTAATTGAACGTTAGAACCTAAACAAATGGTTGCACTTGCTCCGGCATTTAAGTTGGGAATAGCATTTACAGTTACAAAACTATTAATTGTAAATGTGCCACTTCCATTGCCGTTGGTAGCTGTAAGAGTTACCGGGAATACCCCAGCAGAATCGTAAGTTACTGTAGGATTTTGGAGGTTAGAAAATCCGGTTGTTGTTCCCGGAAGATCCCAATACCAAACATTAGGCGTATTGGTGCTTAGGTCAGTAAAAGAAACTGTGTTCCCCGAACAAATTGTAGTTGCACTTGAATTGGTAAAGTTTGCAACTGGAATTAAGGTGGGGTCAAAAATTGTAATTGTATAATCTTCACTTTCGCCTGATGCAAAGGTGGTGCAAGAATTTGCGGCTCCGTTAACACCGCCTCCACCACCTCCAGTTGGAGTAGTAATACTTCTAATTCTCATGCCTGTAGGGCCAGCAACTGCGTTTGAAGGTACAAAAATGGAAACAGTGCTTGCAATGTTTGGTTGAGAGCCTGTGGTAACCTGTGTCCATTCTGTTGTTTCAAAAATATTATTGTGATTGTAATCTATCCAAACAGAAATTCTTGAACCAATATTACAGGTTACTTTTAAATTGTAGCTCTGGTTGCGGTTCAGTTGTGCTGTAGTGCTGCCAGAAGCAGGCCAAATAGAATAACCCTGACTGGTAATGTTATTGCATCCTGAATTGGAATTGTTTAAAGATGTTCCTGTAATTTGAACCGTATTGATATAGCTATTTGTGCAAGCAGTTGTATGTGTAGGAACACAATAAGTTGAAGCGCTTGTTACATTAATATAGCAAGGCTTGGTTAATGAATCACTGCCAAAGGCATTGGTGGCTACTAGTTTTACATCGTAGCATCCAGGTGAACCATAAATAATTCCTGTAGGATTTTGATTGTTAGATGTAGAAGGAGAACCACCCGGAAATGTCCAAGTCCACTCAGTTGGTGTATTGGAAGAATTATCGCTAAAGTTAACACTACCAAAAGGTGAAATGGAAGTAAAGTTGGCATTAAAATCAACTAGTGGTGGATTGTTTCCACCAGCTCCAATGGTGATGGTATAGTCTTCGGTTTCGCCGTTTGCATTACTGGTACAAGCATTTGCAGCAGTAAGTGTGGTGTTGGTATTTACACAACGTACCCTCATTCCTGTTTGACCTACAAAAGCTGAAGAAGGAATTAAAACTGAAATTGTAGCGGGAATATTTGAAGGGGTGGCATTTGCAACTAGCGAAAATTCCGATGCATCAAATAAGTAGTTATGATTAAAATCTATCCAAATTCCAACTTTCTGACTTGTTGTGGTGGTAACACTTATATTGTAATTAGTTCCTCTATTTAATGTCGCAGTTGTATTTGAAATTGCCGGATAAATAATATATGGATTTCCTGCACAACCAGTATTAGCATTATTAAAATTAGTGCTTGCTATTGCAACAGTATTAATAAAACCACCGCCACCACCGCCGCCGCCACCGCAGTTATTTGACTGTAAAGTTGAACAATACGGTGGAGGTGTAACGTTTATGTAACAATTTATTGTGGTAGT
The DNA here is from genome assembly GCA_037131955.1 of Bacteroidota bacterium. Taxonomy (GTDB): domain Bacteria; phylum Bacteroidota; class Bacteroidia; order UBA4408; family UBA4408; genus CAIMMJ01. The sequence goes on from JBAXQC010000018.1 coordinate 12,351, forward strand.
ATCTGAACCATAAGCATTGGATACTATAAGAGTAACAGGATAGCATCCCGCTGTGGAATAAACAATATTCTGAGGATTCTGAACATCAGAGGCAGAAGGTTGTCCTCCCGGAAAAGACCAAGACCAAGTTGTAGGAATATTAGTTGAAATATCAGAGAAATCTACATTTTGGCCAATTGTTATTGCAACGCTATCGGCCGTAAATGCAGCTATTGGAGGTATTTGAGGAGCCGCCCCAATAGTAATTGTATAATCTTCGGTTTCTCCACTTCCAAACAAAGTACAAGCATCTGCAGCGGTAATTGTTCCAGTAACATTTCTACTTCTAATTCTCATTCTTGTGTTTCCAAGTAATGCATTTGTTGGTATAGTTATATTTGCTGTGGAAGCCACATTTGCAACTGAGGCAGCGGCAATGGAAGAATACTCGGCATTTTCAAATGTGCCATTTTGATTGTAATCTATCCAGCAGGCAATAATTCTGTTTGCTGTTGTGGTAACACTAATTGGATAAGTATACCCTTGCAATAAAGTATCAGAGGTAGATGCAGAAACAGGAAAAACAGAGTATGCATTGGAGGTAGCAGAACCATTACAACCTGTATTTGCATTATTTATTGATGTATTGGCAATAGAAACTGTGTTTATGTTATCTGCCGCACTGCAATTTGTGGTGTGTAAAGTTGAACAATAGGGTGGTATAACCACATTAATATAACATGGTATTTCAAGTGTGTTAGAGCCATAAGCATTTGTTGCAGTTAAGCTTACAGCATAACAACCCACAGTATTGTACACAATATTTTGTGGATTTTGAGATGTTGAAACAGAAGGTAGGGCACCAGAAAATGTCCACAACCAGCCTGTGGGAAGGTTGCTAGACAAGTCAGTAAAATTTACATTTTGGCCAATAGCAACGGTAATTGGGTTGGCGTTGAAAGCCGCAACAGGAGGAATTGTTGGTGGCGATTGAATTGTAATGGTATAGTCTTCGGTTTCGCCACTTCCAAACAAGGTGCAGGCATCAATGGAAGTAAGTGTTCCAGTAACATTTCTACTCCTTATTCTCATCATTGTTGATCCAATTAAGGCATTCGCTGGAACTGTAAAACTTGCACTTGCCATAACATTAGCAGTTGCATTGTTGCTCACCAAAACAAACTCAGTGGAATCAAATGTAGTACTGTGGTTGTAATCTATCCACATTCCAATAATTCTATTGGCATTGGTAGTAACGTTTATTTGATAAGTTCCTGTTTGATAAAGGTTGCCTGTTGTGTTGCCCGCTGCAGGCCATATAGAATAACCGTTTCCATTTAATGCATCGCAGGCAGTGCTATCGTTAATTAATGTAGTTGACGGTATTGCCACTGCAGATATAAAATCATTGGCGCTGCAATTTACTTGATGCAAAACTGAGCAATAGGCTGGAGCAAGAACTGTAATGTAACACGATTGAGATAATGTGTTAGAGCCTTGAGCATTTGAAGCCACCAATGTTACATTGTAACAACCGGGTACGTTAAAAAATATATTCTGAGGATTTTGTGATGTTGAAGTTGAAGGTAAACCTCCATCAAATGTCCAACTCCAAGATGTAGGTAACCCAGCAGACAAATCTGAGAAGTCAACATTTTGACCAGCAGTAATGGTTAAACTATCTGCAGTGAAGTTTGCTGTTGGAACTACAGGCGGAGCATCTGCAATAGTAAGAATATAGTCTTCGGCTTCGCCACCATTAAATAAAGTACATGCTTGAGTAGATAGAATAACATTTGATCCTCCACCTCCACCGCCAGCTACTCTTGTTCTAATTCTCATTCGCAATGTTCCTAATGAGATTGTGGATGGAATAGAAATTATAACAGAAGAGGCTAAATTTTGAACTGCTGGGCTTGCAACACTTACAAATTCAGTAGAATCAAATAAATTGTTCATGTTAAAATCTATCCACGCTGCAATGGAAGAATTGTTTGAAGCACTTGTTACATTTAGTTGGTAAGATTGTCCTCTGTAGAGTGTTGCTGTTGTATTTCCACTTTCAGGAAATATAGAGTAAGCGGTGCCACTTAAACTATTGCACCCTGTTCCTGCATTATTTAGTGATGTATTTGTAATGTTTACGGCATTGATATTATTTGTACCCGAACAGTTTGCACTGTATAAGGTGTTGCAAAATGGGTTTGCAGGATTAACTATAATGTAACATGTCCTTGTAAGTGTATTTGAACCATTTGCATTGGTAGCAGTTAATGTAACGGCATAGCAACCAACAGCGCTGTAGCTAATTCCCGTAGGATTTTGAACACTTGAGCTAGAAGGAGTTCCACCTGCAAATGTCCATTGCCAAGAGGTGGGATTAAAGGAAGTGGAATCAACAAAGTCAACTGTATTGCCTAAAGTAATAGAGGGTTGAACTGCTCCAAAATAGGCAATGGGGCCATTTCCTCCACCAACTAAAATATTAACAGTGTAATCTTCTGTTTCGCCACGTGTATAGTTTTGGCATGGATCCATGTTATTGGTATTTCTTGCAGACCTAACTCTTAATCTTTTTGTTCCTAAGCTGGCGGTTAATGGCACAGTAAAAGTTATGGTTACTGTTTGATTGGGTGTGTTTGTTTGCACTTGGCCCAATTTTTCATTGGCAGTAAAAGTACTGTCTCCATTATAATCAATCCAAGCACCGTAAAAGCCATTTGCAAAAGTTCCACCATTTATGGTAAGTGAAAAAGTTCCTGCTTGAGAAACATCCGTACTTAAGTTAGAATAATCGTTATACGTGGTTCCTGTTGTTGAACCGGTGTTTTGATTATTAATGGTGCCAAGATTTACGCCATTGATAAAATCACCTCCTGTTGTGCCATTGGTGGAGGTTGGTATGCAATAAGGAGCAGCATACATTCCAAAAGACATCAACAGAAAAAAAGCAAGCAAGAGTTGTTTTGTTTTCATTTTTCTGTTTTTTTATTTGTGTTAATTAAATTTAGTTTGAGTTTAGAGTCAAATAATTAAGAAGGGTTTAATCCTCCAAATAATATTAGACACAATTGTAATACATTACCCTTGCAGCAGGCCTAAAATAAAATGAAGTTTGTTAGTTATCAAGCGTTTAAATATTGCAGATTATTTTCCTGTGTAAAACAACCAAGAGATAGGAAATAAATTTAACAAATAAATGCTCTGTTTTAGAGTTCAGAAAAGAGTGATTTTAATGCATCTAACAAAAAAATACCCCGAAGATTTCGAGGTATTTCAAGTGAGTGTATTTTAAACTTAATTTTTTAGTGGAAGCAAGGAGTATTTTTTACCGTACTCTATCATTTGCTCGGCAAACGATTTTGGATATTCTATTTTTACATCTACAATTTTTTCACCCTCCATTACAGGAACTAATTTTGGTTGAATAAATCCTTTGTATGGTGCAACATTAAGTTTTGCGAATCTCTCTAATACTTCTTTGTGTAATTCTTTGTCTACAATTACACCATAGCCTTCTACCAATGCCTGACCTGCTTTAAAATCTCCTTCTGATTTTATTTTTTGAATTTCCTTGAGCAATTCGCCAAACAATACCCTAAGTTTTTGATAGTCGTTTACTTTTACAAAGGTTTTACCGTCCTTTTTCACAAACTCAATTACGTTGTCTTTTTTTCCTTTTTCGTAAGCCCATTTTGCAACCAATTGGCGGTTTCTCATGTGTGCTTCTTCTAAATTATCTCCTGCTTTTATTCGTGTTAATTGAAGTATTAATCCATTTAAAATGTAATTGTCGTATTGTGCTTTTCCTACCTCTATTGAAGGCATAACGCCAATGTCAACTAATTTTTGATCCATGATGTAATACAAGCCAACTAAGTCTGCTCTGGCTTCTTCTAGGCAATTGCCATAGTTTTTTAGAGTAACGTCAGGTGTACCAATTCCTTTGTTTATTTTTCCAGAAGCATGACCAATTACTTCGTGCATATCTGTATGCAACATGCCGCTTAATGCTCCGTGTTTTTTTGCTCTTTCAATAATTTCATCATTAAATGCAAACTCTTTTAAGCTTGGACTTTTTGCTCCAACCACATTGTAAGATTCTACAATGTTGCCCAGTGAAACAGATTTAGAGCCGTGAATTTCTCTTATCCAATTAGAGTTGGGAAGGTTTATTCCTATTGGGGTAGAGGGTGCTGCATCTCCTGATTCTTGAATTACAGTAATAACTTTTGCAGAAATTCCGTTTACTTTTTCTTTTTTGTGTTCTTTGGCAATTGGGCTGTTGTCTTCGAACCACTGTGCTTCGCTGGCTATGGTTGCAATTACTTTTGATGCTTCCATGTCTTTCATAGAAACACAAGATTCAAAACTTCCTTTTTTTCCTATGGCATCGCCATACACCTCTATAAACCCGTTTACAACATCAAGCCTTGACGCAGTATCTTTTACCCATGCAATGTTGTAGTCGTCCCAAGTTTTTAAATCTCCGGTTTTGTAATAGTTAACCAACAATTCTAGGGCAGATTTTTGTGCAGGATTTTCTGCTACAGTAACTGCTTTTTCTAACCAATACACAATTTTTGTAATGGCTGCATCGTACATTCCGTCTTGTTTCCAAACTTTTTCTACTACCTTTCCATTCTCTTTGGTAACTTTAGAATTTAAGCCAAAAGCCACTGCATTTTCTCCACCGTTTTTAATCATGGGTGCATAAAAGTTTTCTACCTCTTTTTGAGTTACTCCTTCGTAAAAATTATTGAAAGACATTTTTACATTGTCAACACCTTTGGAAAGGTTTACCAATTTAGTTTCAAATTTTGCATCAAAAATTACAGGCTCTAACTGCTTTGAAAATTCTTCAATTGTTTTTCCTTCCAATGGCAAATCTTCTTTTTTTGATTTGTTCAACATGTCTTTGAAATCGCTAACACTAAACAATGGAAGAATTTTATCTTGGCTGTAGTGGTGATGATTTCCGTGCGAATACCAAACTTGTTTGGCATAGGTTTCAAAATTTTTCCATGCTTCGGAATTTTTGTCGCCAGTGTAAGTAGTATAAATTGCATCTATTGTATGACGCAATGCCAAATTGTATTTATTTTTTTGGTCAAAGATAATGTCTCTTCCGCACAAAGCTGCTTCCGATAAATAATAGGCCAATTGTTTTTGTTGAAGGCTTAATTCTTCAAATCCTTTTACTTGGTATCTTAGAACTTGAATGTCTGCAAAGCGATCAGCTTCGTATTCAAATTCTTCTTGTGCAACAGTTTCTGTTTTTGTGTTGTTTTCTTCTTTTTTTCCTGAGCAGGAAACAAGTAGTGCAGAGCTTAGGGCAAAGCTTGTAATTAGGTTTTTTATTTTCATGTTATATTTAATTTGTTTAAAGTTTGCAAAGCTAATAGAAGAAATTAATATTATAGTTTTGGGAGTAGTATACCAATGAAATTACTTTTATTTGAATCTATATTTTTAAAAAAAGACTATGCACTTGGCTTTAATTTAGTTTTAGATTTTAATTTAAGGAAGTAGTTTACAATTTCTTCTTTTGACATTTTAACCAATTTATTACTCAATTTTTCTCTTTGTTCTCGCATATAATTAACCGAGTCAAATGTTTTATCTTTTGTTTTCATTTTTTTAAGAGTATCTATTTTACCTTATTTATTGTTTTAATAAATGAATTCTCGGGGAGTACGTATCTCTAATATTTTGTAGCCTTTTTTGAGGTTTACAGAATTGTAGCCTCTTATTCTATTTATGTTTACAATATGTTTAAAATTCCAGCTCACCAAAAAATCTGCATGATTTATTGTAGCCAAGGCTATATGTAAACAATCAGTAAAACTAGTTTTTCCAACTACCTTTTCTTTGATATATTCAGAGGCTAAATCAACTGATTGCTCTGTTGTATCAATAAATTCTGTATATTCAGTTTTTATATTTTTTACTAGCTCCTTAACTTTATCAGGAGCATTTTCGAGTTCATCTTGAGTAACTGTTGAATACAACAATACAAATTCACCATTATTTATTTTTTCAAATAGGGGTGCTGTAAACTCAGAAAATTCTTCGTCGAAATATCCTCCAAAAACAGATGTGTCTATATATATTTTTTGTTTCAAGAATTTTACTCTATCTTAACTTTCTAATTCAAAGATACAAAATCCGGGCTTGTAATTTGTTTTGTATCTAATATTACTTTTTATTTTTCCATGGTATGCGAACTCTCCACCAAACAAATTTGACTCACATATCTTTTGTACCACATTTCTTTGCCCATTTTTTTGGCTATTAAATGAGTAGAATTTTTTCGCCACTCTTCAATACATTCTTTGTTTTTCCAATACGAAACAAAAATATTTTCTTTTTCATTTCCTGCCGTTTCGTATCCAATAAATCCATCAATGCTGCTGGCCAATTCCAGTGTTGTTTTATCCATTTCTTCAAAACCATTTAAGTTTTCAGATTTTTCTGATACAAAAATTACAGCGTAAAATGGTGGTAAAAAATCTTTTTGTTTGTAGTGAAACATAAAAAAAAGAAGCAGAAATAATCTGCGTCTATCAATTGGTTTAAAAAATTAGTCTCTATCTTTTAGCCAAGCTATTACTGCAGGTGCCAATTCTTTTTGAGAACGGCTTCCGGTAAATACTCCAATGTGCCCGCCTTTAAATTTGTATAATTCTTTGTCTTTAGAACCAACATAGTCGTTTAGCGGAATAGTGGAACTTGGAGGAACTAAATGGTCTTCGGTGGCATAAATGTTTAGCAATGGCATGGTAAGGTTTTTTAGGTTTACTTTTTTGCCGCCTACTTCTAATTCTCCTTTTATGAGTTTGTTTTGCTGATACAATTCTTTCATGAACTTGCGGTAACATTCGCCGGCTTGGTCGGGGCTATCGTTTATCCATTTTTCCATTCTCAAAAAATTCAATAGTTTGTCTTTGTTGTCTAATGAATCTATCATTGCAGTGTTTTTATTGAATTTCATCATTGGTTTTAGCATTTCAAAACCCATGTTTAAGAACTCTCCGGGAATAATTCCATTGTTATCGTCCACTATGGAATCAAAATCCATGTCTTTGCTCCATTTAAATAGAAGGCCGTCGTTGCCACTAAAGTCAATGGGTGTGACGTGTGTGATTAAGTTTTTTACTTTTTGTGGATGCAGGCAAGAGTATATAACACTGAGCGTTCCTCCTTGGCAGATACTCATGATGTTTATCTTTTTTAAATGGTGTTTTTTGTTGATGAAATCTACACAATTGTCTATATAGCCGTTTACGTAATCTTCCATACTCAAATACCTATCTGCACGGCTAGGGTAGCCCCAATCTATCAGGTAAACATCGCAGCCCATGTCCAAAAGATTTTTAATGTAACTTCTGTCGGGTTGCAAATCCAACATTTTGTACGTGTTTACCAATGCATACACAACCAACACAGGAGTTTTTATGGTAGCAGGAGTTTTTCTGTTGTAGCGATAAAGGGTAAGTTTGTCTTCGTGATATACAGCAGTTTTGGGAGTTTCTGCAATTTCTATGTCTTTTATTTCGCTTAGTGTATCGTAGCTCTTAAACATTTTTTGAGATGTTTTGGCTATTTCTTCCATCATAAGGGTGTGGTTGGCTTTCATAGAATCATTAATTTTTGAGTGGCAAAGATAAGTATATTAATGATTTTGAAGGAGTGTTGAGGGCAAGAAATAAAGATATGTTCTTTATCAGCAAAATTGAGAATTCGAATAAAGAAAATCTATCAAAGTAATTATAGTTTCACTAAATAGTGTTTGATCCAATTTATTATTTCTTTTAATCGAAATTCTCATTTGCTTGCGGATACAATCATTTTGAATTTTTCTTCTTTGGTTGCCAAAATATCTAGATTATTTTCCATTAAAGTTAATCTTATCAATACATAAGAAATTCGTTTATTTCCATCAATAAAGGGATGATTAATTATTAAACTTTCAAACAAGGCAGCAGCTTTTTCAATTTCAGTTGGATAAAGACCTTTTTGATCGAACGTGGCATAAGGTCTTGCCAAGGCAGAATTAAGAGAATTTACGTCTCTAATTCCTTTTGTACCGCCAAAATTTGTCTATGAGAATATTGTGTATGTTTATGGCTGTTTTTTCGTCAATCATTGAGCTAGCTTTTCCAGCAATTCCTTGTCTTCAGATATTATTTTTCTTAAGGAATGTGTTATTTCAACTTGATTAGTTGAAACATTTTGAAAATCTCTAAGAAGTTCCAAAATGTCTTGAAGAATATTTTCTGGAACATTATCCAATACCTTCTGAATTTCGCTTTTTAACTGTGTCTTTGTCATCGCCAGATATTATTTCAAATTTATGGATTAATATTATAAATAGCATTATTTGATGCTTTTTTTTGACAGATAAAAAATTCTACATTTTATAATTTGAATAACAAAAACATTACATTTGATTTAATATTCCAATCCTATGAAAAAACTTATCCTTCTCTTTTTAGTGCTTGTTTTAAAATTTGCACCTGCCAAAGCACAGTGGGTAACGATTCCTGACCCAAATTTTGTAACTTATCTTCAAGCAAATTATCCGAGTTGTATGAATGGGAACCAAATGGATACTACTTGTGCGGGGATTGTGAATGCAACAAGTTTAGATGTTTCACTCACTTTTGCAATATCAGACCTTAATGGTGTTCAGTACTTTGATAATCTACTAACTTTAGATTGTAGTGACAATTTTTTGAGCAGCTTACCAACTTTGCCAAATTCTTTAACAATTTTAAATTGTTATGGCAATCAATTAAACAGCTTACCAACTTTACCTAATAGTTTGTTAGAGTTATATTGCTTCGAAAATTTATTGAGCAGCTTGCCTGTTTTACCAAATTCCTTAACATATATAGATTGCTACGACAATCAATTGACCAGCCTGCCTACTTTACCAAGTTCTTTGAATGTATTAATTTGTTACAGTAATCAATTAAGCAGTCTACCTATTTTGCCAGATTCATTAACCGTTTTTCAATGTAGCTACAATCAATTGAGCAGTTTGCCTGCCTTGCCAAACTCTTTAACCGTTTTAAATTGTGGCTACAATCAATTAAGTGGCCTACCTGCTTTGCCAGATTCATTAACAGGTCTGCTTTGCAGCAACAATCAATTGAGCAGTTTGCCTGCATTGCCAAATTCCTTAACAGTTTTTAATTGTAGCTACAATCAATTAAATTCACTTCCATCAGTACCTAACTTAATGCAATCATTTGTTATAAACAACAATAATATTTCATGTTTGGTAAATTTACCTGCTGAGGTGATAAATGCTGCACTCATTTTTAATAATCCATTTACATGTGTGCCAAACCAAACTGCTTATAGTTTGGGTTTGCCTTTGTGTATAGATGCAGACCCAGTAAACAATCCTAATAATTGCCCTAGTTCAAACATAACTGGTGCGGTTTACACCGATTTAAATGTTAGTTGTTCTTATAATGCTGTTGATTTAAATTCTCAAAATGTTCCTGTAAAGCTTTACGACAATCAGAATAACCTTTTGGCTCAAAGTTTCATCATCAATGGAGTTTACAGTTTTGCCAATCTTTTACAAGATACGTTTCAAGTAAAAATAGACACAACTAATTTTCCAATAACTATGGCATGTGGGCAAAGCAGTATACAAATTGTAACATTAGATTCCGCCAACCAAACCATACAAAACATCAATTTTCCGGTAGTGTGCAATGCAGGTAATGATGTATATGTTCTTTCTGTTAGTAGAAGCGGTTGGGTTTTCCCCGGGCAAATTCATACCCTAGAAACAAACATTACTGATAATGAAACATGGTTTAACATTGCCTGTGATGAAGGAAATACTTCTGGTATAGTTACTATAAATGTTATCGGTCCAGTTTCTTTTGCAGCTCCGGCTCCGGGTGCTTTAACGCCAACAGTTAGTGGCAATACTTTTACTTACACTATTTCCGATTTTAATACTTTAAACCCCAATTCATTTGGTTTAAGATTATTAACAGACACCACAGCACAAGCCACAGACCAAATTTGTGTGCATGTAGAAATTTCTCTCAACCCTACTGATGCAGATACCAGCAACAACGTTTATGATTTTTGCTACAATGTGGTAAATTCTTATGACCCAAATATGAAAGAAGTTTATCCTGTAAACGTGCTACCGGGTTATGACGATTGGTTTACATACACCATCCATTTCCAAAACACAGGCAATGCTCCTGCATTTAATATTCGTTTGAGAGATACTTTAGATACACAGTTAGATTTGAATACGTTTGAAGTATTGGGTTATTCTCATCCTGCAAATGTTGGCATAAGCGGAAACATATTAACCGTTAGGTTCAACAACATTATGTTGCCCGATAGCACTAGCGATTACGAAGGAAGTATGGGTTATTTTCAGTACCGCATAAAGCCAACACCCAACTTGCCAAACGGCTCACAAATAAGAAATACATGTTACATTTATTTCGATTACAATGCACCAATAATCACCAATACCACCGAAAATAATTTTGACATAACTGTGCCTGTTAAAAGTATAGTTACTACTGAAAATTCGTTTAGTTTATTTCCTAACCCAAGCACTGGTGTGTTTACGTTTATAGACATAAAAAACATAAATTCTGTGGAGGTGTATAGTATTTTGGGTGAGAAAATTTTGAGTCAGACGAACCAGAAAACAATAAATTTAAATGGGTTTAGCAAAGGAATTTATTTTGCAAGAATAAATGGTATGCAGGTGGTGAAATTGGTGAATGAATAATGGTCATTTGATAATGAAGAATTAATAGTTGATACCTGAACTGCGGAGGCGGATTAATTGTTGGGGTTTACCACAAAAGACACAAAGGAGGCACAAAGTTTCACAGAGCGGGAGTGGGTTTTGAGTTGGATAATGAGTGAGGATGTTTGATGGCAGAGGCTGCAACAATTCTCAGCGGCGAAATATAAAGAAGGCTCAAAGTTTCACAAAGCAGGAGAGGGTTCAGGGTTTTGTTTTTTTACCAAGAATTAACTAAATTATTTTTCCATTTATCATCACACTTTCAATAAGGTTATTGCCAAAGTTGTAAGGAATTTGCAAGTAATTATCGCATGGTTTGGTAATAATTAAATTGGCTTTTTTACCGGGGCTTATACTACCAACTTCCTTGGATAAATCCATAGCTGCAGCTCCGTTTATGGTGGCAGCATGTATGGCTTGTTCGGGTGTAATTCCATATTGAATACACATAAAACTTATCATTTGGTTCATGTTGCTTGTTGGGCTGCTTCCGGGATTAAAATCTGTGGCAATGGCAATAGGCAAACCTGCTTTTATCATTTGCTTTGCAGGGGGCAATGGCAATTGCAAAAAGAATGCTGCTCCTGGCAAAATGGTTGGAATAGTATTGGAGCTTTTTAATAGTTCTATTTCTTCATCTTCTACAAACTCTAAATGATCTACACTTATGGCATTGCAGTGTATACCTGCTTGCACACCGCCAGATTTGCTCAATTGATTAGCATGAACTTTTGATCTTAATCCATATTTATTTCCTTGCTCTAAAATGGCAATAGTTTCTTGTTCTGTAAAATAATTTCTTTCGCAAAACACATCGCAAAAATCGGCCAAGTTTTGCTTTGCTACTTCTGGAATTATTTCATCAATAATTAATTTTATGTAAGCTTCTTTGTTGTTTTTAAACTCGTGAGGCACAGCGTGTGCAGCCAATAGTGTAGATTTTATTGGAATAGGAGAAACATCTTTTATTCTTTTTATTACTCTTAAAATTTTTAGTTCCGATTCTAAACTCAAACCATATCCACTTTTTATTTCCATTGCTCCTGTTCCATTTGCAATGGCTTCGTAAAGGCGAGGGAGTGATTTTTCAAATAGTTCGTCTTCACTTAATTTTCTTAGTTTATCTACAGAATTTAAAATGCCACCACCTCTTGCCGCTACTTCTTCGTATGATAGTCCGTTTATTCTATCGCAAAATTCTTTTTCTCTGGTGGCTGCAAATACCAAATGCGAATGAGAATCGCACCAAGCAGGTAAAACCAGTTTATTTTCAGCATCAATAACATTTAAGTTAGACCAATCAGTAATTCCTGGCCAATCTTCCATTGAACCAAAATCAGCAATTATTCCATTTTCTATAGCCAGCCAAGCATTTTCTAGTATAGGAAATTCTTTCCATAAATCGTTTTTTATAACTAGTGGGGCATTTTCCCACACTTGCACCAATTGTTTAATATTTTTAATTAATATTTTTTCCATCTTTCAAAAATAAAAAAACCCCAAATTATGGGGTTTTAATTAGTGATTTTTTTCTTAAATCGTTATTTCTTTTTTGCATTACCAGTAAAATCAAAACTCTTTTTCACTTTATCTTTTTTCATCCAAATTACTTTTCCCTCAATTGTTTCCTCGTCAATTTTACCACCCCACATTAACTTGTCTTTCATATCATTTTCCATTTCGCATGTAAAATTAATTATTTTGTTGTCAACATCCGTAGAATCTATTGTATAAGTAAAAGGTCCTTTTTTAAAACTGTATTTATCGTCAAATAAATCCGACTTTAATTTTAAATCTTTAAATACAAGCTCATCGTCCATTGGCTTAGGCTTTTTTCCATTGTCTTCTGTAACTTTAATTGTAAATTTTACACCATCTAATGTTTTGTCTTTTGCCTTTTTTTGAGCAAACAATATATTGGTTGATGCAAATAAAACAGAAAATAATAGAAGTACTAATTTTTTTGAGAATTGAAATTTCATATTTGTTTATTATAAGTTGGTGCACAAAATTACAATAATTAGTCCATTTATAGCATTAAAGTTTAATTTTGGCAAAAAAAATTTATCGAAAATTTAGCTGTTGTTTTGGCTTTGTTATATGTTGTAGGAGCTGCTTATGGCAAAAATTGGTGTTGGCTGGCTTCAATAGTAAGTTCCTCACTCTATTTTGTTTTGTGCTATCAAACACATTTATTTTTAGAATCTGCACTTCAAATTTTTTTTATTGTGATGTCTGTTTTGGGATGGGCAATGTGGAATAAGAAAAATAGTAACAATGAGTATAATTTAAAAATTACTACAAATTCTGTTTCACAAAACAGTAAATTTATATGTGTTCTCGTGCTATTCTCTTTGTTACTGGGTTTTGTTTTTTCTAAATATACATCTGCAGCATTGCCTTTTTTAGATGCTCCAATTGCTCTTTTTAGCATTTATGCTACGTTTCTAGCTGCGAAAAAAAAATTAGAAAGTTGGATTTATTGGTTTTTTATAAACCTTGCATCCATCTATTTGTATTTTCAAAGAGATTTAAAAACAACTTCTATCTTGTTTTTTGTGTATTGCTTGATGTCTGTATATGGATTTTATAAGTGGAGTAAAATGTATAAAATTTCTAAACACCAATAGTCATTCTGGGGTTTGGAGCAATATTACCATCAGAAAATTGTCTACCTAAAAATTTATAATAAGCACTTATACCAATCATTGCTGCATTGTCTGTGCAGTATTCAAACCTAGGAATAAAAAGTTTCCAATTGTACTTTTGTGCTGTGGTTTGCAACATGTTTCTTAATCCACTATTGGCAGATACGCCGCCAGCTATTGCAATGTTTTTTATATTTAACTCTTTAGAAATCAGAGCAATTTTATCTACTAATGTTTTACAAATTGTGTATTGAGCCGAAGCACATAAATCATTTAAAACATCTCCTTCAATTTTTACGTTTTCTCTTTTTAACTTTTCAAATAAATACAAAAATGATGTCTTAAAACCGCTAAAACTAAAATCGGAATTTTGCATTTTGGCAATAGGAAATGAATACATTTTTTCGTTTCCTAATTGAGCAAATTTATCAACGTATGGTCCACCGGGATAAGGCAAACCAATAATTTTAGCAACCTTATCAAAAGCTTCGCCTGCAGCGTCGTCTTGAGTTTGACCAATTAGTTTAAACGTTAAAAAATCTTTTACCAAAACTATTTGTGTGTGACCACCAGATACAGTTAAACACAAAAATGGAAACTCAGGAATTTCATTTTTACTGCCATCAACATTTTCTGCAATAAAGTGCGATTGAATATGTGCCTCCATGTGATTTACTTCTATTAGCGGAACGTTTAAAGACATAGCCAATCCCTTTGCAAAAGAACTTCCTACCAACAAAGCGCCCATTAATCCGGGTCCGTTTGTAAATGCAATTGCATTTATATTATCTAAAGAAATTCCTGAACTAGAAATTGCTTTTTCAACAACAGGAACAATGTTTTGCTGATGAGCTCTAGAAGCTAACTCTGGCACAACACCTCCAAAAGTTTCATGAATTTTTTGGGTGGCAATAAAATTGGCAAGCACTTTGTTATTGCACAAAACCGCGGCAGATGTTTCATCGCAAGACGACTCAATTGCCAAGGTGTAAATGCTTTTTGCTAACATAAGTTGTAATTATTTATCTTTGACGAATGTATAGTATTTTATGCAACGATTAAAAAAAGGTCTTTCCTTTTTTCTTTGGCTTCTCTTTTTTTTGGTAGTTATTATTGCCGGAAGCGGCTATGCTTTGTTTCGTTCTAGTGCTGTTCAAACTTTTGTTGCACAAAAGCTGGCAAACTATTTTTCTAATAAGATAAATGCTACAGTTACTTTATCAGAAATTGATGTTGCTTTTCCTACCTTAATACTTGTAAAAAACATCTATGTTTCCGATCAGCACAAAGATACCTTGCTGTTTGCAAAACAATTAAGTGTTGATATTTCAAATACTGTAAATGCAAACAGAAGATTTGAATTGCAATCGATAAGTTTGTATGATGGAAGATTTAAATTAATTCAATATCCAAAAGAGGAGGATTTAAATGTTCAATTTTTAATTGATGCATTTGATACAGGCCCAGGCATAAAAAATACAAAGCCTTTTGTAAATTTAATTAGAAAATTAAAATTACATAACATCAATTTTTCTTATCAATACTTAGAAGGTTTAGAGCACACAAAAATTATCAATTTCTCTGATATTTATGCCTCTAATTTATCTGTAGATGCAGATAGCCTAGAAATTATAAAAGATACGATTGCGTTTAATTTAAAATCGCTTAGTACTTATGAAAAATGTGGCTTGCATGTAAAACAGTTTAAGGCAAAAACAAGAATTTCTCCAAGTTTTGTAGAATTTAAAAATATGTATTGCCAATTGCCTGAATCAGAATTAACGGGTGATTTTTCTTTTTTAACAGAAAGCTATAATGATTTTAAAGACTTTGAAACTAAAGTTAAGATGAAAGGAAACTTTCAAAAATCATTTTTGCAATTAGGCGATCTTGCATACTTTGCTGATGAGATGGAAGGAATTAGCAAAAAAATTGAACTACAGGGTAAAATTAGTGGAACACAAGCTAATTTAAAAGGAAGAAACTTAGACATTAGCTTTGGCAAAAAATCACGGTTTAAGGGTAACGTTAGCATGAAAGGATTGCCAAATTGGGAAAACACTTTTACTATTTTAGATATTGAATCCTTTGAAACCAATTTAAAAGACCTTCAAGAAATTCCGCAGTATCCATTTACCAGTGATAAATTTTTAGCGCTACCAAAAGAAATTGGATACATTGGCACCATGATTTATTCAGGCTCATTTACTGGTTTTGAAAGTGACTTTGTATCTTATGGTGATTTAAAAACAGATATTGGAAAAATTTCACTAGACATTGAAATGAAAACCGAAGACAAGTCGGGTTTGGCTGTTTATAAAGGAAAAATAAAGACAGAAGAATTTAACCTTGGAAAGTATTTTCAACTGGAAGAATATGTGGGTAAATTATCTTTGAATTTAGATATTGATGGCAGAGGACTAAAACAGAATAATGTAAATACACTTGTTAAAGGAAATGTTTCGGCCCTAGATTTTAACAATTACATCTATCATAACATAAAGGTTGATGGTAATTTTGCAAAGAATATATTTTCTGGAATTTTTTCTATCTACGACGATAACATTCAAATGGATTTTAATGGAGATATTGATTTAAGAAACGATCTGCCGCATTTTGATTTTGAAGCAGATTTAAAAAAAGCAAATCTCACCAATCTGAATTTTGTATCTACAAAACAAAAATTAATTTTTTCATCAAAAATAGATGCCGAAATCACCGGGGATAACTTGGATAATTTAGAAGGTAAAATTACTCTTAATCATACCATCGAAACTCATAAAACTCAAGGGTTATTAATTAATAAAATATTTGTTGAATCAAAAATTGAAGAAAATAGCAGAATAATTTCATTTGATTCGGATATTGCAAAAGGAAAAATTTATGGCGATTTTATGTTTGGCGGACTTAAAGAATCTATGCAATCTTTACTGAGTAAAAATTTCCCCTCTTATTTTACTCCGCCCAATAAAACATACTTTAATAACCTTGTTTGCATTGATATTGAAACCTTAAACTCTGCTCCAATAACCAAAACATTTTTTTCGGGATTAGTAATTATGCCCGGAACAAAAATCACGGGAAGATTCAATTCAAAAACTCAAGAAATAAACGTAAATTCTACTGCAAAAGAATTAATTATTGGCGGTTATTCTTTTAAAAAATTTGCCTTAGACATTCACCCAGAAAAAAATGTTATTAAGAATTACTCAGTAAATATAAATTCACAAAAAATAAATATTAGCGATAGTTCTTATATCGAGAATTTTAAAATTATTTCTTCTCTGTACAGCGATAGTTTGGGAATGAATATCAATTGGAACAAAAATAGTACAGAAAAAAACAAGGCTGATATAAATGCATACCTTAAATTTAATTCGGGAAACATACAAGCAAAAGTTTTAGAAAATACCGTTTATGTGTATGACTCTCTTTGGGTAATAGACTCTAAAAATTCTTTTACAATTGATTCTGTTGGTGTATTTTGCAACAACGTAAATGCAAGTTTTAGTAATCAAATTATTAGTCTTCAAACAGAAAAAGATTTCTTGGGCAGGTACACACAAAACATTGAAGTTAAAAACTTTGATGTTAGGTGGTTTAATCCAATACTTAGGAAAACGGGAACAAGTATTGCCGGAAGAATGACAGGCAAAGGAAATTTTAGTACGGCTGATAACAACTTAATATTTTCGTCTGGATTGGGTTTAATAGATTTTTCAATTAATAACGAGCTGTTTGGAAATGCTTCCTTAATTGCCGTTTATAACAACGAAAGAGAATCCATAGCAATAAATGCAAAATTTATGAGAGGCGAAATGCCATCCTTAACAATTGCTGGTTTTTATTATCCAAACATTGACGAAAATTCTCTTGATTTGGAAATTACCTTAAACCAATTTCCAATAAAAAATATTGAAGGATACACCAAAGGTGTTTTTTCTGGTTTAAAAGGATTGGCCAGCGGATCAATAATTTTATCTGGCACTTCTCAAGAACCTGCGCTAAAAGGTGAAATAGAAATTGTAAGAGGTGCTTTTATTGTTGATTATTTAAATGTTGCATACAGTTTTTCTAACAAAGTGTTTTTTAAAGAAAATGAAATATATTTTAATGATGTAACATTGTTTGATCCAAGCGGAAATATGGCTGTTGCAAATGGAAAAATTGAGCACGATTATTTTGACAAATTTAATTTTAACATAAAAATTGATGTAAAAAAATTAATGGTATTTAATACTGTTGCAAAGGGCAATGATATTTTTTATGGAAAAGCTTTTGCTTCGGGATTTGCAAATATTCATGGCGATTTAAGCAATATGATTTTTGACATTACTGCAAAATCTGAGAAAGGAACTATGATAAATATCCCTTTGTATGGCTCCGAAGAAGTTGTTGAGAATAGTTACATCACCTTTGTTGAAAAAGATTCAACTAAATTTAAATTAAAGAAAAATACACAAATAGATCTTTCTGACATTCAAATGAATTTTGATTTGCAGATGACTCCCGATGCAGAAATTCAACTCATATTTGATCCCACAGTTGGCGATGTTATTTCGGGTACAGGTGATGGAAATTTAAAAATGAACATCAATACTCTGGGCAATTTTCAGATGTATGGCGACTACACTATAAGAGATGGTAAATACCTTTTAACGCTTCAAAATATAATTAATAAAAAATTTAACATAGAAAACGGAAGCACAATTTTATGGAACGGTAATCCATTGGACGCACAAATAAATATTAATGCAATATATAAACTTCGTGCAGGCTTGTCCGAAATTTTGCAGGATAGCAGCAAGCAAAGAGTTCCGGTAGAATGCAAGTTAATGATGTCTGAAAGGCTGATGAAACCCAATATTAAATTTGATATACAATTCCCCAATGCTGATGCAGGTACTAGAGAAAAAATAAAATCGGCCATCAATTTTGACAATGAATTAGAGATGAACAAACAAGTATTCTCTCTGCTTTTATTAGGTAGCTTTTTCCCAAGTAATTCAGGCAACAATGCACTTGCATCTAATGGCGTAAGTTCAAATACAAACGAATTGCTCTCCAATCAAATTAGCAATTGGATTTCGGGAGTAAGCAAGCAAGTTAATTTAGGATTCAATTATAAAAATGATCAAACCTCCAGCAGAGAAGTTCAGCTAACCATGTCCAAAGAATTATTTAATAGCAGATTAAGCATAGATGGAAATTTTGGGGTAAGAAATAATTCTGCTGCAAATAATATTATTGGTGACGTAAACATCGATTATAAAATCACCAATGACGGAAAGTTTAGAGTAAAAGCATTTAATCAGTCAAACGATTACACAGCATTATTAAATCAAGCACCATTTACTCAAGGTTTGGGGATTTATTACAGAGAAGATTTTGAATCATTTTCTATGTTATTTGCAAAATATAAAAATGCTATTCTGTTAAAAAGACTAAGAGAAGAAAGAGAAATACAAAGACAAAAAGCAAAAGTTAATTCACAAGACTTAATAAATTAATTAAAATAAAAATTGAAACAGAAAATTAAAATCTTTATTTGTTTCTGCCTACACACTAAAAATTAAACAAATTATAGTGTTATTCGTTTAAAACGAATCTAAAACAATAGTATGAGAGACATAGATTTTGACTTTGAAAATACAGGGTATAAAAAAATGGAAAACTACAACGAAATTAAAACACTAAAAATAGCTGCCAATTATAAGGATGTTCTTAAGGAATTAGGAGAAGATTCTGAAAGAGAAGGTCTTCAAAAAACTCCCGAAAGAGTGGCTAAAGCCATGCAATTTCTTACACAAGGATATCATGCAAATCCTTCCGATATTTTAAAATCGGCAATGTTTCAAGAAGAATACCAACAAATGGTAGTGGTAAAAGATATTGAGCTCTACTCTATGTGCGAACACCACATGTTACCATTTTTTGGAAAGGCTCACATAGCCTATATTCCAAACGGACACATAGTAGGCTTAAGTAAAATTCCTAGAGTTGTAGATGCATTCGCAAGAAGATTGCAAGTGCAGGAAAGACTTACCAACGAAATTAGAGATTGCATTCAAAATACTCTAAAACCTCTAGGAGTTGCAGTAGTTATTGAGTGCTCGCACCTTTGCATGCAAATGAGGGGAGTTCAAAAACAAAATTCAGTAACAACAACTTCTGCATTTACTGGTGAGTTTTTAAAAGAAACTACACGAGGTGAGTTTATGAGATTAATTTCTGCCAATTTGCACTAAGAAGATATTTTGCACGGTTTTTGATTTACAAGCAAAAAATTAATTTAAAAAATGGAAAATAAAAATTGGAATTTAAGTAATCAAACAAATTTTGAATCCAGCAAAGTTAGCTCCTCTCAAACTTTTATGTCAAAAGTTTTTGCATGGATGTTTGCTGCTTTGGCTGTAACCTCTGTAACTGCTTTTTATGTGGCAGGAAACGAATCAATCATCAGGTCATTAATATCAGAAACAGGTCCATCAATCTTAGGATGGGTGGTAATGCTTGCACCACTTGGTTTTGTATTGGCTATGGGATTAGGGTTTAATAAATTCTCATTTAACACGCTTGTAGTTTTGTTTCTTTCTTATGCAGTTATTATGGGAGTAAGTTTAAGCTTCATTTTATTAGTTTATACGGCAACAAGTATTTTTTCTACTTTTTTAATTACCTCATTAATGTTTGGTGGAATGGCCTTAGTTGGCTATACCACAAAAACCGATTTAACCAAATTTGGATCATTAATGATGATGGGTTTATGGGGTTTAATTATTGCCAGTATTGTAAATTACTTCTTAAAGAGCGATACTATGGAATACATTATGAGTTTTATTGGAGTAGCTGTTTTTACAGGACTTACAGCTTATGATGTTCAAAAGTTAAAAAACATTGGAAACGGTATGGAGTATGGCGATGAATCTAGCAAAAAAGTAAGTATAATGGGTGCACTAAACCTGTACTTAGATTTTGTGAATCTATTTCTTTTTCTCCTAAGATTTTTTGGATCAAGGAGAGATTAAAAGTTTTTAGGTAAATTTAAAAACCCATCAAATTTTTTGATGGGTTTTTTTTGTACACTAAACGTCACACTATATTAGTATCAATGTTTCTTGCTCATTTGCCCTAACGCTAATAACTCTCTTCTTTTCCGAGGCAAAGAGCTTGTGTTAAATGGATTTAATTTGTATTTTTTTTTTCTGTTAGATCCTCTTGTAATAACTCAGAAAAAACAAACAGTTAGTATGTAAAGAAATTCATGCGGATTTAAAATGAGGCAAAAAAAAGCCCCAATAAGGGGCTTAATAGTTTATTTTAATATTTTTAATTGTTTGTGGTTTTTGACCTAAACAACTTTAGTTTATATGAAGCAAGAACTAAAGAAGCAATTGCTAAAAATACTAAACCTTTATTAATTGGAACACATGGTGGTGGCCAGCACGGAGGACCTCCTCCTGGAGGCGGTGGCGGCGGCGGCGGTGGTCCTTGAGCGAAAGTAGGTTCTATATAACCCATTAATATAAATCCTATTAGACCTAAAATCACTAAAAACTTGTAATTCTTTATGTTCATAATTTTCAATTAATAAAAAACTTCAAAAACTTCACGAATATACACTTTACATTCGATAAAACGATACTTTCAATCGTCTAATTATAAATTTTTTTGTTATTTGCTGGCAAAGGTATTGTTTTTAAACAAAAAAACAAAATCTATCTTTTCTTTAGAAATAAATTTGTTTTAGTAGCCATTTCATTCCTAGGATTTATTCTTAAAATATTAGCAATTGATTTTTTTGCTGCCGCTATATTGTTGTTGCTTAGGTATATACCGGTTATGTTTATCCAGGCTTGCTCATAATCCGGATCTAATTTTAGAGAGGCTAACAGTAATTCTTCTGATTTTTTTAAATTGTTCTCGGTTTCATAAATATATGCCAAATTTAACAGTGCCTGAGTATATTTAGGATCTTGATTTATAATAAATTCAAAGGTTTTTTTAGCAGGAATTATTTTTTCTTGTTTTAACAATGCTGAACCGTATTTATTTTGAAAATCAAGTATATAAGGAGCTAATCGAATAGAATTTGCATAAAACTTTTCTGCCATTGAATACTTATGCACACTAAAATAGGCCTCACCTATTCTATAAGATATCCAAGCGTCTTTATTGGTAGTGGAAACAGTATTTAGTTTTTTATTTAGTACCACATCAACTCCTAATTTAGTTGTTAAATTTATTAACTCATTAAAATTATTTTGAATAAAGTATAAATGTGTAAACACATCAAGTGCTTGTTCTAAATTAACATCAACACTTTTTAGCAGAGCTTGAGCAGAATCGAGATAATATTTTTGCGGTGTAAATTTCTCATATTGTTGAATAAAGGCTTTAGCTCTCGTAATTTTATCTGCTTGTTTTTCGTTGATTGCAAAGAGGCCAATAAATTCTCTTGTTTTTGCAATTTTTTCTTTTGGAAGGGGCTTTCTTATCCAATGGTCATGAACAGTTACATGCGGGATATCAATAGACCCGCTTTGAGGCATGTGGCAATTTACACAGTTGTTTTTATTTAAATTTCGTTTATCAATCGCCAAGCTACAGTCGTTGTTTTTGGAATGACAACTTTTGCAAGAAGTATTAAAATTATTAGCATCTACTTTTTTTACACTTACATGCGGATTATGACATGTAACACATGTTAATCCATTTTTATAGGGCCTCAAGGATTTTTCTTCTTTTTTTGAATCAACAGATTGGATAAAGCATTTACTTTGTTTTAATCTGTCGGCATGAGAAGCCATAATAAACTCGTCTTCTGCATTTTTATATTTAGGCAAAAAAACAGTCATATAATCCGATAGTTTTTTTCCGGGTTTAAAATCTACAAACGTTTTTCCGTCCTTTAATACAGTGTTTCCCTGTAAATGACACCGTTGGCATACATCAAATTGCAAATCAATGGAAAGTTTTGCGGGATTAACAATAGAATAATCTATGTATTTTGATGTATCTATAAGTTCTCCATTCATTTTTCTTTTTACATGTTCGCTTCCTGGTCCATGACATCTTTCGCATCCTATGCCATTTGGAATGTTCGTGTATTTATTTTCAGAACCTAGAACAATTTCCGGGAAAGAATTGTGACAGCTCATACATTCCAATCCAATTTTTCTCGAAAATCTTGTATTGTTTCCAGCATCGAAACCTGGCGGTAAATCCCATTTTTTTAATTGTGCATAAAACGTTAAAGGCATTTGTGTAAGGTATCCGTTGTTTAACATTAAATGGCTGTTGGTATGCTGTCCACTGCCAATAATATAGGATACTTTTTCTTTTCTAAAATAAGGAAAATTGCCTTTTCGGCTCTCTTCTATAAACAAATTATTGTTCTGCCAATTTGCAGAATAATTAAAATATTTAGTGCCATCATTAACCAAAATTGGTTTGCTAAAGTCGCCCGAAGATTTTTTGAGTGAAGCTTCATCTATACTCTTACCCATTCCGGTTTCTATAAATGTTGTGTAGATATTTTGGTGGCAATTTTTACAGGTTTGCATCCCTACATACTTTGCAGAGTCGGAATGATTTAAATAAACTAAAGAATCACTTGATTTTACAGCTGTTTTATTAGAATTAAATTCACATGAATTAATAAAGATTACAATTAAAATAAAAAACAATACAAATAAAGATCTTTTCATTTTGGTAGTTTCATATTTTAACTTGAGCAAGTTTATTTTTTCTGCACAAATAAACCCCATAAATAAACATCTTGCAACATTTTAACTAAGTTTGTTTTTGAAATTATTTTACAATGAACTTAATTATTGACGTTGGAAATTCCTTTATTAAATTTGCTTTGTTTGATGCAAATAAATTAATTGATTTTAAGAGCGAAAAAATTATTGATTGGGAAACTGCACTCGAAAATTTTATAAACGGACGACGTATCAAAAAAATTATTTTTTCTACTGTTTCAATTGATAGTGATATTTTGCTCGCTAAACTATTACTAATTGCACCTGTATTAAAAATGAGTACTCATTTAAAATTTCCAATAAATATTAAATACAAATCTATAGAAACCTTAGGAACCGATAGACTTTGCGGTACTATTGGAGCATTAGTACTTTATGGAAAGACAAATACCTTGGTTATTGATTGTGGAACTTGTATTACCTACAATTTTTTAGAAGGAGGAAATGATTTTATTGGAGGTTCAATTTCGCCCGGTATTGAATTGAGGTACAAAGCACTGCATTCGTTTACAAAAAATTTACCTTATCTAGAAACAAAAGGTAAAAAGCCGCAGTTATTGGGCTCAGATACCAATTCTTCTATAGAAAGTGGCGTTTTAAATGGCGTTTTATTTGAAATGGATGGAGCAATTGACCAGTACAAATTAAAATTTGGGTTAATAAATGTGATATTAACAGGAGGCAATCATACTTATTTTGCTAATAATCTTAAAAATACGACCTTTGCACACCCCAATTTGGTTCTCATCGGTTTAAATGATATTCTTGAATACAATACTTAGGAGCATTCTTTTTATTTTGTTAGGCATAAGTTTGCCCGCAATTACTCTAGCACAATCGTTTGTAAATACTCCCTATTCTAGCGATGGATTTGGAAATAGTATAGCAACAAACACCGCAGAAAACGTGGCATTAGGTAAATACGGCACCTCATTTAATAGTCCGTTTTCTCTTAATTTAAACAATCCTGCCTCTTATAAATCTATTATCTATACAACATTTCAGGCCAGTGCATTTTTTGGTTCAGATCGTCAATATTACCAAGACAGTACAAGAAATACCTTAAATGGCAATTTTAATTTTGGCAGTTTAGCTTTTCCTATCAATAAATGGATTGGCGCTGGCTTTGGGTTTGCTCCATTTTCTTCTTTTGGGTACAACATTAAAAAAACAAATGTTAGTTATGGAAATCAATTAGCAGATGTTTCTTACTCTGGAGACGGCTCAATAAACAAAGCCTTTTGTGGATTTGGAATGAATCCTTTTAAACTATTTTCGGATAGTATTATGCCTGATTTTTCTTTTGGATTAAGCTCTTCTTTTCTTTTTGGAAGAGCCTCTAGAACAAGTTCAACAAATTTTTTAGGTACCGATACCAACGGACTATACATTAATCAAAGCCTAAAGGAAAATAACTATAGAGGCATGGCGCTAGTATATGGAATTCAAAATAAATTTAAGCTCCATAAAAATCTTAATTTAAAAATCGGAATTAGCTACGAAGGGAAAATACGTATCAACAACAATGAAAATCTTTTGACTGGAACTACCAATGGCTCCAGCGGAATATTACTTGTTTTAGCAGACTCCTTAGAAAACAATATTTTTATTCCAGCTTCTTATTCAGCCGGTTTTGGAATTGTTTTTAAAGAAAGTGTTAGTTTATTTTTTGATTTTAAGATGCAAGATTTTTCTCAATTTAAATTTGCACAAAATAATTTTAGTGGAAATTTAAATCAAATTTATTCTCTTGGAATACAGTATTTGCCAAAGCCAGATTTAAAGGGAAATGTTTTGGAAAGAAGTGTGTATAGATTAGGTGGCTACAGCAGCAATGGAGCATATAAAATAAATAACGTTGCTGTTCCAGAAATGGGTTTATCTTTAGGATTTGGTCTCTCTGCAAAATATCAAAGTCCTCCCATGCTAAATTTAGCATTTGAATATATACAAAGAGGAAATACCGGAAGAGATTTTCTTTTAGAGAAATTTTATAGAGTTAATGTTGGAATAACAATAAACGACAGATGGTTTGTGAAAAGAAAAATAGAGTAGCTATTATTTTTTTCTACTTCTTTATTTCAACACTATTTTATTCGTGCGAAAATGATATTCAAAAGGTAAAGTTGTTTGCCGACTTGGAGAAGTTACCTTCTGAATATTTAAAAGATGCTACTATTTTTTATTCCGATTCTGCAAAGATTACAGCAAAACTCACAGCAAAAAAAATAGATCATTATACCGGAAAGCGCTCTTTTACTGTGATGCCAAAAGGTATTAACGTTATTTTCTACAACTCTGAGGAGCGGCCCGAAACAAAAATGAAAGCTGATTATGCCATAAAATATGATGATATGGATGTAATTGAAGCCAAGAGAAATGTTGTTGTTGTAAATGAAAAGGGAGAAACTTTAAATACAGAACATTTAATCTGGGATCAAAAAAAAGACAGAATATTTACTGATGTTTTTGTGAAAATTACAACTAAAAAAGAAATACTTATGGGGGATGGTTTAGAGTCCAATCAAAGTTTTTCTAAGTACAAAATTTTAAAACTCAGAGGAACTATTCAAATGAACGAATAGAGTTATTTTATAAATTCTCCTTTTATCATTCTAAATTTTCCTCCAAAATCTATTCTTAATTCAATGTTCACAAAGTTCATTTTAAGCAAAGTGTTTTTGCATTCAGCATAACAGTTTTCGTTTATTTCAAAAAATAATTTCCCGTTTCTATTTAGATGTTTCTTTGCAAATTCTGCTATTGTATCATAAAACAACATGGGATTTTGTTTAACAAAAAGGGCAACATGGGGTTCAAAATCTAAGACATTTTTTCTCATAAACATTTTTTCTTCTTCTAAAATATATGGCGGATTAGAAACAATTACATCAAATTTGTTTTTGAAAAATTTATTTGTGTTTCTCCAATTTAAAATATCCATTTGCTCAAATTGAACGTTAGAATTATTTAGTTTAGAATTTTCTTGAGCAACACCCAAGGCATCCGTAGAAATATCAATGGCAAAAACGTTTGAATTTTTTATTTCTTGTTCAAGTGTAATAGGAATATTTCCTGAGCCACAACCTATATCTAAAATACTGGGATTATTTAGTTGTGTGTCTTCAATTATCCATTGGCAAAGTTCCTCAGTTTCGGGGCGTGGAATAAGCACCTTAGAATTTACTAAAAATTCTCTTCCATAAAAAAAAGTTTTCCCTACAATGTATTGCAAAGGTTGGCCTTTACTTAAATTTTCTAGTGCAGATGTGTAACTTATAATTTGAGCTTCGCTTAGTTCAAATTCTTTTTGGAGTAGGTAGAATGTAACCGGAATTTCTAGTATTTCGCAAATAAAATTTTTAACTAGAGATTCTCTTTCTTCAATGGAATAGAAGTGAGGAATAGCATCGTAAACTATTTGCTTGAGCTGATTTTTACTGATTAGCACTTTAATTAGAATAGGTTTTAAATTTAAACTAATTTTACCTCATTATAAAATAGAAATGGAATTAAAGAAAGTAATATTATCGTCGGGCAAAGATTTAAGTTTAAAAAGATTTCATCCTTGGGTATTTTCTGGTGCGATAAAAAAAATAAAAAATAGTTTAGGAAAAGAAACGGAAGTTGCTGATGGAGAATTGGTAGAGGTTTTCTCTAACAAAGACGAATTTTTAGGAATGGGTCATTTTCAAAATGGCAGTATTTCTGTTCGAATAATTTCTTTTGAACAAAGAATTCCAGATCAAGAATTCTGGAATCAAAAAATTGGCGCAGCAGTAAAATACAGAAAAAGTATTGGGCTGCTGGATGATGGAAATACAAATGTTTTTAGATTAATTCATGCCGAAGGAGACGGTTTGCCCGGCTTGATTATTGATTTCTACAATGGCACAGCAGTGTTGCAAGCTCATTCTATTGGAATGTATTTAAACAAAGAAAATATAGTTGCTGCTCTTAAAATAAATCTTGCAGAAAAATTAAAAGCAGTTTATGATAAAAGTGCAGAAACACTGCCCGAAAATTTTAGCAGAGAAAATGTAAATGCAGGATACATTTTTGGCGAACACACTACTAATATTGTATTAGAAAACAACAATAAGTTTGATGTAGATTGGGTAAACGGACAAAAAACAGGTTTTTTTATTGACCAAAGAGAAAATAGAAAATTGTTGGGCGAATATTCAAAAGGTAAAAAGGTGCTCAATACATTTTG
Organism: Bacteroidota bacterium; assembly: GCA_037131955.1. Classification (GTDB taxonomy): domain Bacteria; phylum Bacteroidota; class Bacteroidia; order UBA4408; family UBA4408; genus CAIMMJ01. The sequence goes on from JBAXQC010000018.1 coordinate 39,771, forward strand.
CTATTCTGGTGGATTTTCAATTTATGCAATTAATGCTGGCGCTGCACTGGTTCATTCGGTTGATTCTTCAAAAAAAGCAATTGATTTAACCAATAAAAATGTAGAATTATTAGATTCAAAAACTTCTATTCATGAATCATTTGCAATGGATACTTTTCAGTTTTTAGAAAAGTCTAAAGAAGAATACGACATAATTATATTAGATCCACCTGCATTTGCTAAGCATATTAATGCCAAGCACAATGCTGTGCAAGGGTACAAGAGGTTAAATTGTGAGGCCATAAAAATGATAAAACCGGGAGGAATAATTTTCACGTTTTCGTGTTCGCAAGTGGTAGATAGGCAATTGTTTGAAAGAACAATTATGAGTGCTGCCATTCAAGCGGGAAGAAACGTAAGAATAATGCATCATTTGTCTCAGCCAGCAGACCATGCTCCAAGTGCTTTTCATCCAGAAGGAGAATATTTAAAAGGTTTGGTTTTGTTTGTTGAATAATAGTAATTTAGTTGCCAATTAAAAAGGGTTATTGATTTTTTTACTGGGCCTTGCCCAGACCCATTTACTTCTTTGTCTTGAAACAAAGAAGTAAACAAGAAAATTCAAGGCTT
>JBAXQC010000019.1:0-39659 GCA_037131955.1 Bacteroidota bacterium
TAATTTAAAAATTTCGCTAAACGCCCATGGCCTTACGTTGGTTTGGTTATTTGTAATTATTGGCAATAAACTCTTACTGTCAACCGGCCTGTTTATAGGAATTTGGGCCTGCCAATTGGTATGGTGAAATAACTCTAAAATTGTTGCAAATAAATCTACCGTATTAACCAATGCTGTGCTTGACCTGTTTGGGTTTACCACAGATGGTCCAGAAACAATAAATGGAATATGAATTCCATATTCATAAACTGTACCTTTTGCCCTGTCTAAATTTAAAATTTGAGCAGTTCTTCTGGTATTTCCATTGTCTCCAATAAAAATAAAATCGGTACTATCTAATCTATTCATCGTTTGCAACGAATCCATAAATCTTCCTATTTCATGATCCATTGCCTGAATCATTGCTTTAAAGTATGACTTTGGATTTGTGTTAATGTCTCCAAGTGCACCGGATAAATTTGTATAAGTGTGTAATCCAGCAGGTGGCAAGTGCAAAGGCTCGTGAGGTGCATTAAATGCCAACCATAAAAAAAACGGATGATTGTTTTGATTTTGTATCCATGAAAGTGCGTTATTAACATTTTCGCTTGTTGCATAATTTGTTACGGTGCTTGAAATTCCATTCGTAAATTTTGTCCAATTGGTATAACTTGGCAATTGTCCAATAAAAGGTCCTTCAAAATAGTTATACCCCAATGCTAGAGGATTTAATAAATTACCAATTGGATTTGGCTGATGCAGGTGCCATTTTCCTATATCTGCTTTTGAGATAGTAGGATTAAATGTTCTTAAAAGTTTAGGAATACTAATTTCTGATGTGTCTAGTTGCCCCGATCCTCCGGTTCCGCCAACAATATTTCCTACACCGGTTCTAAAGCTATACCTACCGGTTAAAATTCCTGCCCTTGTGGAAGAACAAACCGGATTTGAATATGCATTTTTAAACCTTACTCCCTTATTCAATAACGAACGTATGTTAGGAACGCTAACTGTATCTACATGGTCTTCATAAAATCCTAAATAATCTGTTCCCAAATCATCTGCAATTATTAATACCACATTTCTTTGACCAAAGCAAAAACTTTGAATAAAAATGAACACAAAAAACAACAGGTACTTTTTCAATTTTTTTAATTTAAGAAATCAATTAATTATTGTTTAATAAATTTCTTTACAAAAATGTTTTTTGTTTTTTCCTCTGTAATTTCAATAGAATATATTCCATTGCTTAGTTCACTAATGTCTATACCATTATTAAGTTTTGGTTTAGGAAGCATGTATACTACTTTGCCCAACATGTTATAAATTTTTACATAATAAATTTGTGTTGATGGGTCGCTAAAATTCAGGAATAATCTGCCATTTGCTGGATTTGGAAATAAATTAATTTTATCATCCTCCAACTTACTTGTTTGAGTACTTAAATTATTTGTTACCACAAATTGCCCCATCATCCCCTCGTCTTCATGCAATGATATATGGCAATGATACATAAATGGGTGCTGCGAATCTGCATAATCGTCAAATTTTGCAATAAATTTTACTACTGAGTTGTTGCCGCCGGTTCTGCCCGGAATAAACACCACATCTTTCCAACCAGCTTGAGCGGCCACAGGAGCTACTCCATTTACAGAAATAATATTAAATTCTACATCGTGAATATGAAAAGGATGTCCAAAGATTGAGGAGCTCGTAATCTGCCAAATTTCTGTGTTATTAATTGGCACTTCATAATCTACATAGTTAATATCAAATAGTCTATGGTTAATTATAAATGCATTTGGACCAAGAATAGGCGGATTTGTTACCCCTGCACTATCACTGATAGTTAAATATCTGGTGGTATTTGATGTAGAAATATCAATTAAATTATTTGTGGTTAAACTACTTGGTATAGATGTAATGGGATTAGTTGTGGGAGTAGCTACATTTAAATGAAGAATATTAAAATCTGAATGGCCAAGGTAATTTGCAAATGGACCGTTGGGGAAATTTTCTCCACCAGCTATAAAATTTCCGAGGGATGAATTAAAGGCTTTTAAATTTACTGATGTTCCATTTTGCGATCCAAAATTTACTAAAATTTCTATTCTTTCTCCCGCATGCAAAATATAGCGGTTAACAGAAACTGGAGCATTTAATAAACCACCATCAGAACAAATAATAGAGAAATTTCTGTTGTCGCTAAAACCAATATTAAATGACCGTTCAATGGCAGCGTTCAAAATTCTAAATCTTACAATTTGCGCAGGTATTGTATACTGAGCTCTCAGGGTGCCATTCACAATTAAACTGTCGCCATATGGCACTATAGAAAATTGATTAGATGAATTAATATCTCTGTCACTCAATACCAAAGGAATGTCATCAATTCCATATTTCCTTGGTAACGCCAAGCTAGATTCTATACTGTCTCTAACAATTATTAAGCCCCCTAATCCTTTAGTAATTTGTTCCTGTGTCATTTCATGCAAATGTGGATGGTACCAATAAGTTGCTGCATTGTTGGTTACTTTCCAATAGGGTTGCCATACGGTGCCGGGAGGAATTATTTGATGTGGACCCCCGTCCATGACTGCTGGTAAATGAAATCCATGCCAATGAATAGTTGTTGCATCGTTTAACTGGTTGTGAACGTTCATATGAACCGTATCTCCTTTTTGAAAAAATAATGTTGGTCCCCAAAATTTGCCATTAATTCCACCCGTTATTGTTTGATTGCCGGGTACCATTTGCATAAATGTGTCTTTTAGATTTAAGTTAAACTGGGTACCCGATAAAGTATCAGGTATCCATAGATTATTGTATGTTTGGCTAAAGGAATTTCCGCAAAATAGGAGAGATACAAGTAGTAATAACCTCGTTTTTTTTGCCTTGTTGGAATTGTTTTTTTTCATAATTGAATTCAGTAATTAATAATTAAGGTGTGATGAGTAGAACATAAATTTACCCTTTAATATTAGTTTGACGAATCTTTTAATTAAATCCCTCAAAAAAAGCCTAATTTCATGACACATGCCATCTTACCGCAAGCCGATTAGCTAAATCCTATACAATTTGAGTTTGGTATTCGCTTCAGCGGTGTAAGAGGAACAAAAAACTTTAGTCTGCTTTATATTGATAAAAGGTATTATTTACCAAAGCTCAGTACTCTAAAGTGAATTCAACATATCTATTGTTTTGGAATATCACTAAAAGTTAAAAATACTATTTTCAAAAGTAGTAATAAAAACTAATCCTTAAAGTAAAGTTCCTTTTAAAAACATAACAGCAAAACTAAAATAAATAATTAGTCCTGTTACGTCTACCAGAGTAGCAATAAATGGTGCCGATGAAACTGCCGGGTCTGCACCCAAACGTTTTAAAAACAAGGGCAACATTGAACCTGCCAAGGAACCCCATAAAACAACACCTGTTAATGAAAAGCCAACAGTAAGACCAATTCCAAGCCAATGAGGACCATAAATATTTGTAAAGAAAGTCCAAAAGAAAATCCTCAAAAATCCTATAATTCCTAAAATTGTTCCTAAAGCCAATCCAGTATAAATTTCTCGCTGCATTACTCTCCACCAATCGCTAATTTTAATTTCTCCCAATGCCATTGCTCTTATAATTAATGATGCAGCTTGTGAACCTGTATTTCCTCCAGAAGAAATAATTAATGGAACAAACAACGCTAGCACAACAGCTTTTGCCAATTCATCTTCAAAGAACGCCATGGCAGAAGCCGTTAGCATTTCTCCTAACAATAATATAATTAACCAACCTGCTCTTTTCTGAATTAACTTTAAAATGGGTGCATCAATGTATGGTTCTTCAAGGGCTTCGTTACCACCCATTTTTTGAATATCTTCTGTGTCTTCTTCTTCGGCAAGCCTCAATACGTCATCTATGGTAACTATACCTAGCATAACTCCTTCCTTGTCTGTTGCTGGCAAAGCTACTCTATTGTTGCTTCTAAAAACTGTAATTGCACTCTCCTCGTCATCGTAAACAGACAAAGAAACAAATCTGCTGTCCATTAAGTCGCTAACTTTTGTTTCCGGAGAAACAAATAAAAACTCTCGTATTCTGATGTCATCTAAAAGCACTCCGTCATCATCAATTATATAAATTATATTTATTGTTTCGGAATACTTACCGTATTTTCTGATGTAATTTAATACTTTTTCTACTGTCCAATGTTTTTTTACTGCTAAATAATCAGTGGTCATTAATCTACCAACACTGCCTTCGGGAAATCCAAGTAATGTTAGTGTAACGGCTCTTTCTGCAGGTTCTAGCAACACTAGTAATTCTTTTACAGCTGCTCCTGGTAATTCTTCAAGAAATGCAGTTCTATCATCTGGAGAAAGTTCGTTAAGCAACTCGGCTATTTTTTCGTAAGGCAAGGAGTGAAGTAAAAAGTTTTGTTGGTCATGTTCCAAAAACTTAAATGTTTCTGCTGCCAACTTTAACTCCAGCAAACCAAAAATATTTTTTTGATCTAGTGGTTCTTCAGTTTCTTCAAGAAATACAGCAATTTCATTTGCATCAAAGGAATTTAATTGAATTTTTAGTTCAGGAATATTGCCTTGCTCCAGCAACAATAAAATAGAATCGTATTTATTTTCTGTTTCCTGCATTATTGCCAAATTGTTTCTAATACCACTTGTCCAACCATTTTTAAAGTTCCTTTGTCAATAATATCAATATTGTCGGAGTGTTTGTGGTGATGTGTTCCATAAGTTCCTGTGCTTGGGTTCATGTGAACAATATCAATACACGGAATTTTTGCAATTTCATTCACGTAAACATGATCATCTGTTGTTCTGCCCATTTGTGCACTTACAAAGTAATTAGAGTAACCAAGATTGGAAGCATTTTTCCAAACATTATCTACAACTGCTGGTGCATAATAAAGAGAGGTACCTTCAAGCGGAAAAACTGCACTTTTTGCACCAACCATATCTAATAAAATACCATATTTTGCTGTATACCCGGCTACATGAGGATTTTTGGCCCAATATTGAGTTCCTAAACACCAAGAATCAGGCATTGATTCCCCGCTTCCATTAGGCGTTCCATAATCTTCTAAATCCGAAAAGAAAATATCTATTCCTATCTCAGGTTTTTTTAATTGCAATTGTCGTGCTACTTCCAATAAAACGGCAACTCCAGAAGCTCCATCATCTGCACCATCAATAGGTTTATCGGTATCTATAACATCTTCATCAGCAAATGGTCTACAGTCCCAATGAGCCAATAATAAAACCCTGTTTTTTAATTCGGGATTGTAACTTCCTATTATGTTGTAGAGGTTAAAGGTTTTTTTATTGTAGGTTGTTACGGGTGCATGTTGTGTGTAGATTTTTAATCCGTAATTTTTCAATTGATTAAAAAGGTAATCGCCACATTTTTTGTGTGCAGCAGTTCCGGGAACTCTTGGCCCAAAAGAAACTTGCTTTTCTAAAAAACTATAACAACTGTCTTCATTAAACGAAGGCGATTTTTGAACAAACGATTTTTCTTCTTCTGCTTTGTTTTCATTTTTTTTATCGTTGTTGCACGAAGAAACAAAGAAGGTAAGTATGCTTACTAAGCAAAATACATTAAAAAGTTTAACTCTCATTTTAAATTTTTTCCCAAGTAGTAGATTCTTTTGTATCCTTTATTTCAATACCTATATTTTTCAATTTGTCTCTTATAGCATCTGAAGCTGCATAGTTTTTATTTTCTTTTGCCTCTTTTCTTAAATCCAAAAGTATCGAAACTAAATTTTCTTCAAGGCTTTCAGTGCTTTTTTCATTCTCTTTTTTTAATCCAAAAATATCAAACGCAAATGTGTAAAATAATTTTTTTAGCTCTGTTAAATTAGCGTTATCAATGGTTTCTGTGCCTGCGTAAACAGAATTAATTTGCCTTACTGCATCAAATAAATGAGCCAACGCAATTGGCGTATTTAAATCATCGTCCATTGCTGCAAAACAATTTGATTTATAGTGTTCTGCATTTACGGTTGAAAAATCTGAAACCTTTAATTTTTCTAGAGTTTCAATTGCATTCATAAATCTTTCGAAACCTTTTTCAGCCGCTTTTAATGCATCATTAGAAAAATCTAAGGTACTTCTATAATGAGTTTGAAGCATAAAAAATCTAACCGTCATCGGACTAAAACCTTTTTCCAAAACAGGATGGCTACCATTAAAAAGTTCATGCGGCAAAAAAGCATTTCCTAAAGATTTACCCATTCTCTGCCCATTTACTGTAAGCATATTTGTATGAATCCAGTAGTTTGCAGGTTGATGTCCACAATAGGCATTAGATTGAGCAATTTCGTTGGTGTGATGTGTAGCAGCCAAATCCATACCTCCGCCATGAATGTCGAATGTATTGCCCAGATATTTGCTACTCATAGCACTGCATTCAATGTGCCAACCGGGAAAACCTTCTCCCCATGGGCTATGCCATTTCATTAAGTGCTCTGGTTTTGCTTTTATCCACAATGCAAAATCTAAACGGCCTTTTTTTTCGTCCTGGCCATCCAATTCTCTCGAATTTGAAATTAAGTCTTCAAGCATTCTGTTCGTCAATGCACCGTAGTTATTTTCTTTGGCATATTTTTCTACATCAAAATATACTGTTCCGTTAACTTCGTATGCCAAATTGTTTTTTAGAATTTCTTTAACCATTTCTATTTGTTCAACAATATGTCCTGTAGCAGTAGGCTCAATGCTTGGTGGACGATTGTTGAATAACTGCATTACCTCATGGAATCCAAGTGTATAACGTTGAACAATTTCCATAGGTTCTAGCTGTTCCAATTTGGCTTTTTTGGTAAACTTATCGTCGCCTTCGTCTCTATCTCCTTCTAGGTGTCCGGCATCAGTAATATTTCTTACATAGCGAACTTTGTAGCCACATTGCACTAAATAACGATACAATAAATCAAATGAAATAAATGTTCGGCAATTTCCTAAATGAACATCGCTATAAACTGTTGGCCCACACACATAGAGTCCAACAAACGGAGGATTAATAGCTTTAAACTCCTCTTTCTTTCTTGAAAGGGTGTTGTATAAAAATAAAGACATGTTTTTTAACCTATTTTTCTGTAATTGTTTTAACTAAGGCACCGTCTTGATAAATAAGTGTTTTTACCAATTTGTCGCCTTCGTAAATGAATTTTTTTCCAGTAATTAGTTTCTTGTTTTTAAACTCGCCTTCCTGCAAGGGTTTTCCTTCTTTGGTAAATGTTTTGTTATAACCATCTTTTAGTTCACCAATTCTTTCAACTGTGGGAGGTGGTGGGGGAGGAGGTGTTTTTTCTTCAATAATTTCAGGTTCTTCACTAACATCCGCTGTTTCTGGATAATATTTTGATGCTTCGGTACTTATAATTCCATCATTGTAAACTCTTTCAGAAATGAGTTTTCCGTTTAGTGCATACTCTTTTATTGTTCCTGTTTCTTTAGAGTCTTTCCAGGTTCCTTCGGCCATTAATTTGCCATTTGGATAGTAATATTTTTGAACACCATCTCTTTTTCCATCTGGTCCAAAATTAAAATCTTGGTAAACAATTCCGTTTTCATGGTATAATTTATACTTTCCTTCCCAGTGATTTACTCGCCAAAAACCTTCTTCAAAAATTTTTCCATTTTCGAAATAAATTTTAGCGTATCCAATTTTTCTATCTTCCTCGTATGTGATTTCGCTTTTTATTTTTCCTGAGCAAAAGTAAGATTTCCATACTCCAGTTTTTTGATTGTCAGCATATCTTCCCTCTTCTACTTTTGAATTAACGTCGCAATTATCCAATTGTTTGTTTTCGTTACTAATGATCCACCATCCTTGTCTAAACTTGCTGCCATCAATATTATTTATAGTATCGCTTGTAAAGGAAAGAGAAATTTTTGAAATAAAAATTAGTGGAATGGCAAGTATGTATAATTTCAATCGTTTCATCAATGGAATTTTTTGAATAGCTTCAAAGTTAAGCTTTTAAAATAAAGTTTAAGGTAAAAATTAACTTTGCAAACTATTTTTTCTTTGAAGAAACAGCAATAAATTGTTCAATTGCCATTGTCATAGAAGGAGCTGTTGTGGTAGGAGCCATGATATTTAACTTTAATCCGGCCTCTTCTACAGCTTTGGCAGTTGTTGCACCAAATGCGGCTATTTTTGTATTGTTTTGTTTGAACTTTGGAAAGTTTTGAAACAATGACTTTATTCCTGCCGGGCTAAAAAACACTAAACAATCGTAGTTAACTTTTGCCAAATCAGATAAATCGCTACACACGGTTTTATAGAAAACCGCTTTTGTATAAGCCAATTTATTTTTTTCTAATAATTCAGCTGCTTCCTCTTTTGCAATATCGGAGCAAGGCAAAAGGAATTTTTCATCCTTGTGTTTTTTTAGTATTTCAAGTAAATCGTTAAAAGTTTGTTTTCCATAAAAAATTTTTCGCTTACGGTATTGTATAAACTTTTGAAGATAGTAGGCTGTGGACTCTGAGATACAAAAATATTTCATGGATTCGGGCACCGTAACTCTCATTTCTGAACAAATTCTAAAAAAATGATCGGCAGAGTTTCTACTCGTAAAAATAATTGCAGTATGATCCAGTATATTAATTCTTTCTTTTCTGAAATCTGCTACAGAAACACCTTCAACATGAATAAAGGGGCGAAAATCAATTTTTAAGTTTAGTTTTTTAGATAAATCAAAGTAGGGCGATTTATCACCCTCAGGTTTTGGCTGAGTAACTAAAATACTTTTTATTTTTAAATCAACTATAGCCAATTTTAATCGTTTTTATGATTACACTTAAAATAAAAAACTAGAAATAATTACTAAGGGTAAAATTTCAAGGGTGCAAAAGTATAAAAATAAATACAAATTAGAAATCCTTTTATTTGGCATAGCAAGCGAATATGACCTAATTATTTGATAAACAAATACTAAGGCATACGAGGCCAATCCGGCAACCATAATTTCTGAAAAGGGGAAATTCCTTCCATATTCCATAAGAGCCAATATTATAATGGAACCTAGCCCCCAAAACTGATTGAACAAAAAATAGTTGAACAAAAATTCTTTTACCTCTTTCTCCACCAAGAAAATATATCCTAACATTTTATTCATAATGTATTTTAAAAGGAAGAATGAAGAAAATCCTGAAAATATAATTCCATATTGTTCCCAATCAGATATTCCTTTTAGCATTGAACCGTAGAATTTATTTATTTGAAAAATAAAAAGTGATCCTGTCAATAAAAATACAACGGTTAGTAGTTGAGAAATCCTATAATTTAAAACATTTTCTTCTCTCATTATTTGGGCAGCATATCTATTGTTTAAAAAAGCATTTCTAAACATTTGAAATCTCTTGTGATATAAAACCTGTATAATGGCAAATAGTATCAACGCCAAAAAAATTATTGAGAATCCAACTCCCTTTTCTTTGTGTTGTATAAAAATTGGCTTAGTATGTCTGGTCTTTAAAACATGAGGCACAAATATAGATTTGCCAAAAGTAATTTTTTCAACTTTGTATGTACTCTTTCCCTTAAAAATTACCGCTTCGTTTTTTTTAACAAATTCTTTGAGATTTGGAATTGTATCTGAGTATTGAAGAGTAGAAACTGCACTTTCATCTTTAACTAAATTTGCAATACAATTACTGAGCAACACAGAATCATTGCCATTATTACCCAATGTGTCCTTTAAAATATAGTTAGAGTGTTTTACTAAACTTTTTTGAGTTACGATTTGGGTATTTGCTTCTTTTAAATTGGTATTAAGAGTACCTATTTCTTTTTTTGATTGCTCGGATTTTTTTCTTTCTTTTTTTTCAGTTATTGAATCTAACTTATCGGAGGACTTTTCTTTTGTTTTGTTTTTTACTTTTTTATCAACCTTGATTTCATTTTTCTCTTTTAATTTGGAATTCTTTTCTAAGTTGAGTTCTGTTTTTGCCAAAGAATCTTCAATGGATTCAAGATATATTTTATAATAATTTTTTTCCTTGGCAATCATACTTACTTTTATGGCTCACAATTTTAAATAAAATACATTAACTCTTATTTTAAAACCTTATGAACTTTCTAACAAAAATACTTGTAAAAACTTTAGCGGTAATATTGGTTTCCTATTTTATGCCAGGAGTACAAGTTAAAAATATTACCACTGCAATTGTTGTTGCTGTAGTTTTGGCATTTTTAGATAGCATTGTAAAACCTATTATGATTGTTTTAACTATTCCGGTAACGATATTTTCTTTAGGACTTTTTCTACTCGTAATAAATGCTTGTTTGGTGCTTTTAGCAGATTATTTTGTTGAAGATTTTAACGTTAAAGGATTTTTTACCGCCTTGTTTTTTTCAATAATTCTGTCTCTTACAACCTCTATATTAGAAGCAATTGCAAAGCCTTCAAAAGATAACGATTAAAACTATTTCTATTTTTTGATGTTTACATCATCATGAACAAAAATGTAGTATTAATTACAGGTGCCTCCGGACTAATAGGAAATCACCTTAGTAAATTGTTGGATGACAATAATTTTGAAGTAATTCATTTGGTAAGAAAAAAAGTTTCAGATTCAAAATACCAACAATTTGTTTGGAACGTAAATGAAGATTTTATTGAAGAGGAGGCTTTGATGAAAACTAATATAATTATACATCTGGCCGGTGCGGCAATCGCAGATAAACCTTGGACACAAGAAAGAAAAAAAGAAATTATTGACAGCCGAGTACTTGGAACAAATTTTTTAATAAAAAAATTAGTTTCCTTAAAGATAAAACTAGATGCATTTGTTGCAGCTAGTGCTATTGGATTTTATGGACTAAATTCTATTGGTAGACCTTTTGAAGAAACAGATAAACATGATTTAGGTTTTTTGGGAGATTGCTGCTTTCAATGGGAGAGTGCAAGTTCTAAAGCTATTGATATAAGCACTAAATTTTCAATTATTAGAATTGGAATTGTATTGGCCAAAGAAGGAGGAGCATTGCCCAAATTAGTGCAACCAATAAAATATTTTGTAGGATCGGCATTGGGCACCGGAAAACAAACTATGCCTTGGATACACATTGATGATTTATGCAACATATTTTTTGAAGCAGTAACAAATCCTACTATGAATGGTATTTATAATGGGGTTTCACCTTCTGCTGCAACAAATTATGACTTAACTATGAATGTAGCGAAAGTTTTGAATCGCCCCCTTCTACTGCCAAAAGTTCCAGCTTTTTTTATAAAATTTATTTTTGGAGAACTTTCTCAATTGGTGTTGGATGGCGCTCCTGTAAGTGCAAAAAAAATTATTGATACAGGTTTTAAATTTAAATTCGCAGAGCTAAACGACGCTTTAATTAACCTATTAAAAGGGAAATAAAAAACTAACTATTTTTTCCACCTTTGATATATTTCTTGTTGCTTAGGTCTATCTGAGGGAATTTGCCTTAAAGGCTCAACAACTTTTAATGTTTGATAAAGTTCTGATGGCAAGTTTTGGTAAAGTTTTGTTCCTTTTGTTTTCCATTCTATCATTTCGTTGCTTACCTCTTTTATTGCTTTTGCAGGGTTTCCAACAATAATTTTTCTGTTCTCAAAACTGGTTCCTGCCGATACAAAGCTTAATGCTCCAACAATACATTCGTCGCCAATGATTGCATCGTCCATGATTACTGCATTCATACCAACCAGTGAATTCTTTCCTATTGTGGCACCATGAATAATTGCTCCATGCCCAATATGAGCCCCTTCTTTTAAGAATACTTTTGTTCCAGGAAACATATGCAGGGTACAATTTTCTTGAACATTGCAACCATCTTCAATAATTATTTCTCCCCAATCACCTCTTATTGCGGCACCTGGTCCAACATAAACATTTTTTCCAATTATTACATTACCAGTAACGCAAGCCTGAGGATGAACAAAAGAACTTTCATCAATCACTGGAATATAACCGTTAAATTCGTAAATCATTTATTATACTTTTTTTATAATCATTGCATAGCCTTGTCCAACTCCAATGCACATAGTTATTAAAGCATAATTCAAATTTTTAAGCTTTAATTCTTTAGCAGCAGAAATCAATAATCTTGAACCGCTCATACCAAGTGGATGACCCAACGCAATGGCACCACCGTTAGGATTTAATCTATTATCAAAATCTTCAATTCCTAAACTTCTGGTGCATGATAATACTTGAGCTGCAAAAGCTTCGTTCAATTCAATTAAATCTATTTTATCCATGGTTAGACCTGCTCTTTCTAATGCAATTTGGGAAGCTTTAACTGGACCTATTCCCATAATTCTTGGTTCAACACCTGAAATTCCGATGGAAATAATTTCTGCTAATGGTTCTAAATTATTATCATTTAGTCCATCTTCAGAGGCCATTAACATTGCGGCTGCTCCGTCATTAAGTCCAGAAGCATTTCCTGCAGTTACTGTACCATCTTTTTTAAATGAAGTCTTTAGAGCATTTAATCCTTCTAATGTGGTTTTGGGTTTAATAAATTCATCATTTTCAAAAATTATTGCCTCTCCTTTTTTTTGAGGAATAGAAACAGGAATTATTTCTTTTTTTAATCTTCCATTTGTAGTTGCAATAGCAGCTTTTTGCTGCGACCACAAAGAAAATTTATCTTGGTCTTCTCTACTTATCTTATAGTGTTCTGCTAAATTTTCGGCTGTTTCACCCATGGCATCAACGCCATATTTTTCTTTCATTTTTTGATTGATAAATCTCCAGCCAAAACTACTGTCAAACATTTGTGCATCTCTTCCAAATGCTGAACTGGTTTTTGAAATTACCCAAGGACCTCTTGTCATACTCTCCACGCCACCTGCAACAACTAAATTTGCTTCGCCGGTATTAATTAGTCTAGAAGCATTTGCTGCTGCATTTAGGCCCGAAGCACAAAGCCTATTAACAGTTTCGCCTGGAACTGATATTGGATATCCTGCAAGCAATAGAGCCATTCGTGCAATATTTCTATTGTCTTCTCCCGATTGATTTGCACAGCCAAGAATTACATCATATACTTTTTCTAAATCTAATGTTGGAAATTTGTTGGCGAGTTCTTTTAAAACTATTGCAGCCAAATCATCTGTTCTAATTGGTGCCAATGAACCACCAAAACTTCCAATTGGAGTTCTAACTCCATCTACAATAAAACTTTTTTTCATATATTTAGTTATGCTGGAAACCATTCTTTGCCAGTTTTGTAAACTGTGCCTTTAAAAACGGCAACCTTTTTATTTTCTTTATTTAGAATACTAATGGTGTAAACAGCTATTTTATTTCCTGAAAAAATCTCCTCTGTTTCTGCAAAAATTTCTTCGCCTTCGCTGCATGAAATCAAATGAGAAATGGATGTTTCTACAGATACACTTTTTACCCCATAAGAATTAGATGCAAAGGCCAAAGCACTATCTGCAATAGAGTAATAGATTCCGCCATGAACAATTTGAAATCCATTTAGCATTTCTTTTTTTATCTTTATTTTTAACTTAACGTAGCCTGGTTTAAGTTCTACTATTTCTATACCTAGCCATTGACTAAACCAATCTTTTTCAAGCATGGTATCAACAACTTTTTTTGCCAATAACTGGTTATTGTTTTCCATTTAAAAAATTAAAAAATAACTCCTGCTCTTATTACAGGATTTGAATAAGGAGAATAAATAGCTGGATTAAAATTCCACAGTGCTTGTAGGTCAAAAAATACTCTGTCTCCCATTTTTTGCCTGTATCCCAATCCTGCCAAAGGTGTATAAAACCATTTTGTTCTATCACTCGAGTATAAACCTTGTAAACCCTCATATTCTCCATGAACAAAAAGTTGAGGCATTATAAAGTACCTGGCAAAAACTCTTCCCCCTCTTATTATCAAGGAAGTGTTGGTAAATCTATTTCTTAAATAATTAAACGTATATCCCACGCCAATACTAGTTTTGTCATTTAAATTATATCCAATTAGTGGTGAAACATCAATAAAAGTAAAACTGCCAAATTGTAAACCAAAATTACCTCCAAAAAACAATTTTTTTCTAATTGTTTCCCAATCGGAATTTTCATTTTTTTGAGTCTCTGTTTTTACTTTTTCATTGCCTTCAGATGGTTTTCCTGTTAAAAAATCTATTTGATTTTGACTTCTTAACGATTGACAAGAAAATATTAACAGAAGTGAAATAAATACTCGAAACATATTCGCAAATTTGCAAAAAAAATAAATTAAACTAATTTTTATTTAGTAAATGAGAATAAAACAATTTAAAATAGCCATTATTTTGGTTTCGGTTGTTATTGTTAGTTTGATTGCTTTACAATTATATTGGATAAATAATGCACTGGAGGTTCAAAGGCAACAGTTCGAAAATAATGTTAACGCGGCCTTGCACCAAGTGGTATATAAATTAGAAAAGAAAGCTACAGCTGCAAAAATCACAAGAAGACTAAACCTAAGAAGACAACCTAATTCAATAATTGGAGGAAAAAAGGATTTTAATAGATCTACTAATATTGGAATTAATGAAAAAATAAAAGTTTCAAATCCTGCAGATTATTTTAAGTTAAATGTGATGGAGCAAATTACCACTGACTCCAATGGAATTCTTAAAACACAAACTAGAGAAAAATCGATTTTGGGTTTAGATACTGCCGGTTCATTGAATTATGCCTTGGGCTCAAACAATATTGCAAATATTTTTAATTTTCAATCTATTGATACCTCAAAACCATCCATGTCATGGTTCAATAAAAAAAGAGAATTTGTAGATAATATTTTTGACGAGTTGGTAAGCGTTAATATATACAACGATTACCTAGAAAAAATTGATACCAATATGGTAGATTCTCTTTTAAAAGTAGAATTGCATGATCAGAACGTGAAACTAAAATACGAGTTTGGAATATTAAAATTTTCAAGAAGCAAATTTGTATATCCCAAAAAGCAAGAACTAATAACACCGCTAACTGAATCAAAATATAAAATAAATTTGTCTTTTAACAACGTTTTTCTTGAGCCAAGTGTTCTTACAATTTTGTTTCCGGGCGAGGATAAGTTTATATTAAAATCTAGTTGGTTCATGCTCACTGGTTCGCTTGTTGTTATACTTACAATTATTGCAGGCTACTATTATACATTCTCAACAATTTTAGAGCAAAAAAAGATTTCGTTAATAAAAAACGATTTTATCAACAATATGACACATGAGTTTAAAACTCCCATTAGTACAATCTCTCTGGCTTGTGATGTTTTAAGCGATAAGAGTATTGCAATTTCTCAAAATAAATTAGACAAATATTTAAAAGTAATTTCTGATGAAAATAAACGACTTTCATTATTGGTAGAAAATGTATTGCAAACTGCAATTCTTGAAAAAGGAAAAATCAATCTCAACTTTGAAAAAATTGAAATAAATCATCTTATAGAATCTGCAATAACAAATTTAAAACTCCAATTGGCAAAGAAAGAAGCTGTGGTACACACAAATTTTTATAAAGATGAAGTCTATATTGAGGGAGATAAAGTGCACTTAACAAATGTTATAAATAATTTAATAGACAATGCTTTAAAATACTCATCCTTAAATAGAACAATAGAAATAAAAATAAAAACACAACTTATTCCGCAAGGAGTTGTTTTGGAAATTGAAGACAACGGCATTGGAATTAGCAAAGACAATCAGAAAAGAATATTTGAGAATTTATACAGGGTGCCAACAGGAAACATTCACAATGTAAAAGGATTTGGATTAGGATTAAGTTATGTAAAAGCAATTATTGAAAAACATTTTGGCAGCATCAGCGTTTATAGTGATATTGACAAAGGAAGTTGCTTTAGAGTTTTTTTACCTTTTCAAATTGAGGTGAATTAACTTTCTTTAAACTTTTGTAATGTTTATAAATACTTATTGGTTGCAATTTTGACATATTAAATAAAAATACACCATGGAAAATAATCAGAAAATAAATTTACTTCTAGTAGAAGATGACCACAATTTAGGAAATCTGTTAAAAGAGTATCTTGAGGAAAAAGAATACACAGTAACATTAGCTGCTGACGGCAAAGAAGGCTTAAAGAAATTTAAAAATGGATTATTTGATATTTGTGTTTTAGATGTGATGATGCCAATTATGGATGGATTTACTTTGGCAAAAGAAATCAGAATTTTAAATCATGATGTACCATTAATATTTTTAACTGCAAAAGCAATGAAAGAAGATGCAATTGAAGGATTTAATGCTGGTGCTGATGATTACATGATTAAGCCGTTTAGCACAGAAGAATTTTTGTTAAGGTTAAAAGCTATTTTAAGAAGAACATCATCAAAGTCTATGTATAATTCTGAACTGAAAGAATTTCAAATAGGGCAATACCATTTTGATTTTGATCATCAAACCTTAACATATAAAGACGAATCAATGAGGCTTACAACAAGAGAAGCACAACTTTTAAAACTTTTTTGCTTAAATCAGAACGAAGTGTTGGATAGAAATTATGCCTTAAAAACTATTTGGCAAGACGATAATTATTTTAACGGAAGAAGCATGGACGTTTACATCACTAAACTAAGGAAATATCTAAAAAATGACCCTGAGATAGAAATAATAAATGTTCATGGTAAGGGATTTAAAATGCTGGTTCCACAAGTTGCAAATAAATAATAAACAACACATAACAATAAATTTAAAAAGCTGATTCATATTTTGAATCAGCTTTTTGTTTAACAAAACTTTAAGAAAATTTATTTTCTGTTTATTTCTTGATTAATTCATAAATTTTTAACTTGCAAAAAAAAACTACATGGAAAATGCAATAAAAGGAGGTGAATTTATAATTCGCTCAACTTCTTACAAAGATGTTTTTACTCCCGAAGAATGGAACGAAGAACAACTAATGATGGCACAAACTTGCAGAGAATTTTTAGTGCAAGAAGTATTTCCAAAATTAAACGAAATTGATGCCCAAGAAGAAGGGCTTATGCAATCGCTTTTAGATAAAGCAGGTGAACTAGGATTGCTTGGAATTTCTATCCCCGAAGAATACGGTGGTTTTGGAAAAAACTTTGCAACCTCCATGCTAACTACCGAAATTTTAGGTGCAGGACATTCTTTTGCAGTTGCTATTGCAGCTCATACAGGAATTGGTACTCTCCCAATTTTATTATATGGTAACGAAGAACAAAAACAAAAATACATCCCAAAATTAGCAACAGGAGAATTTAAGGGCTGTTATTGCCTTACAGAACCTTCAGCTGGCTCTGATGCAAACAGTGGAAAGTCAAAAGCTGTACTTTCTGCAGATGGCAAACACTATGTTTTAAATGGTCAAAAAATGTGGATCACCAACGGTGGTTTTGCAGACATTTTAACAGTTTTTGCTAAAATAGACAACGATGAAAATTTAAGTGCATTTATTGTAGAAAGAGGATATGAAGGAATAACTTTTAATGCGGAAGAACACAAAATGGGTATAAAGGGAAGTTCAACACGCCAAATATTTTTTAACGATGTAAAAGTACCAGTAGAAAATTTATTATCAGACAGGGGTAACGGTTTTAAGATTGCCGTAAATATTTTAAATTTAGGTAGGGTAAAGCTTGCCGGTGCTGCTTTGGGTGGAGCAAAAAGAGCCGTAGAAAAATCCGTTGAATATTCAAATGAAAGACAACAATTTGGAAGATCAATTTCAAAGTATGGAGCAATAAAATACAAGTTAGCAGAACAAGTAATTAGAGTTTTTGCTTGCGAAAGTGCAACTTACAGATGTTCTCAAAACATTGACGATAGCATTCAAAGCCTTATTGATGGGGGTATGGATGCTACAAAAGCTAAGCTTAAGGGAGTTGAACAATATGCTGCAGAGGCTGCAATCTTAAAGGTTAATGGAAGTGAAGTATTAGATTATGTTGTAGATGAAGGTGTTCAAATTTATGGCGGTATGGGATATAGTTCCGAAGCACCTATGGACAGAGCATACAGAGATGCAAGAATTAATAGGATATTTGAAGGAACAAATGAAATAAACAGAATGCTTATTGTTGACATGTTGTTAAAGAGAGCAATGAAAGGAGAGTTAGATTTAATGGGTCCTGCGCAAAAGGTTGCTGGAGAGTTGATGTCTATTCCGGATTTTGCTGAACCATATGATACACCATTTGCAAAGGAAAATTTATATGTTCAAAATTTTAAAAAGGCTGTTTTGATGGTAGCCGGTGCTGCAGTTCAAAAATTAATGATGACACTATCTAAAGAGCAGGAAATATTAATAAACATTGCTGATATGATTATTGATTTATATGTTGCCGAAAGTACTTTGCTGAGGGTTGAAAAATTGTACCATTCAAAAGGAGTTGAAAATTGTAAACTTCAAATGAACATACTTCAGGTGTATTTACAAGATGCTGCAGACAGAATAAACAAAGCCGGCAAGGAAGCAATATGTGGATTTGCAGCAGGAGATGAGCTTAGAATGATGTTGATAGGATTAAAGCGATTTACTAAAACAGAACCTGTAAATACTGTTGTTTTAAGAAGAGAAATAGCTGCTAAATTAATTGACGCAAATACGTATTGTTTTTAATTTCAATTTCTGCACATTAATAATTTTATAATTCAAAAATGAAAAATAAGATAATTTTATGTTTACTTGTAGCCTCAACTTTTATAGGATGTAAAAAGGATGCAGGACTTGGTGGAAGTGCAAATATTGCAGTATTTCCTGAACATCATGGAAAAAACATTCCCAATTCAACAGCGTATATTAAATTTAATTCTAAAGAAGCACCAGCAAGTTTAAGCGAATATGATTTGGTAGAATCTGCCTCCTCTAACCACCCAGATCATATTCATTTTGAAGGGTTAAAGCCTGGCGATTATTATATTTATTGTGTTGGTATTGATAGTGCAAATAGTGTTACTGAAGTTTGCAAAGGTGGAATGCCTTATACAATAGAGAAAAAAGATAAAAGTAAAGCTGTGGATATAAAAGTTGCAATAACTGAATAAAATTTATTTGTTATTTTAAAAAGTGACTTTTAAAATTTCATGCTTACCATTTCTTTTTACAACAAGTTCTTTTGTTTCACCTTTTTTGCTGTCGGCTAAACCCTGCATGTAACTTCTCATGTCAGTAACTTCTAAATTTCCAAGTTTTATTATAATGTCTCCTTTCATTACTCCAGCATTAAAGGCAGGTTTGTTATCGCTAACGCCATCAACTTTTACCCCTTTCCCTTCAAAAGAATAATCTGGCATTATTCCTAAAGTTACTTTAAACTTGGGTGCATTGTCATTGTTGGAATCTCTTGTTTTCTTAAACTCTAATTTAGGTTCAACATCAATTTTCTTTACTATATCAGTAATGTACTCTAAAACTTTTTGCTCTCCAACGAAATTTATTTTTTCAAGATCGTCGCTTGGCTTATGATAATCCGAGTGCTGACCCGTAAAGAAATGCAGAACAGGAATATTTTTTAAATAAAAAGACGTGTGGTCCGATGGCCCAACACCAGAACTATCTAAAACCAGCTTAAAATAAGTGTTTGAGTTTTCAACTTTAGTAACAAAAGATGGTGATGTGCCAACACCATACACCATAAGTTTTTTTGTGGAATCATTTAGTCTGCCAATCATATCCATATTTATCATGGCATTTATTTTTGCTGGTTCAAATTCGCTATTGTCCACAAATTTTTTAGAACCAATTAAACCCAATTCTTCGCCCGAAAAGCATAAGAACAAGTAATTACTTTTACTTTTATTGTTAGAAAAATACCTTGCTAACTCAATTACACCGGCAACTCCTGAAGCATTATCATCTGCTCCGTTGTGAATTTTGCCCTTGGGATTTGCCTCTAAAGAATTTTGGTCATCACCAAACCCAAGATGATCATAATGTGCTCCAATTATTATTGTATTTGGTGAACCATTATCTAAAAAGCCAATAATATTTTTAGAGTTTAATATTTTTAAAGCTGTGTCTTTATCACTTGCTCCATGAGGATTAGAACTATGTTTGTATTGAAAACTTTTTAAATATGAATTATCATCACCCACAGGCTTTAACCCAATTTTTTTAAACTCTTGAGAAATATAATTTGCAGCTTTTGCCTCGCCTATTGTTCCGGTTCCTCTTCCTTGCAGAGAATCATTTGAAAGCACAGAGATGTGTTTTTTTATATTTTCAATTGATATAGATTGTGAAAAGATTTGGTTGAACCAAAATAAAGCAACAATTGGTAGTTTAAATTTCATGAAGGATAAATTTTTTTTATTATCAAATTATTCTTTCCAATCTGCTATAAACAAATTAGTATCTTTTGTTCCATGATTATTTCTGTTTGATGAAAACACTAATTTTTTGCCATCAAAAGAGAACATTGGAAATGCATTAAAATTACTTTCAGAGGTAATTTGTTCAAGATTTTCGCCATTTTCATCAACCATAAACAAATTAAAATTGTATCCGCGATTACTATTATGATTGGAAGAAAAAATTATTTTTTTTCCTGATGGATGAAAAAAGGGAGCCCAATTTGCCTTTCCCAAATTTGTAATTTGTTTTAAATTTTTGCCTTCAATATCACAAGTATATATTTCCATATTTGTTGGAGCAACTAAGCCTTGTTTTAAAAAATTAATGTATTCTTTTTTTTCATCCTCACTTTTAGGTCTTGAGGCTCTAAATACCAATCCTTTGCTATCAGGAGAAAAAAATGCACCACCATCATAACCCAAACCGTTTGTAATTTGCTTCTCGTTTTGTCCGTCAATATCCATTACATAAAGTTCAAGGTCTCCACTTTTATCTGAAGTGTAAACAATTTTTTTTCCGTCAGGTGAAATAGTAGCTTCTGCATCATAACCAGGTGAGTTGGTAAGCTGCTTACTTATTTTTCCTAGAGTATCAGCAATAAAGATATCAAACGGATAAAGTGACCACAAATACCTATGATCAGCCCGTGCTTCTGGTAATGGCGGGCAATCATTCATTAAATGATGGGTTGAAGCAAATATAATTTTGTTGTTGTTCTTCAAGAAATATGAACAAGTTGTTCGGCCTCTTCCATCGCTAATTTTTTTTGGCAAGTAAGATGTATCTTTAGAGGCATTTTTGATGTTCATAAAAAAGATTTGATCGCATTCTACACCCCAATTTTTATTATTACTTTGAAAAGTTAAGTAGTTATCATCAAAGCTAAAATATGCTTCTGCATTGTCTCCTCCATAAGTTAATTGTTTGATGTTGGACAAATGCTTTTCTGTTGTTTGAGAATGGCTTTCTTTTATTTTTAGTAAAATAATAAGAACGCAAAAAAATATTTTGTAAATTTTTTTCATGTTTGATACAAATGTTGGGCGAAATTATAGAAAAAAACAACTAATTAGTTAACAAGTGTTTTTATGTAAGTTAAAACGAAAAACAAATATTATGTAAATGTTAATTCATAAGATGAATTTAAAATTATCTACCTTGAAAACGATAAAAATGCCGATTAAAATAAAAAATTTAAGGTTTCATTTTAATTTGATTATTTTGCAACAATTACTAATTAATGGTCTCAAAAGTAAAAATTAAATCTTATTTACTACAAATTATTACCTTGGCTTTTTTTATAGCTGAATCTATAAATGCAAATGCACAAATAGATTTGCCTAATGGAAATTTTGCCAAGAGCATTATTACAATTAGTGGCCGAGTAAATGAGGAAGGACATGAATTGCAAAATGCAAATGTTTTACTATTAAAAAATAATATTCCCGTTACCGAGATTACCACTGATGAAATTGGTGGATTTAGTTTTACTTTAAATACAGACAATCAATATATGCTTGTGTTCTCAAAATTAGGGTATGTTTCAAAAAAAATACTAGTAAATACAGAAAATGTTCCAATTAATACTTCCGTTCTTAGAAGCGGAATTGATGTTGAATTATTCAGAGAAATTGATGGTGTAGATTTTTCGATATTAAATCAACCAATTGGAGAATTCTTTTACTCAACTGACAAGAAAAATATAGATTACGATAAGAATTATACAAACGCTATTAGAGAACAATTAGAAGCTCTACAAAATGCAGTAAGTAATAGGCAGCGACAAATAAAAGAAGAACAGAAAAATAAAAAAGAATCTACACCTGAGCAACTAGATTCAAATAATAAGAATAGAAAAGAAGATCAAGATAAAAAGAAGGATACCGAATCAAAATTTTTGCAGGGCGAAGAACTTTATAAATTAAACGCAGGAAAAACCAATGGTATATCTGTGGTAGATGATAAAAGTAAAAAAGTAGATCAGCAAAAAATTAATGAAGTAAATGCAGAAAAAAATCGAAAGACAGCTCAAAAAGCAATTGTGAAGAAAAAGACCGAAGAAAAAGATAAACTTACCCGGGATTCTTTAAGAAGTGAAGAAATTAAACTTAAAATCAAAACCAATACTTCATTAAGTGCAAATACAAAAAGCGATACAATTTATGAAATGAATGAAGAGGACGCAAAAGCAGTTTTTAATGAACAACTTTCAAAGGAAGAATTTAATTTATTGTTAAAAGAGTTAGCCAAAAAATATCCAGAGGGCTTCACAACAATTGTTAGAAATTATCCAAATTTTAAAATCACAACTATTATCAAAGTTTTTGATTCCAAAGCCGACGAGTACAAATTGATTCAATACAACTTTGCAAGTTTTTACAAAAAAAATAATGATGACATTACAGAGGCTGTTTTTAAAGAAGAGACAAGTGGAGTAAAACTTAACAAAGAAAAATAGTTCGATTTCTCATTTTTTGTTATTTTTTTTGCCTAAGTAGTTGATTGATATTTAATTATATCTTATTTGCAATTATTGGTAATATGATTAAATTTGCACCCCCGTTTAAAAAAGTTAAGAACAAAAAAATAATAAATAAAGGAAAAATCTAAAGAATATGAACGAAAACATTGTTTATCTAGTGCCGGTATTTGGGATAATTGCCCTAATCTACACGTTTGTAAAATCGTCTTGGGTAACAAAACAAGATGCAGGGAATGAAAAAATGAAAGAAATTTCTGATGCAATTGCAGACGGTGCAATGGCTTTTTTGAAAGCAGAATGGAAAATTCTTGGTTATTTTGTAGTCATAGTTTCTATATTATTAGGAGTTATGGCATCTGCAAATGAACATTCGCATTGGTTTATTTCTATTGCATTTATTTTAGGAGCATTTTTTAGCGCTTTGGCCGGCTACATAGGTATGAAAATTGCAACCAAAGCAAATGTTAGAACTGCGCAAGCAGCAAGAACAAGCCTAAGTAAAGCATTGGCTGTATCATTTACTGGTGGTTCTGTTATGGGCCTTGGCGTTGCAGGCTTAGCTGTTTTAGGTTTAGGAGGGTTGTATATTGTTTTAAAGCAAATATTTGCACCGGATGCTGCTGTAAATTCCGACGAAATGCTCTTAACAATAGAAGTTCTTACTGGATTTTCTCTAGGCGCAGAATCAATTGCATTGTTTGCTAGAGTTGGTGGAGGAATTTACACAAAAGCAGCAGATGTTGGCGCAGACTTAGTAGGAAAAGTAGAAGCAGGAATACCTGAAGATGATCCAAGAAATCCGGCTACAATTGCAGATAATGTTGGCGACAATGTTGGCGATGTTGCTGGGATGGGTGCAGATTTATTTGGTTCTTATGTTGCTACAGTTTTGGCAACAATGGTTTTAGGACAAGAAGTAACTGGGCCAAATGGTTCGGCTCTTGTGGATAATTTTGGAGGATTTAGCCCAATTTTATTGCCCATGTTAATTGCAGGAATTGGTATTATTTTTTCTATTGTAGGAACACTGTTTGTAAAGATTAGCGAATCAGCTGAGATTAAAACTGATGTAGTTCAAAAGGCTTTAAACATGGGTAATTGGGGATCAATAATTTTAACCGCAATTGCTAGTTTTGGTTTGGTTTCTTGGTTAATGCCAGATACTTTATACTTAAGAGATTTAGAATTTACTAAAAACGGAATTATGGGCGCAATAGCAGTTGGATTGGTTGTTGGAAGCCTCATGAGTATCATTACTGAATATTACACTGCTATGGGAAAAAAACCAGTAATGTCAATTATTCGTCAATCGGCTACAGGACATGCAACCAATGTTATTGGTGGCTTGGCAGTAGGAATGGAATCAACATTTTTGCCAATTTTAGTTTTGGCTGGTGGTATTTGGGGTTCATTTGAATGTGCTGGCTTATATGGTGTTGCAATTGCGGCTGCAGGAATGATGGCTACTACAGCCATGCAATTAGCAATTGATGCATTTGGTCCTATTGCTGATAATGCAGGTGGAATAGCAGAAATGAGTGAATTACCAAAAGAAGTTAGAGAAAAAACAGATGTATTAGATGCCGTAGGAAACACAACTGCGGCCACTGGAAAGGGATTTGCAATTGCATCGGCTGCTCTTACTTCGTTAGCATTATTTGCCGCATTTGTTGGGGTTGCAGGAATTGAAGGAATTGATATTTATAAGGCAAAAGTTTTGGCAAGCTTATTTGTTGGAGGTATGATTCCATTTATTTTTTCATCACTTGCAATAAGAGCTGTAGGCGAAGCAGCTATGGCAATGGTAGAAGAGGTTAGACGTCAGTTTAGAACTATTCCAGGAATTATGGAAGGAACAGGTAAGCCAGAATACGACAAATGTGTTGCTATATCAACGGATGCTTCAATCAGAAAAATGATGCTTCCAGGAGCAATTACAATTATTTCTCCAATCTTAGTGGGTTTTTTGTTAGGGCCAGAAGCTCTAGGTGGTTTTTTGGCAGGAGCTACAGTAAGCGGAGTTTTAATGGGAATGTTTCAAAACAATGCAGGAGGTGCCTGGGATAATGCAAAAAAATCTTTTGAGAAAGGAGTAGAAATAAATGGAAAAATGGAATTCAAAGGTTCTGACGCTCATAAATCAGCAGTTACAGGAGACACTGTAGGTGATCCATTTAAAGATACCTCTGGTCCTTCCATGAATATTTTAATAAAATTGATGTCTATAGTTTCCTTGGTAATTGCTCCAACATTAAACACTATTTATTCCGAGCCAATTAAAGCAAAAGAATGCTGTTCAAAAGACATGAAACATGAACATGTAATTCTAGAAGAAACAAACGATACTTTAACGAATTCTGCCGCTGCTCCAATAACTGAAGAGTAATAATTCATTAATTTTCTTTTCCAAAGCCACTTCTTTTAGGAGTGGCTTTTTTTTGTTATCTATTCTTAAAAATTGCCAATTTTAAACATTTGTTAATTGTAATCAATTAATAAGTAACTTTTTGTTTAAATTCGTGTTCTTGTAATCTATCAGAGTTTATGCTAAAAAAGTTTTTGCTTTTTTGTTTATTGTTTTCCTTCACCTATTCTTACGCAACCCACAACAGGGCAGGAGAAATAACATACAGGCAAGATACTGCAAATCCGTTAAAGTATTATTTTACGGTTATTACATACACTAAGGTTGGTCCTAATATTATTGCAGACAGGTGTGATTTGTTTTTATATTTTGGTAACAACAACAACGGTTGTTCCATTTTTGATAGCGTAAATTTACCAAGAACTAATGGGCCATTGGGTTGTAATAGCGATTTCCACCCATCAAACACCGTTGGTAGAGGCGAACTCATCACTCCATCAATTAAAAAAAATATCTATCAGGGTAATTTTACCTTTAATGGTCCTGGAAATTATTGTTTAAGTATAAACGACCCAAATAGAAATGAAAGTATTGTAAATATTCCAAATTCTATTGATGTACAATTTTATCTCCAAAGTCAACTTACAATAAGTCCATTTTTAGGATTAAATAGTTCCCCAATTTTACTAAATCCACCAATTGATGATGCTTGCTTTTGCAAACGATATATTCATAATCCAGGTGCTTATGATCCAGATGGCGATAGCTTGTCGTATGAATTAATTAATAACAGAGACCAATTTGGTTCACCTATAGATTGTTATTTTATTCCCAGTGGTGCAACAATAAATTCATTTACTGGAGATATGATTTGGACTTGCCCAGGAGCTAATACCACAAATTGTGTAGGGTCAAGTATTGGTGGTCTTGGTGAATATAATCTTGCAATACTAATAACGGAGTGGAGGAATGGTATTAAAATAGGAAACGTTTTAAGAGACATGCAAATAAATGTTATTGGCGGCTGCCAAAACGATCCTCCAATAATAGCTGCAAATGATACATGTGTTATTGCAGGTACCGTAATGAATTTGGCTATAAATGCTACCGATGTTAATTCCGATAACATAGAATTAACTTCAACTGGTTTGCCCTATCTTCTGTCGTCAAATCCTGCTTCATTTGAACAAACTTCAAATAATTTTGGCTCTGCATCTGCTGTTTTTAATTGGAATACCAATTGTTCTAACATCAATATTAACCCATATAAGATAAGCTTTAAAGCCAAAGACAATGCAACCAATCCATTAGTAGATATTAAAACAATAAATATAACGGTTATTGCCCCCCCGCCAAACTTAGTTTCTGCATTGCCAGTTGGAACAAGTATAAATTTAAATTGGCTAGCAAGCGCTTGCCCTGATGTTGTTGGATATAAAATATACAGAAGACAAGGAGAAAGTAGCTTTAATCCTAGTTATTGTGAAACAGGAATTCCAGCCGCTGCAGGTTATGAATTTATAAAATATATTTCAGGTAGCTCTACATTTAATTTTACTGATAATAATAACGGGATAGGATTGCTGCACGGATATGAATATTGTTATAGAATTTATGCAATGTATTCAGACAGCTCTAAAAGCAAGGCTTCAAATGAAATTTGTGCAAGGCTAAAAAGGGATGTACCAATAATTTATAAAGTATCGGTTGGTATAACAAGCACAACAAATGGAATTGATACCATTGAATGGAAAAAACCAACTGAAATAGATCCTATTCAGTGGCCTCCGCCTTATTCATATAAAATTTATAGAAGAGAAAGTCAGGTTGAAAATTTTGCACAAATTGCAACGCTAAACAACATAGATCAAACTCAATTTTTAGATACTCTAATAAACACAGTAAACTATATTCATTATTACTATATAGAAGTTTACTCGGGAGAAAATAAAATTGGAAAATCCAATTTAGCCTCATCTCCATTTTTAAGTACTCAGGGTTCCGACAATGCAATTACCCTTACGTGGATTGCAGAAGTTCCTTGGTCAAATAATATTTATTATATCCAAAAGGAGAATATAAATAATCCAGGAGAATACTTACTTTTAGATTCTACCACGTCTTTATCCTACATAGAAAATGGACTAACAAATGGTAGAACATATTGCTACAGAATTATTACCTATGGAAATTATTCTGATACCGGATTTGTGCTTCCTTTAAGAAATTGGTCTCAACAAATTTGTGGAGTGCCAGAAGATAAAACACCACCTTGTCCTCCTAAAATAAGCATAAATGCTGACTGTGAAAATATTTTAAATACAATTAAAATTAGCGATTTAAATAGAGCTTGTTTTGACGATGCTATTGAATACAGAATTTTTTATGCACCTCAAAAAAATAATTCGCTAGATAGTATAGCTACCATTTATCAAAGGAATGATACCATTTATTATCACAACAATGATTCAATATCTATTGCCGGATGCTACTCTATAGCTGCAGTTGACAGTTTTGGAAATGTAAGCGATTTTTCTGACACTGTTTGTGTTGACAATTGTCCAAATTATGAACTGCCCAATGTATTTACTCCTAATTTTGATAATTTAAACGATTTACTTATTCCTTTTCCTTATAAATACATTAAGGATATTGATTTGCAAATTTTTGACAGATGGGGAGGTTTAGTATTTAAAACTACCGATAAAAAGATACTTTGGGATGGCACAAATCAAGTTACCAAAAAAAAATGTGATGATGGAGTTTATTATTATATGTGCAGTGTAAACGAAATTAGGTTAGAACCTAAAGATCCAATTCTATTAAAAGGATTTATACATATTATGGGTTCTAATCAAAATCAAAGTAAGTAATATGCTTAAAAAATATTGTATTTCAAAAATCGTTTTTTATTTCTTTTTGTTAGTTGCAGTTTTAACTACAGTTGTTTCTTGTAAGAAAAAAGAAGTTAGTGTAATCAGTGCAAGCCTAGTTAACGACACCGAAGATGTTGTTACAAATTCTACCGTTACTACAGAATTAATTACAAATATTGTTTACGATAAAGAACAAATTGACCCCGAAAGTTCAACTTGGTATTTAAGAGATAACAAAGACAATGAAATGCAGGCATTGAGTAAGGAGTTAAAAAAAATTGTTTGGCAGCCTGAGGAACCGGGCTTGTATAAATTAGAAATTGTTGCATTATATAAAGATGGAATTAAAGTAAGAAGAAACAAAGAAGTTCAAGTTTATCCTGATATTAATTATTTTAAGGAAAAAATTATTGGAAACTTCTCAGGGACTGCAAGGCCGCAATGGAATACTAATTTATTTTGGACATTAAATTTTAATGTAAGTTCTAATCTTGATTTTTCCACAACCTATACAAACATTCAATCAGAAGACTCTGTAATTGGAAATGGAAGATGTTTTTATTTTCCAAGTGACGTTTCATTCACTGGAAAAAAAATAAATTTTACTTCTGTTAATTCTGTTGGCATTGGCCAAGGTAGCATTTCATTAAAAGATACATTGGGCGAAATTAAACAACATCAAATAGAAGATGCGGTTTTTGGAAACGATGGTAGAAATTTATCCTTTACATTTATCTTCGGTGAAGATCAAACTAAAAAAATAAAATACAGTCTCTCTAAATAATGTTTACAGGAATTATAGAATGCAAGGGTCGGATTTTAGAAGTTTCTAAGGAAAATTCAAACTATATCTTTACGGTTAATTCGGATATCGGGCAAGAACTAAAAATAGATCAAAGTGTAGCACATGAAGGTGTTTGCCTTACGGTGGTGGAAGTTAAAGGTAATGATCATAAGGTTGTTGCTATTAAAGAAACAATAGATAAAACCAGTTTGGCAGAATGGAAAGTGGGCAGAGAAATAAATTTAGAAAGATGTATGCAAATGAATGGCCGCCTGGATGGCCATATTGTTCAAGGGCATGTTGATGGAACTGCAAAATTAATTGAAATTGAAAACAATAACGGAAGCTGGAAGTTTTTCTTTGAATTGTTTGAGCCAGAAAAATTTAATCATTTAATGGTAGAAAAAGGTTCAATTTGTATAAATGGAGTAAGCTTAACTTTAGTAACTGCAGATACTAATAAGTTTTCTGTTGCTATTATCCCATATACTTTCGAAAACACTAGTTTTTGTAATCTAGCAATTGGAAATATTGTAAATATCGAATTCGATATTATTGGAAAGTATGTTCAGAAAATGATGAACAAATAAAAAAGGGATTACATAAGTGTAACCCCCTTGTTTAGAACAAACATTTAAATTTATTTTACAGAAGCTCTAATAATGTTTAAGGCTCCACCTGCTTTAAACCATTCTATTTGTTGAGCATTGTAAGTGTGATTAACTTTTATCTCATCTTTGCTACCATCCTTATGGTTAAAAACCAATGATAAGTGAACTCCAGGTGAGAATGTAGAGAGTCCATTTATGTCAATAGAATCATCTTCTTGTATTTTAGAATAATCATTTTTGTCGGCAAAAGTCAATGCTAACATTCCTTGTTTTTTTAGGTTTGTTTCGTGGATTCTAGCAAATGATTTTACCAAAACAGCTCTTACGCCCAAGTGCCTTGGTTCCATTGCTGCATGTTCTCTGGAAGAACCTTCGCCGTAATTTTCGTCTCCTACTACAATTGATCCAATTTTATTTGCCTTGTAGTCTCTTTGAACTTTTGGTACTGAATCGTAATTACCTGTTAATTGATTTTTTACGTTATCGGTTTTATCGTTAAAGGCATTAACTGCACCAATAAGCATGTTATTAGAAATATTATCTAAATGTCCTCTGAATTTTAACCAAGGACCAGCCATAGAAATGTGGTCTGTTGTACATTTCCCTTTTGCTTTTATCAAAAGTTTTAATCCAAGCAAATCAATTCCTTCCCATGGGGCAAAAGGTTCTAATAACTGCAAGCGGTCTGAGCTGGGAGATACTAAAACTTTTACATTGCTTCCATCATCTGCCGGTTTTTGGTAACCTGCATCTTTAACATCAAAGCCAAGCGGAGGTAATTCAAGTCCTTTTGGTTCGTCAAGTTTTACTTTCTCCCCTTTTTCATTGGTTAAATAATCAGTTAATGGATTAAAAGTTAAGTCTCCGGCAATTGCCATAGCTGTTACCATTTCTGGTGAGGCAACAAAAGAATGTGTATTAGGATTTCCGTCTGCTCGTTTGGAAAAATTTCTATTAAAAGAGGTAATGATTGAATTTTTTTCTTGTTTTTCGGCACCGTGTCTTGCCCATTGGCCAATACATGGCCCGCAAGCATTTGCTAAAACTACGCCTCCCATTTTTTCAAATGTTCCTAAATATCCGTCTCTTTCTACAGTGTATCTTACTTGTTCAGAACCAGGCGTAATGGTATATTCAGATTTTGCTATCAAATTCTTGTCAATAGCTTGTTGAGCCAAAGATGCAGCTCTTGATATATCTTCGTAAGAAGAATTTGTGCATGATCCTATTAATCCAACTGATAATTTTTGAGGCCAGCCATTTTCTTTTACGGCTGCTGCAAATTTGCTAATTGGCCAGGCTAAATCTGGCGTAAATGGTCCATTTATCTGAGGTTCAAGTTCTGATAAATTTATTTCAATTACTTCATCAAAATAGTTTTGAGGATTTTCATAAACTTCTTTGTCTCCTCTTAGGTGTTCCGCAACATTGTCGGCAAGCGCTGCAACATCAGCCCTTTCAGTACCTTTTAAATAGGATGACATTTTTTGATCGTAACAAAATATACTTGTGGTAGCACCAATTTCTGCACCCATATTGCAAATTGTTCCTTTGCCTGTACAGCTTAATGAATCGGCACCATCTCCAAAATATTCTAAAATTTTATCTGTTCCACCTTTTACTGTTAATATGCCTGCAACTTTTAAAATTACATCTTTTGCAGAAGCCCAACCACTTAACTTTCCTGTTAATTTTACTCCAATAAGTTTAGGAAACTTTAGCTCCCAAGGTAAGCCAGCCATAACATCACAAGCATCTGCACCTCCTACACCAATGGCAATCATTCCTAATCCACCTGCGTTTACTGTATGCGAATCTGTTCCAATCATCATGCCTCCAGGAAATGCATAATTTTCCAAAACAACTTGATGTATAATTCCTGCTCCCGGTTTCCAAAATCCAATTCCATATTTATCAGAAACAGAAGCCAAAAAATCATATACTTCTTTGTTTTTATCTTTTGCTTTTTCTAAGTCGGCCACTGCACCAACTTCTGCTTGTATTAGGTGGTCGCAATGAACAGTAGAGGGTACTGCAACTTTTGGACGACCTGCTTGCATAAACTGAAGTAAAGCCATTTGAGCCGTTGCATCTTGCATGGCCACTCTATCAGGATTAAAATCAACATAAGAGTTTCCACGTTCAAATGGTTTTGAAGGTAATGTTTCGGCCAAGTGAGAATACAGGATTTTTTCTGTGAGTGTTAGTGGTTTGTTTGTTAGTTTGCGAGCTGCTTCAATTTTTGTTGCAAGGTTATCGTAAACCTTCTCGATCATTTTGATATCAAAAGCCATAATTATATTTTATATTAAGGGATGCAAATTTAAATTTAAATTACTAAATATTGCTATCAAATTTAAAGTAAAAACATAAAAAAATAATATAAATTGCGCCACAAAGAAACAGAGTTAATTTTTTAGTTATTCAATAGAACTATAAATTGTTTAAAATAAAATTGTAGGTTTGGTAAGTAAGATGTTTATATGAAAAATAGAATATTATTATTTTTTTGCTTATTCATAAATTCTTTACTCTTATTTGGACAAGCTAAAATTAAAGACAGTTTTGTATTGAATTCAAAGGAGAAAAAACCTTTTATATTTTCTGTTATATCAAATACAGAGCCCCAATTGAAATCAACCGATACGTTAATTGTAAAGTTTACTTTTAGCCTTTTAGGAGAAAATGAAAACGAAGGTTTAAATGAAAATTTTTATTCATTTAAAATGAAATATACCAAACAAAATTGTTTATTAGCTTCGCAAGCTTTGCCCGAAAATATTGTAAGTAAACTTGCCATAAACTCAGGAAAATTTCCTCCCAGCTACGAAGTTTTTGTAAAAGATAGAATTATAAAAAACATGAATTTAATTTTTAGGCAAATAGAAAGTGATATAAAATTAAAAAAGATTGGAAAATTTGAATAATTGACAAATGTCTTTTGTTTTTAGAAAAAAGTCGTATATTTGTTCAAATATTTATAATTATGGAGCCACTTCAATTAAATGATCCTCAAGTATCTTATGGAGCAATAGATGATTACGGAGTTTTTTCTTTCATAGACATGGTTAGGAAAGGAATAAAATTTAGCTTGTTTTCTAAGTTTGCGGGCAATATTCCATTCACACAAAACGATTGGTCAAATTTTTTACATATCTCTGAAAGAACATTACATCGCTATCAAAAAGAGCAAGGAACCTTTGATTCTCCTCAATCAGAAAGAATTTTAGAAATAGCGTTATTGTACAATAAAGGCAAAGAAGTTTTTGGAGATACAGAAAAATTTAATCTTTGGTTAGATTCAAATAATCTTGCTTTAGGTGGTATAAAACCAAAAAGTTTATTTGATAGTACCTTTGGAATAAATCTTCTAAAAGATGAACTTATTAAAATAGAATACGGTGTTTTGGCATGATTGTATTTAGATTGTGCAAATCAAAATTCTCTAAAGACTTATCCGGGAAAGGGAGCGAATTAAGCGGTGGAAGATGGAACAGCAAGGGAGTTGCATTAATTTATTGCTCAGAGTCTAGGGCATTATGTACAACAGAAATTGCAGTTCATACTTCTTTAGGAATAGTACCAAAAGATTACCAATTGATTTCGATTGAAATTCCGGATAATATAAAGCAGAAAGAAATTGCTGTGTCTAATTTACCAGATAATTGGAAGAGTTTTCCTCCAACGCACTTTACACAATCGTTTGGAGACAATTTTGTTAAGGAAGATAAATACCTTGTTTTAAAGGTGCCTTCTGCGGTTGTGGAGGGGGATTTTAATTACCTTTTAAATCCAAAGCACAAAGAGTTCAGAAAAATTAATATTGTTGAGATTAAGTCCTTTTATTTTGATTCAAGATTGTTTAACAAGCACTAGCATATTCATTCTTAATAACTATTGATAATTTATTTTTATTTGGTGGAATTGCTCAAGTAGTTTTGTAATAATTAAAAGATAATGAAACAATACCATCAGCTATTAGAACATGTTTTAGAACATGGAGTAAAAAAAGAAGATAGAACAGGTACAGGAACAGTAAGTGTTTTTGGCTATCAAATGAGATTTAATCTTAATGATGGATTTCCGCTTTTAACTACAAAAAAAGTTCATACAAAATCTATTATTCACGAATTGCTTTGGTTTTTAAAAGGGGAAACAAATATTAAATATTTAACTGAAAACGGAGTAAGTATTTGGAACGAATGGGCAGATGAAAACGGAGAATTGGGTCCAGTTTATGGCTCACAGTGGAGAAGTTGGCCCGATTCAAATGGAAAAAAAATAGATCAAATAAAAAATGTTGTAGATCAAATAAAAAAAAATCCCAACAGTAGAAGGTTAATTGTGAGTGCATGGAATGTAGCAGAGGTTGATAAAATGAAACTTCCTCCTTGCCATACTTTTTTTCAGTTTTATACTGCAAACAATAAATTAAGTTGCCAACTTTATCAAAGGAGTGCAGATATTTTTTTAGGAGTTCCATTTAATATTGCCTCTTATGCTTTACTTACAATGATGGTTGCACAAGTTTGTAACTTGGGTGTGGGCGAATTTATTCATACGCTTGGCGATGCTCATATATATACCAATCATATAGAACAGGTTAATCTTCAATTGTCTCGTGAAATCAGAGACCTGCCACAAATGAAAATTAACCCCAACAAGAAAGATATTTTTTCTTTTGATTACAGTGACTTTGAACTAGAAAACTACAATCCTCATCCAGCCATAAAAGCTCCTGTAGCAGTTTAGTATTTTGAATAAAAAGTCTGAAATAATTTTAGTTGCTGCTGTTGCAAATAATAATGTGCTTGGAAAGGATAATAAATTAATTTGGCATTTACCTGCAGATTTAAAGATGTTTAAAAATTTAACCTCGGGAAGAACAATATTAATGGGAAGGAAAACTTTTGAATCTATTGGAAAACCATTGCCAAACAGAGAAAATGTAGTTGTTACAAGAGATACAAATTTTAAACAAGAAGGCTGTATTGTTTTCAATTCGATAGAACAAGCTATAGAAAACTTAAAAAGTAGAGAAACTATATATATTGTTGGAGGCGCTCAAATATACAATGAATGTATATCAATTGCAGATAAGCTCTACATTACACATTTAGATTTGGAAATTGATGGTGATGTTTACTTCCCTGAGATAGATACTAACCATTGGAGATTGACGAAGAATGAGATTGGTATTTTAGACGATAAGAATTTGATTCTTCACAGATTTTGTGTTTATGAGAGAAATAATTAATCAGCTACTTTTTTGATTGAGATTTAAAATTAAAAAACAAAAAGCTATTAAAAAATGCAAACATAGTTGCTCCAACACTAGTTTCTAGAGTGTCTTCGCCAAGAAATGAAAGTAACATTGTTCCCAGAAAAATAAAGTAGAAGAAGTGCAACGACTTTCTTTCGCAAATTAATGGGTAGAATAGTGTAAACAAAAATATTGCAAGACCGGTAATTCCAAATGCAATTGCAATACTTATAAATTGATTATGTGTTCTAATCCAATATGTTTCTGGCATTTTATCTTTTTGTGAAGCATGAAATTTTTTAAATTCTAAATCTATATCTCCTTGTCCTACGCCAAACCAAAAATTATCTTTCCAAATATTTATTCCTGCTTTCCACAAGTACAATCTCATGCCTAACGAATGGCCTTGAGGTTTATTTCCTTTTTGCATATCTTCAATTTCATAAAACAATTGATACAAACGATTTTTTAATCCATAAGATAAACTGTATTTATAATTTGTAATTCCATTTTCAATATTAGCAATATCAGTTTCATTTAAATTCCAAATACCAACAGAATCTTTTTTTAATCCTTTTGAGGTCAAATACCTGTGCAGCGTAAATCTTATAAATTGATTTTTATTGTCTAGGCTATCAATATCAATGTTTGCTCTTATATTCCATTCTTTTTCATATTCTGGCTTGCAATGGTACCAAGCTACATGATACCCATTTTCTATTTTTGAATCGTCGCCTTCAACTGTATATTCTCTCCCATTTTTTGTATGAATTTTTGTGGGCATTGATTCCTTTTCATACAGAGAGAAAAATTCGAGTTTTATTTTTTGTATGCCAAATATTGCACCAATAGTTGAGAGTATAATTGTACTTATAATAATGAATTTCCAAAGGTGATTTGCATTTGAAAAAAGAAACCAAAATAAAATGGCTAATAGTAGTGTAAATAAAACAAACAGTCCATTGATTGAGGAAAGTAGAAAGAGAAAAAATACAAACCAACTCACTAAACTACAGATTAATACTTTAATAATTATAGAATTGGAGCTTTTAAAGAATAAAAAATACACTAGAAAAAATATCGATAAACAAATTAGCAATGATAATCTTATGTGACTAATTAAAATTGAAATTTGCCTAATATCAGTGATCTCTTTTCCATTTAAGCCCAACAAAACTGAAACACTTATAAGAGTAGAAATAAAAACAGCTGCAATAAATAATTTAATAACTAAAAATTTATATTTATTATTTAATGGAGTTATCGAACCAATTATTATTGGCAACAATAAAATAGGAAGTTTAATTCTTAGATCGTTTAACCCAAACGTTGTATCTGTAGCCCAGCATATACCTGCAATGTGCAAAAAGTAAAGCGATGCAAATATCCAAATATACTTATTGGATCTGAGAACATTTATTCTTTCTTTAAAACCAGGAAGTAAAACCCAACAAAGTAGTAATCCAATTTGAGAGACACTAATTAAAAAATTAGAAAGTGGTAAAGCAATTGCCAGAAGGCTTATAAAAAAAACAAAATAAATTTCAGTTCCTTGCTTTTTTAGTTGCATTGACAACCAACGTAAAATAAATGAAATTATTTTATTTCAGGATCAACATATTTTCCAGCTAATATTTCTCCGTAAAGTTTGTCGTCTTTTAAAATCTCAGAGGCTTTCTTTACTTCTAAGTCTAAAGATAAAGAATGTTCTAATTTCCCTTTTTGATAGTAATATCGTGCAACTATTTCATTTTCTAATTCAGTTTTTATTTCTGTTTTAAAATTCTCTAAGTCGTGAGTTTTGTTGTGAGATATTACTTCTTTAAGTAGTTCTAGTTCTTTAGAGGCTTTGTCAAAATATTTTTCCTCTATTGCAATTTTCTTTAATTCTTCTAACTCTTTTTGGGTGTCCGTTGTATAATCATATTCTTTGTCATCTAGCCACTTACAAAATTTGTTGTATTCTTCGTCACTTAGTCTAAATTGCTTAGCCGCACCAATTGAAGGATTGTTTAATTTAAATTGTGTGGCATAGTCAAATATTAGGGCTTTGCTTTCTAAACTAATAAGAATTTTGCTTGCGATTTTTGGTTTAACTTTTACATCAGGATTTACACCGCCACCGTCAAAAACTTTTCTGCCGTTTTTTGTTTTAAACGCTGTTATTAACGAATCTGGAACTTTGCCAACGCTACCGTCCTCGTTTCGGTGACTGTAATCAAGAGCCTGAATGCATCTTCCACTTGGGATATAGTATTTTGCAGTGGTAACTTTTAACTTTGAATTGTATGTGAGGTTTCTTGTTGTTTGCACCAAGCCTTTTCCAAAAGTTTTTTGACCAACAACAATTCCTCTGTCTAAATCTTGAATGGCTCCAGAAACAATTTCACTGGCGGAAGCTGAACCTCTATTAACCAAAATTGCAATTGGCAAATTTAAATCTACGGGAGCATTTAATGCTTTGTAACTTTTTTGCCATTCAGAAACTTTTCCTTTTGTACTTACTATTTCTGTTCCTTTTTCAACAAATAAATTAGAAAGATTTACTGCCTCGTGCAGCAAACCACCTGGGTTACCTCTTAGGTCAAGAATAATTCCTTTTAGGTCGGGATGATTTGTCTTTAAATCGACTATTGCATCTTTTACATTTTTACTTGCATCTTCTGTAAACTGATTTAAATAAACATATCCAATTCCATCGTCTACAATTCCTGAATAAGGAACATTATTTACTTTTATTTCTTCTCTGGTAATTATTTTTGTAATGTTGGACGATTCGCCTTCTCGTTTTATTAAAAGTTTTACTGGTGTATTTGGAGAGCCTTTTAAAACTTTACTTACTTCATCTGTATTTTTTCCTTTTATTGATTTTCCATCTACTTCAAGAATAATGTCGCCTGCAATTAATCCGCCTTTTTGTGCCGGAAAACCCTCATAAGGTTCAGATATTGCAATATAGTCTCCTTTCTTTCTAATAAGCGAACCAATTCCTCCATATTGACCGGTTGTCATGTACTTGTAATCTTCTAATTCTGATTCGGGAATGTAATTTGTGTATGGATCTAGATCATCCAACATAGCATCTATTGCCTTTTTCATCATGTCGCCAGGTTTTGTTTCGTCAACATAATATGTATTAACTTCTCTAAAAAGAGTGGCAAAAATGTCTAGATTTTTAGATATTTCAAAGTAGCTATCTGTAAAAGAATATGCCGTAAACAATGATGCTGAAATGGCAATTGCAACTAATGTAATTTTAATTTTTTTTAATATTGTCTTTTTGTTCATTTTTGATATTCAGTTGTTTTTGATAAACAAATTTGTAGCTCAAGTATTTTATTGCTCACAAATTTTAACGCAAAATAATAAATAAGTATTAGTTGTAGCGGGTTAAAGTACGTTAATGTAAAAAATAAGTTTCTACTTTAAGTCAAAGCAAAGGATCATAACCACTTCCACCCCATGGGTGACACCGTGATATTCTTTTTAGTGTAAGCCAGAATCCTTTAAAAACTCCATATTTATTAAAAGCTTCTATGCCATATTGCGAGCAAGTAGGATTGTACCTGCATGCATTTGGTAGCAGAGGAGACAATATGTATTGATAAGTTTTTATTAAATAGATAAAGATGTATTTCATTTAATGCAAATATATATTTAAAAAAAAGGTTAGATTAGAGATCTATATATTTTTGAGTATTCAAGAGCAGCATTCTTCCAAGAGTATGTATTTGCATAGTCTATTTTTTCTTGTGATGAAAACAATTCCGTTTTAGAAATTAGCTCAAAAAGTTCACTTCCAATCTTTTCAGGCTCAAATGAATTAAAATAGTGGATGTAATTTTTTCCAATTTCGGGTAAGCTGCATTTATTAGTTGCTACAACTTTTGCTCCTACGCTTAATGCTTCAATTACCGGCAAGCCAAACCCTTCGGCAAGGCTTGGAAACAAAAATGCTTCGCAGTTCTTGTACAACCAAACTTTTTGGCTGTCGTTTATTTTTCCTGGAAGAATTAATTGCTTTTCTACATTAAATTCTTTTGCCAAAGAAATAATTTTTTGAGTGTACGAATTTGATTTGTCTCCCGCTATAATTAAAAAGTAATCTTTAAATGTATTTAAGATTGGTATTAATACATGAAAATTCTTTTTTTCTTGTATCATTCCAATGCTAAAAAAGAATTTAGAATTTTCTGGAATAGATTTTAAGGGAGTTTCTTGTTGATTAACGTTTAATGTATTTCCGTTATAAATTACAAATTGCTGTTTGCTTTCTAATTTAAGATTATTGTTTACAAGATTTTTAGTATATTCACTTATGAAAACTATAACATCTGCTCTATTTATTTTTTTTTGAATTAAATTTAGTTTGCTATTTTTTTTTGACTCAGAATATTTCTTTTCTAGAAAATTTAGATCGTGAATTGTCAATACTATTTTCGTTTTTTTGTTGCTAGCAAAAAGTTTAGATTCTTGATGAGTTTGGTGTAAGATATTTGTGTGCTTTATTCCAAAAAAAGTTTGAAAAACTGATAGTTTTTTTTGAAATGAAAAATCTAAACTCGAATCAATTTTTTTTACAATGTAGTCTATTATAAAATCTTTGTTTTGAACAGTAAGTTCATGAGCCAATGAATTGCAAAAACGCCCCAATCCACTATTCATGTTGTTAGTTTTTATGGCATCAAATACAATTTTATACATGATTATTTTGTTTAAAACTCCTTGCTTTTTTATATTTTAAATACGTGGCATGTGCTGAAATTTTACAAATAATAAATCCATAATAACCGTCTAAAAATCCAAGTCTAAAAAAGTAATCTCTAATAAATCTTAAAAGAGGGCTTGTAATCAAATGATAAACAAAGATATTCTTGTTTTTTTTTGATATTTCTTTCGCCAAAAGATTAGAATATTTTTCGGCTTGTAAATAATGCTCCTTTATGGAATAATAACTGTA